>JBFWWD010000154.1:0-14147 GCA_050246385.1 Geminicoccaceae bacterium
CGGGATCGAGCCCGAGCGCGCTGTCGATCATGCCGCGCAGGGTGCGCCTGGTGTTGTTCCAGCCGATCGACTGGCCCTGGTCGTCGCGCTTGCCGCCGGCGACGGTGAACAGCTGCCAGAACTTGCGCCGGGCGTGGCGGCCCTCCACCACCGTCAGCTCGGCATCGAGGCTGAGCACGTCGCTGCCGGGCGAGGTCGACGCCTTGAGCAGGCCCTGGTCGAGCTCGCCCGGGCCGTCGGCGCCGCCGCGGCGCAGATGCATGATCACCTTGGCGTAGGTGCCGTCGGGGATGAGATCGCCGCTGGCCTGCGGCTCGACAGCCGTGAGATCGAGCATGATCGTGGTCCGTGATCTGGGGGTCAGGAGGAGGTGTTGATCTTGGCGAGGACCGCGGCGAGGTCGGCGGGCTCGGTGAGCCCGAGCCGGCCCGAGCGGTCCTTGGCCGGCAGGCCGAACGCGTTGCCGGCGCGGCAGACCAGCCGGCGCTCGGCGCCGCTGACCGGGTTGTGGCGCCAGCCTTCGCCATCCGGGTCGAACAGGGACAGGCTCATCACCTGGTCGACGATGCCGGCTAACTCGCGGCCGACCTTCCCGCCCTCGAGCTGCGGCTGCCAGCTCTCGCGGCCCATCTCGTCCACCACCCGCTCGAGGATGCCGACGAAGATCATCGTCCGGCCGGGCGCGTGCTGCAGGTGCTTGAGCAGCCCGATCACCTCGCGGGCGAGCAGGCCGTAGGCGCCGCGCACGTCCGGCTTGCCGGTCTTGTCGCTGAACGCCTCGGGCCGGGTCTTGGCCCAGGCCATCGCCTGCCGGGTCAGGTCGGTGAGGCTGTCGACGAACACGATCCTCTTGCCGGCGAGCAGGCGGACCAGGTCCGGGTAGAGCTGGGCGACATGGGCGTGGTGGCCGGCCGAGAGGAACCCGGCCGGATCGGCGGCCGGGCTGGCCCCGCCGATCAGGCAGGCGAGGTCGACCGCGTCGGGGAAGCTGCGGACCGGGATGCTGTCGCCCGGCCAGCCCTGCAGCGACTTCATCCCGGCCTCGAGGTCGACCACCACCGTGTCCTGGGGCGGCAGCCGGTGCGCCAGCGAGGTCTTGCCCACCCCGGAGGGTCCGAAGATCGCGAGCGTGGTCTTGCCCGCGGCCTCGGCCAGGCGCTGGTCGGCGCTGATGAAGCGCAGGCCGCCGGTGGCAGGTACCTCCATCAGCAGCACCTCGGCGGCAGCGGCGGCAGGTCGGCGATCCGGGTGGCACCGAGAACACCCTCGGCGCGGGCGTGATCGTGCAGCCGCCTCAAAGCGAACAGCGGCGCCTCCAGCTCATCGATCCGTGCCCGCAGGACCGGAATCGCGAGCGCCACGTCGTCGAGCGTCGCCTCGGCGAGCAGCTTGGCCTTCGCCGCGGCGCCATCATTCCTGGCGGGCACCTCGATCCGCTCGGGCAGGTCCCTGAACAGACCGTTCTGCTTGCGCAGGCGCTCCACGATGGATTCCTTGAAGAACAAGTGGCTCACTCCTGTGCGTAGTTGGCCGCTCCATCGGGAGTGCAGCCATGAGGTTGACCTGAGCATTACTTACCGGCCCAGCTGGAGATCTGTCGGGTAGGGTCCGACCGAATTGCCGAGGCGATCGGGTCGAAGTGTGGCGCCACTGGCGCACGCGAGAGTCCGAGCGGGTCCGGCCGCTTCGGCCCAGCACAACGCAGCTCGACCCGCGCAGATACCGGCTGTGACCGTCCCGCGGCCTTAATGGCGAGATAGCTGAAGGCGCCTTCGCCCAGACGCCGCTGGACCAGGAGCAGACGGCCCTCGGCTGCGAGTTGGAGCGCCCGGTCGGCGAGCCTTCCCAGCTCGCGCCGAGGGGTATCGCCCAGCGTGGAAACCTCGCGCGTGCGGTCCACGCTCAGCTGGCCGCGATGGTACTCGACGACGTCGCCCGGCCCGGCTTGGCCGACCCAGCGGCAGAACCCTTCCTCGGTGAGGCGGCAGGACAGCTCCGCCTGGTCCCTCGCGGTGGGGCGAGAGGTCATGGGCGATACTCCGGTGGTGCTGTAGATCAGGTACCGACACGCCGCGTCGGGTGTCTCACGCCGACGGCTGGAAATCCCAGGTCAGCAGCTCGAGGCGCAGATCGGCGACCCGGCGGTAGAACGTCGCCCGGCTGGCGGGATACAGGGCCGCGGCCTCGCCGGGCTCGCGGACGTCGAGCGCGGAGCAGGTCTCGCGCAGCGCTGGCGGCAGCATGGCCCTGGTTCGAGCGAGGTCGACCCGGGCCACCGCGTTGTCGAATTCCGGATCGTCCACGCCTTCATCCTGGACGACATCAACCTCGTCGTCTGGGTGCTGGGCTCCGTCGACCAGCGGCAGGACCGGCTGCCGCAGCTCGCGGATCCAGCGCTCCGCAAGGGTGGCTGCGTGATGCCGCATGACCAGACGCGCGAAGGCGGTGAACGGCGAGCGGGAGGCGTCGAACCGGGCGAGGCGCTCGAGCAGGTCGAGCAGCAGCTCCTGGCGCAGGTCGTCGGCATGGTCGGCCGCAAGGCCGAGCCGATGGGCGAGGCGGCGCGCCAGCCGTGCGGCCTCGCCAAGGATCAGTTCGCGGTGGGCAAGAAGGTCGGGGTGGGCGGTCATCCGCGGGGGCCTCGAGTAGCGGTTACCTGATGCCGCTAACCTGCTGCATTCCGCGCCGCGGGAACTCGCGGTGATGTGGGAACCTGTGGGCTATCCGTGGGACGTCCCTGGACGCCCAGAGCGAACGGGGTCAGCCCAGATCGATCTCTGCGGATTGAAGGGCGAGCCGATAGCCGAACCGGTTCTTGTTCTCGATCAACGCCGCCGCACGGCCCTTGCCGCCCACGAGCGGGACGAACGCTTGGCGTAGCCTTCGCACGATATCCGAGACGTCGTGACCGTGAACATTGTCTTGGAACAAAGCGTCGTAGATGTCTCGGCGACTGGCGTGAGTGCTGTTTTCCAGCGCTCTGGTGGCAAGTAGGACGAGCAGCTCGAATGGTTGGGGCGCTACGGTGACCTTCGCGCCGTCGAGCACCACGGAGCGCACCGTCTTTCGGATCACCAACCTCGGTGCCACCAATGGCCGGCCGCAGACGGCAGCAAGATCCAGCCGGAAGCCAACGACCGGTTCGGGAGGCAAGAGTGCCTCGACCACCGCATGCTGAAGTCCCTGATCTTGGAGCGCGCGGTTCGCCTCCAGCCCCAGGTCTCGCCGGGTGGGGGTAAGCAGGAGCACGGGTCTCGTGACGACCAGCTGACGGACCGTCCGAGCCAGCGTCTCCACCGCATGATCCAGAAGGTGCCATGCCAGAAGCACCGGCATGGCGGTGGTGCCACGTTCGAGGCATCCGAGGGACACGAGTTGGCTGTCGATCTGCTCGATCGGTCCGCTAAGGGTCGCGGCGTCGGCGAGGCAAGCTGCCAACGCCCCTGGGTCGATCTCGAACTGCTGCAGACATCGCGGATCGACCGCCTGATCGGCCTCGTCGCCATCCAGGCTCACCGCCCAGCACGCCGAATCGTCCCGGGCGACCGCCAGTCCTCCGACGTGATCGAGCCGCCGGATCTCGCGCAGGACGCCGCGAGCCAGCAGGTGTTCGATCAGCCCCGGATCGGCGCCGTCGAGATCGAGTCCATCGAGATGCCCGATCGGGCGTCGATCACTCTGCCGCAACAGCGAGCGAAGCAGGGCGAGGGAGGCAGAGACCATTGCGACGCAGATGCTCCATGATCTGGCGTTCGAAGGCGTCGCGGCGGAAGCTCACGCGATCCTCGGGCTTCACCTTGACGATGATGGTCCGCACCTTGCCGTCCAGATCGAAGTCGAATCGAAACTTAATGTACACGATCCTCGCGAAGCGAAGATCGACGTCCGGCGCCATCTCGATGAGCTTGGCCACCGCGTTGGTCGAATCGCGGATGGTGGCGGCCCACGGCGAAGCGCGCCACTTGCCGTCGGCGCGGCGCTCACTGCCATCGATCTGGATTTCGGTGATCGCCACCGCGCGCAGCGCGTGGTCCCACTCCGTCCGCATCCGGAATCCGGTGCCGAGCCGGTTGATCGGCTCCAGCATGTACAGGTTGTGGGCGTCGGCGCCCTCGAAGAAATCCGGTCGCTGCAGCAGGTGGACGGCGAACAGCCGCGCCAGCTCCTTGCGCTCGGTTTCGCACTGGGCGCTCGTCCGGATGAACCCGGTCGACGGCGTGTAGCGGACGGTATCCTGCGAGATCTCGCGGAATGACAGCACCCGCTCGCCGCCTTCCTCCTCGACATTGGTCGTGACCATGTTCTTGCCGTGGAGGACGAGTACATTGACCTCGTCGTCCTCGGGATACCAGCGCACCTCGCAGTACTTGCCGTGGTAGCGTCCGGCGTAGAACGCGGCGCAGGCTTCGCGGAACGCGGCGCATGCGGCCTCGTCCTCGTGCAGCGAGGACACGTTTTCCTCCTCACCCGAACGCTCGTAGGTCGAGGAGGGCTCGATGAAGGCCAAGAGATAGAGCACGCGATCGAACAGCTCGCGCTGCTCAATGTAGGCGCGCAGCGCGAGATGCCGCGGCGTCAGATGCCGGCCGTCGCCGTCGCCTTCCATCTCCTCGGGCGGGATCAGCACGATGCCGAGCCGATCGGCGTGCTCCTTGAGGAGCCGTGCACCGTTCGGGTTGGCCATATGGCTCACCACGTGAAGCGCGTCCTTCAGCCCGTCGGGCAGCTCGTCCACGGCGGCAAACACCTGAAAGAGCGCTTCGCGTCTGTCGGGCTCGTGGGTGGGCAGGCTCGAGAGACCGCCAGGGATTTGCCTCTGGAAAGGGACGAGAAGCCGTTCGAGCAAGTCGAGATCAACCGTCTTGATGAATGGACGATTGACGAACTTCCTAATGGTCCGCGCCATGGTGATCCGCAGTATGTCGTTTTTGAAGTGCGGCAATGAACACCGTCGAGATCAATCGCTAGTAGAGGCCGCCGCCTCGGTCTGTGAGAAAACTCACGCTCGCTCGCGGTACCTATTGTGCAGGGCGAACCTTGCGGACGAGCCATGCATCCCGATCGAGCGGCCGACAGCCTGCCAGCCGCGCAGCGCCTCGCCGAAGTCGCCGAGATCCTGAGCGTGGGCATGCTGCGCCTGCGCGCCCGCGAGCTCGGCACCCACCGGGGTGACGGAGAGCAGGTCCGACTGGACTTCTCTCCCGGGCGAAGCGTGCATGCTGACCGGCTGAGACCTCGGAGAATGGCCCCGTGACCGACAGCATCGCCGCGCGACTGGCCACCCTGCCGGCGATGTCGACGCCCGACCTGAAGGCGATGTGGCACGAGCTGAACGGCAAGCCGGCGCCGGCGTTCAGCCGCTCCTACTTGGTCAGTCGGTTGGCCTACCGCATCCAGGAGCTGGCCTATGGCGGGCTCAAGCCCGCGACCCGCGCCAAGCTCGACGCGCTCGCCGACGGGCTCGACCCCAAGCAGGCGAGGAAGCGCGCGCCGGCACGGCTGATCGCCGGCACCCGGCTCTGCCGCGGCTGGCAGGGGGTCGAGCACACCGTCACCGTGCTCCACGATGGCGGCTTCGACTGGCAGGGCCGGCGCTACGCCAGCCTGTCCGCGGTCGCGCGCGCGATCACCGGCACGAGGTGGAACGGGCCGCTGTTCTTCGGCCTGCGAGGCGGCAAGGGATGACCGCCGCGCCGCCCCGCAAGCTCCGCTGCGCGGTCTACACCCGCAAGTCCTCCGAGGAGGGGCTGGAGCAGGAGTTCAACAGCCTCGACGCCCAGCGCGAGGCGGGGCTGGCCTACATCCAGAGCCAGTGCGCCGAGGGCTGGGTCGCGCTGCCGGACCAGTACGACGACGGCGGTGTCTCGGGCGGTACACTGGAACGGCCGGCACTGCAGCGCCTGCTGCGCGACATCCAGGCCGGGTTGATCGACGTCATCGTGGTCTACAAAATCGACAGGCTATCCCGTTCACTGATGGACTTTGCCAAGCTGGTGGAGGCGTTCGAGAAGCATGAGGTAACCTTCGTCAGCGTCACCCAGCAGTTCAACACCACCACCTCGATGGGCCGGCTGACGCTCAACATCCTGCTCAGCTTCGCCCAGTTCGAGCGCGAGGTGATCGGCGAGCGGATCCGCGACAAGTTCGCCGCCTCCCGTCGCAAGGGGATGTGGATGGGCGGCAACGTGCCGCTCGGCTACCGGGTCGAGGCCAGGAAGCTAACCGTGGTCGAGAGCGAGGCCGTGCTGGTGCGCAAGATCTTCGCCCGCTTTGCCGCCCTGGGTTCAGCGTTGAAGGTCGCACGCGAGCTGAACGCCTCGGGCGAGACCACCAAGCGCTGGAACGCCAACCGGAAGCTGCAGGGTGGCCGGCCCTGGGCCAAGGGCGACGTCTACAAGATCCTGGCCAACCGGGTGTACCTTGGGCAGGCGGTGCACAAAGGCGTGGCCTACCCCGGCGAGCACGCCGCGATTCTCGACCAGGATCTCTGGGACCGGGCGCACGGCGTCATGGCCCAACCCACCCGCCAGCGTGCCGCCACCACCCGGGCCCAGGTGCCGATGCTGCTCAAGGGGCTGATCTTCGGCCCGAACGGTCGGCCGATGTCGCCCTCGCACACCATGCGCCGCGGCCGCGTGCACCGCTACTACGTCACCCGCGAGGCGATCACCGAGGGCTACGACAGTTGCACGGTCAAGAGTGTGCCGGCGGCGGACGTCGAGGCGGCGGTGCTGGCGCAGGTACAGCGGCTGCTGACCACGCCGGAGATGATCGCGCGGACCTGGAGCGCCGCGAAGGGTGAGCTGGACGAGCGTGAGGTGCTGGGCCGGCTCGCCGACTTCGGCAGCCTGTGGGCCGAGCTGTTCCCGGCCGAGCAGGCGCGGATCGTGCGGCTGCTGGTCGAGCGGGTGGACGTGCAGGCCGACGGGCTGGAGGTGCGGCTGCGGGCCGAGGGGCTGGCCAGCCTCGTCGCCGAGCTGCTGCAGCAGCCGGCGATGCCGGCGAAGGCGGCTTGAGCCGTGGGCGCCGAGAGCCGGCTTGAGGGCGGCACCCTGGTGGTGCGAATCCCGATGCGGTTGGGGCGGCAGCGCGGTCGCAAGCGCATCCTGGCGCCCGACGGGAGCGAGCTGACGCCGCCGACCAAGCCGCAGCTGGATGGCGTGCTGGTCAAGGCGTTGGCCCGGGCTTGGCGCTGGCAGAAGCTGTTGGACAAGGGCGTCTACGCCTCGGTGACCGAGATCGCGGAGGCGGAGAAAATCAGCAAGAGCTACGTCAGCCGGATCCTGCGCCTGGCGCTGCTGGCACCCGACCTCGTGGAGGCAATCCTCGGCGGCTGGGCGGATCAGCGGGTGATGCTGGAGCGGTTGGAGCGGCCGCTGCCGATGGGGTGGGAGGAGCAGCTATATCTGGTTGTGGCCCGGTCGGTGCTGTAGCTGGCAGGTATCGAAGCCGCTCTCGAGCTACCATCGCGAAGCATCCGCGCCTTCGGTGCGGTTCACTCCATCATAATTACTTTTGAGCGGTTAATGAGTGTACGACCATCTCCATTACCGGAGGGCAAACGCCGTTTCCAAGGATCTTGATCTGATCGCGGCGAGAGCCGTGCGGGAGGGTGTAGCTCTTGTCGAACCCCATGGCGCGCTTGAGTTCAGGCACCTGGAGCATACGCAGCATGGGGGTTCGGCCCTTCCAGGTGACGAGACCAAAGCGGTCGAGGGTGGTGAGGGTACGCAGGGGGCGATCAAGGGGCTGCCATCCGCCGCTGCCGTCGGAGCCGTAATACACGATGAGAAAGGGCTCGCCCCTGCCCAATTCCGTAATGGCTCGTTCGGCGCGGGCCAGCGTGTCCGGAGCGCGGCGATCGGAGTAGAGGGGACGAGAGAGCCACGGACCGTCGAGTTGGATGGCATCCGCCGCCTTGCGTGCGCGTCGTCGTCCGGACATGACAGGCAAAAGCTCGGCCTTGCGATCGCACAGAAGGAAGAGGCGGCGGCGCGTCTGGGGCGCTCCAAAATCGGCGGCATCGAGCACCTGGGAGAGTACACTGTAACCCAGCGCTTCGAGCTTGTCGATGAGCCGAGTGTAGCCGTGCCAGTTGCGCATCTGGACGACATTTTCGAGGACGATCCAGCGCGGGCTCAACTTACGGGCAAAGTTCAGCACATAGTTGGCGGTGCGCTTGCTGCCTTCGTCGCGCGGTCGACTTCCCTTGGCGCAGGTGTGATTCGTGCATTCTGGGGAGGCGAGAATAAGATCGATGGGGCCGATGTCGCCTAGGACGGATGGGCAGGAATCCTCATCGAGCGTGGCGTTGAACACCTTGGCGCCGGGGAAATTGGCCCGGTACGTCTCGACGGCGACAGGCCAAGCATCGACAGCACAGGCGATTTCCGCTCCCGCATTCCGTGCGCCCCAGCTGCTTCCACCGCCGCCGCAAAAAAGATCAAGCACCCTCGGTTTCATGATTTTTTCTTACCACGTTCGTTGTTTCTTGGCCAGTTCGCAGATGCATCTGGCGAGATTATTTCAAGGAGCCGCAGAATCTTGGTCACACAGGCGTCGATGTCCTTTGCCGCCTGATGCTCCCACAGGCGGACGACCTTCCATCCCATTTGGCGCAGGCTGCGATGGTTCCGGGCATCACGGCGGCGGTTGCCATCGATCTTGGCTTCCCATTTTTCCGAGAGTTTGTTGCGCCATTGCGGAAAGCGCCAGCCATGCCAGAAATCGCCATCCACAAAAACTGCGATTCTTTGCTCCCGGAACACGAAATCCGGACGCCCAGGCAGATCCCCCGCATGGCTTTCCCAGGAAAGGCCATGTTCGGCCAAAACGGCCGCCATTTGCTTCTCGGGGCCGGTATCTTTTCCCTTGATCCGGGCCATGACGGCGCTGCGCTTCTCGGCGGACATGATGTCCCCCTGGTGCCGTCGCGGTCTAGATGAGGGAATACCGACCATGCCCGCCTCACCGTAGTTCCAAAATGCCGTCGATTGGACCGGAGAGATGCGCCCGGAGCACGGCCTCCCAGCATTCCACCTTCTTTGCCCATTCCGAGACCATTCGACCATTGGCGCTCTGGTGAAGCACGTCGTTCACCTCACGCGCCCAGACTTGGATCTGCTCCTGAAGCCGCCCAGAGATGTTCTGGTTCTGCCAGATCCTGTCGAGGTCGAGCTGGTTGCCGATCCGCGCCGAGAGGACGGACACGGCATAGGCGGTGACGTTGGCCTGGAAGGCGGGGAACATTGGGCGAATCAACTTGTGCGCAGCTTTGAAGAGGATCGCCTTCGCAACCATGTGCTTCCAGACTGCGACATCGGGCAGCGGCGCTTCCGGCTGATCCTCGCCGTTGGGGAAACTGGACATGAAGCGCTCAAAATTCTTCTGCGCGCCGAAGCTCACATGGTGGGGCTTGCGGTCCCAGGCGTTAAGGAATTTGGCCAGATCCGTCTTAGTGATCTTGCGTGAGGCCGGAATGTCGGTCTTCAGCTTGCGCAGCTTTGCTGGCGTCGCGCCCTCGCGCGCCAGCATGGTCTTGTAGCTGCCTGCAGCGCGCTCATAGAACCAGCGGCTTGCGCCATCTGGACAATAGGTGGTGAGCGAAAGTTGCTCGACCCGGACATGGAAGGGCTTGTTCGCCGAGAGGTCGGACAATTTGACCGCGTTCTGGCTATTGGCGTATTTCGAAATGTCTGAGATGAGCCCTTCCTCTCCGGCCGGATCATTGGAACGTAGGACGATGATCTTGGCCGGTACGCGAACGCGGGAGATGTCTGTTTTGGGCTCCTTCTTCTTGGTGAAATAGAGCGAGGCCGTAGTCTGACCGCCATTGACGATCTGCATGCCCTTGAGCCACAGGATGCCGGGCGCGCCGTTTTCGGCGGGCCCCATATGCATCTCGTCGGCGACGAGGACGATTCCGTTGTTATAGGCCATGAAACGCTCGGGCGCCTTCTTCAGCGTCTCGCCGATGCCCTTGTTCACCTTGCCGGTGGCGCTAAGGAACGAACGGACATTGGCCTCCAGCAGGCGAGCACCGTATTTCTCATAGATGAAGCGCAGCGCCTCGCCGGGAATGGCAGCGAGGGCATAGTCGTAGTCTGCCGTCTCTCCCGGCACATAGACACAGGGCAGCGCGCCACCCGAAACCTCCTCAAAATTGACCACCAGCTCGTCGCGCGGCTTGCCCTCCGACCAGTGGCGCCAGAGGCGCTCGATGTCCATGACCTCAAGCTTCACTGTCTTGCCCTGCACCTCGCGGGCCTGGAAGTTCTTGGCCTTGGCCTGTCGGTCGGTCAGCACATAGATGCGGATCTGATCGAGCTGCGGATAGACATCCTTGATGGTGTGCGCGACCCGGTAGGCATCGTTGGATTGGTCCATCGTGCCGGCAAGGCGTCCCTGCGCGCAGCGGGCAAGGAAGCGCAGGCACTGTTCCGCCGCCATCTTGGTTTCCGAATCCGCGACTGGGGTTATGGTTTCGACCCCCTCATAGAGGCTGACGAAGAGGTCGAGCTGGTCACCGTCTTCCGAGACCGCATAGCCGCTGAGCCGCAGCCGCGCATTGCCGACAGTTGCCGCATAGTGGCATGTCTCGGGCTCGAAGGTCATGCCGATCTCGGACATGTGCTCCATGACGACCTCGGTGAAGATCGTCTCCTCGTAAGGATAGGCGCTCCCGGGCGCAGAGAGGCGGTCGGCGATCGCCTCTTTCACTTCCACCCGCGTCTGCAGAAGAAATTCGTCAAGTTCCATTCAGATTGCCCCAAGAAGTTCAAGCGCGCGCGCAAGGCCGATATCCGCGACCCCCGCCAGATCGAGATCAATCTCATAGCGGGCCTTGCGAATGGCAGGGTGGACATGCGCTCGTGTGAGGCGCGGGAAGGTCTCCTGCACCGGCAGGACACCGGTCGAAATGGGCAGTAAGCGCCGCGTGTAGCGTTCCGACATAGTGCGCAGGAATCCGGCCTGCATCAGGCGAACATCGAACAGGTCGAGCGCGGCCGGGTTGCCCCTGAGTCTCTTGCGGACTTCCTCTGCTTTCGCGGGCAGCGTCATGCCGGAAGGATCGAGAGCGAGCCGCACGGCGGCGAGGAAGAGCGGTTGGCGCAGGTTGTCGTCGAGCTGTTCGAGGGAAGAGATCGTCGCCGGAAAGCCGCCCGCCGATAGCGTCGCTTTCACCTCGATGCCGCCACTTCCCGGCACGAAGTCCTGAAGTCCGTCGAGCGGCCCCTGCCAGGATTCGATTACATGGCGCTCCGGCATGTCCGCTGCGATCATGCGGTCAATGATGACCAGTTCTCCGAAAAGGCCAAGCTCCGCCTCGGGCGAAAGCATGCCCTCGCGGTGGCGGTCCATGAAGTCCTGCCAAGCGCGGATGCGAGAGAAGAAGCCGTGCAGCAACTGCTCCTCATCCTGAGCGTTGCTCTCCTCGATGAGCCGAAGCAGATCCTCCGCCATCATAGCGAAAAGTTCCGGACTGCCGCCCGGTCTGCGGGTAAGCGATAGCCAAAGACGGTCACCGCCGAGTGGATCGGCAGAAAGTCGGGAAACTTCAAAGCCGTGCCCCTGGGGGAGCTGGGAATCGGGAGGCGTGCTGATGTTGTGAAAGCCGACGAGTAGGGCTTCCTGGTCGCCCGGCAGGCGGCGACCGGCAAGCAGCATGCAGGGGGCAGGGGAGGCGACGGATATGGTCTTCCATCCCTCGCTGCCAACAGTGCCAGAAAGGGCGCGCCATGCCGAGCGCAGATCGTTTATGTCAGCCTGCGCTGCCATATTCCTGTTCCCAATAGATGTTGTTGACGCGGTATCTAACCCGCACGGCCGTGTCGCTGGCCGGAAAACTGACGGCAAAGCCGATGACGGGCGGCGCATCTGCGGGAAGGCCCGCATCGGAACCAGCCAGCGCCGGGTCAATGGCATAAAGAAATAGGACGCCGCGCTTCCTAGGGCGGACCTTCCGGATGGCCGGGCCGTTAGGCGCATCTGGCTCCTCCCGGCCCCCATTGCGGCCGGGATCGGCATGGAACGCGTTGCGTGTTTCGGCGAGCGCGGCCCTCCATGCCGCTTCGTCAAGGTCTATCGCTTCGTCGCGTGGCGACATCAGGCGGCGGATAGAATAGCGATCCGGGTGCTGCCCATGCGCGGCGCGCCTGAGCGCCTGGACGGAGATGCCATCCTCGAACGGAACATACTCGCCCTCGCCGCCGCCGATCAGCGCCACCGTCCAGGAGGTAAGTTCGCCCCCCGGAACGAGAGAGCGGATGAAGTCGGCCAGCAGGGCGCTGTTTGCCTTGCGGGCCTCGGGATGCCCGCGATAGCTTTCCAAGAACCCGAGCACATCGTCAGCGGATACGCTGTTCCAGACGTAGCCTTTCCATTCATGCACGGAACCGTTCCGCTGGCGGCTTGGATTGGCTTCGGGCGTCCCGATCAATGAAATCATGCGTCGCGCGGCGTCGAGATTTCGTTGGAGGATTGCTGTCTCGCAGTAAAAGTTCACGGTTTCTGACAGGCCGCCGCTGAACGAGAGTTCGAGATCCCTTGCCGCGCGCATCTTGATGCTGGAGGTCACCATCAAAATCGGATGGGATTGTACCTTGAGACCGTATTCGCGCGGCGTAGCGCCGCTTGCGGCCATGAAGTCGAACTCTTCGCGCAATTCCTCCGCGGCATCGGCGATGTGTTCGAACCATTCGACCAATTCGCCGGTGGTATAGAGGCGGCCAAGGTCGAGATAGCCCGGTCGGTAGCCGAACCAGCGCCCCATTTGCATCAGCGTGTCATACATCTTTGAGGCACGCAGGAAGTAGCTGACCGTCAGCCCTTCAAGGGTGAGGCCGCGCGCCAGCTTGTCACCGCCGATGGCGATCACCTTGAGGCCGGTTTCCTGATTCTCGGCGTAGTCAAGGGCATCCTTGGCGGTGCCGTTGATCATGCGCACCTGGACGTCGGCCACAGTATCGGCCAGCAACGGCTCGATCTCCACCCAGTCCGCTCCGGTGATGCGGCCGATCTCGTCGGGCATTTCCGTCCTCATTGTGGCGGTTGTCGGCACGAAATCATGCTCCCAGAGTGATCGCAGGGATGCGAGAATTTCCTCGTGCCCTCCCGTTCTCCGGTGCAGCCGCTGACGCAGATGGCGGATGCGCTCTGTGACCTGGGCATGAACGACCTTCTGCACGGAGGTATAGCGGGTGACATGCACGAGCATCGAGCAGTGATCCGCCTCCTGGCCGCGCAGCCGCCGCAGGGCGCAGGCGAGAATGAAGGCATCGATGGCCTCGTTGAGGGAGGGCGGCAGATCGTCCTGTCCCTCATGCAGGGGGAAATGGCCATTCTTGTGCTTCGCCGGCATCCAGCCTTCGAAATCCGCCACACGCCTCACCAGCGGCAAGCCATTGCCGCGCCCTGTCTCTGTGCGCGTGCCGAACACCTTGGCTGGGCCGACATAATTGGAGGGAGCCGCCAGGTTGATGATGAAGGCGGCGGGGAAAAGGTCCGGCCCTTCCTCGCGAGTGGTGGCCTGTTCGTGGATGAAGATGTTGGCGAAGGGAGTTGCGGTGTATCCGACGAAGGCCGAGCGGGAAAAGCTGTGCAGGATGCGGCGGATGAGCCCATTTATGGCCGTGGGCGCGTGCTCCTCGTCCGGCCTGCCGTTCTCGTCGAAGCTCATCTCCTTGGTATCGACGCTGGCATGATCGGCCTCGTCGTCGATGACCAGAAGCGGCAGGTTGGTGACGATACGTCGCCTTGTCTCAAGGTCCTGAGTGTTGGCCACATGATTGCGGATCCAGCCGAGCAGGCACGTCAGGACGGTTTTGTTCTTCTTCACGACAAAGAGCCAGGGCCGCTGCTCGGGCGTGATGCCGAGGTTGCGGGCGACCTTCGTGCTGAAATCCCCCTTTTCAATGCGGGTGGTGGCAAAATTTGGCCGGATGGCCGGATCGGCGTCAATCTCGCCGACCCCGATCAGTTCGAGAGTCTCATCGTCGAGGACGGTGGTCTTAAAGCCGAGAAAAGCCTCGTCCAAGCGCATCTGCGTCTGGGAGCGCAGATTGTTGTGCAGTCCAGCCAGCACGATGATGATCTTGTAGCCGGCATCGGCCGCCTTGCAGATAAGGCCACTATAATGGCTGGTCTTG
>JBFWWD010000155.1:0-14096 GCA_050246385.1 Geminicoccaceae bacterium
GATGAAACCCCGACTATGCCGCTCGGGGATGGACGTCGCGCTCGATCGCATCGCCGATCGCCTGCTGCGCCAACGACAGATCGTACGCGGATTGAAGGTTGAGCCAGAACTGGGGTATGGTCGCGAAGTAGCGCGCGAGCCGCAGCGCGGTGTCGGACGTGAAATGGGGTCAGACCCAATAGACCCAGCAGCACGCCCTTCACCGCTTGAGCGAGGCCAGCATCTCCCGGCGCAGGATGGCGTCGATGCGGGACTGCCAGCCCTTGCCCTGGCTGCGCGGCCAGGGCAGCAGGTCGGTGTCGAGGCGCAGGGTGGTCGAGGTCCTGGCCGGCCTGTAGACCGGGTTGCGCACGGCGTTCTGCCAGAACGCAACGGCGAGGGGCGGGCTGTCGCCGCATTCGATGGCGTCGCCCGGCTTGGCTGCGCCCGATCCCCCCTCGCTCGGCGCGCCATCACCTTCGGCCGGCCCGGCGCGCAGAACGATGAGTGCGGCATTCGCCGGCTTGCGTGCTATCCTGCCACCATGGCCCGGACCGCCGACGAGCGCGACGCCGAGCTCGGCCAGTTGCGTCGGTCGACTGCCGTCTTGCGCGCGGCCTGTGCCGAAACGCGGCGCGAGTCCCAGAAGCTGCAGGCCTCGCTCAGCGTCGAGGTGGACGAATCGCGCGAGCTTCGCGCCGCCGTCCGCGAGAGCGTCGTCGACCGTTTGAAGACGAGCAGGCCGGCTGAGATCGATGCGCTCGCTGCCGCGGCGGCCACGACACGACCTCCTGCCCGCACGTTCGAACCCGGCCCGACCGGCCCGCCGTCCCGGCCCGGATGAACCGGACCAGCGCCCACCGGTCGCGGGCCTCCTCGTGCCGCAGGGCGGAGCTGGTGCCGCCGCCGCGCCGCTTCAGACAGCGATGCCGGGGCCGCGGGCCGTGTCGACCCGCCGGGCGAGCGCCTGCTCCATGCCGCCGACCCTCGACACCGGTTCCCGGGGCTTCAACCGCCGGCTCGGCACGAGGCTGCCGGGGACACTCGAGGGGCGGCATCGAGCGGATCGCGACCGATCTAGGTCTTTCATCCTATATCTGCCCATGCTAGTCTGCGCGGCATCCTCGTGCCGGAGTCCACCACGCTCACGATTCTGCCCGGCAGCCGCCCATCCGTGCGCCGTTCCAACCCGTGGCCCGGCACGCGCGAACCCGATGAGCCCCCGGCATATAGGAAAAATTACACGAACGAGTTCCCTCCGGCACGTGCGAGCCCGGCCGATCGAAGCCGGCCCGAGCCCGAGTGCCACGACGGGGGCTACCGTCGAGCTCGCGCTTTAGTTGGCAATCGCGGAGATTGGCGGCATGCTCCCGTTCTCGAGTACGCTGCGGTGGGAAACACCACTGCAAAGCGAGACGGCGCGCGTATCTGCTCGCCTCGACGAGCTTGGCCGAGGGAACCGGGAGTGGCGGCGGTCGGCTATCGGGCTTTCATCGCGCACAGCCATGCGCCGGCCGACCATGCCTGGGCGCTGTGGTTGCAGCGCGCGCTCGCGGCCTACCGTCTTCCCGACCGCCTCGTCGGCCTCGGCTTCCCCCGGCGGCCCGGCCGCATCTTCGGCGGGGAGGAGGAGCCGTCGGTCGCCGGTCTCGACCCGGAGGCCACGACGGCACTCGCGGCCGCCGAGCACCTGATCGTGATCTGCTCGCCCCAGGCGCGGGAGGCGCCCTGCGTGAGCGAGGCGATCGCACGCTTCCGCACGCTCGGCCGGGGCGACCGGATCCTGGCGCTGCTCGTCGATGGCGAGCCCGGCGGCTCCCTGCCCGCGGCGCTCCAGGACGACCTACCGCTGGTGGCGGACATCCGGCCCGCGCCGGGGCATGGCCAGCGCGCGCTGCTGCGCAGCGCGGTGCTCGATCTGGTGGCGGCCATGCTCGGCCTCGACCGCGGCGAGCTGCGCGAGCGGGACGCGGAGCGCGCCCGGAGCCGGCTGGTGGGGCTGAGCGTCGCCAGCACCGCCGCGGCGCTCCTGTGCCTGGGCGTGGCAGGCTTCGCCGCCATGCGGTGGCAGTCGGCCGAGCAGGCGATGCGCACGGCCGAGGCGAGGCGGCTGGCACTCGCCGCGGGCGACGCGCTGGAAGCGGGCGCCACGGGCGGGACCGCGACGGCCCATCGGGAGCGCGGCGCGCTGCTCGCCCTCGAATCGCTGGCCGAGGCCACGCTGCCCGAGGGGGACGCCGCCCTGCGCCAGGCTCTGTGGCATCTGGGCGATGCCCCCCTGGCGACGGCGGTGACCGAGGACGAGACCCTGCTCTCGGTCAGGACCGAGGGCGGCGTGCTGCGGGTGACCGAAGCGTTCGGCGAGGACGGTGCCTGGCGCGTGCGCCATTACGACATCGGGCCCGTCGAGCGGTCGGAGGAGGACACGGCCGCCGAGGTCGCGGCCTCCCGCAGCCATCCCTACCAGGCAGGCTCGCCCGCCTTCGACGATGAGGGCGTCCTGACCGAGAGCCTCGACGGCGCCCTCCAGCTCCGCGAGGACGACGGCCCGGCCGGGCAGGGCGCATCGCTGCACTATCGCCTGGTCCGGACCGCCGACCGGCACACGCTCTGGCTGCTGCCGCACGAGGCGCGGCTGCGCCTCGCCGCCTTCAGCGAGAACGGCCGCTTCCTGCTCACGGTCACCGGCGCGGCCACGGGGTACCGGCAGGCCGGCAGCACGGTGCGCGTGTTCGGGCTGGCGGAGCGGCGGCTGCTGACCGAACTCTCCCTGGCGGAAGGCATCTCAGCCCTTGCCCTCAGCCCCGACCGCACCTGGCTCGCCACCCAGAGCCCGACCGCCGATGGCCATCTCCTGCGCCTCTGGCCCCTCTGGCCCGCCACTCTGCGCGACGAGGCCTGCCGTCGGCTGACCCGCAATCTCTCGCCCGCGGAATGGTCGGCCTTCCTCGGCGAGACCGACTACCGCTTCACCTGCCCCAGCCTGCCGATCACGCGGGGCTGACCGCCCGCCTCAAGCAGGCCGACGGCCGATAGGCCCCGGGAACGATGCCCCGCCCGAGCGCGCCCTCAGCTGCCGTCGCGCGCCGGGGTCAGCTTGTGGACCTCGACCACCTTGGCCATCGGCGTGGTCTTGGACCTGCCCGCGGCGGTGACCGCCCGCCCCGGCGCCAGGTCCTTCGCCCCTGCCTTCGGCGGCAGGTGCAGCACGGTGCCGTCGGTGAGGATGGCGCCGTCCACATCGCCTTTCGGCCCGTGCAGGACGAAGGCGATCCTGCCCTCGACCGTCTCGGTCTGCGGCGCCTCGGGGCTGCGCTCCGGTCCGGTATTGACGAACACCACGCCCGAGGCGGCGTTGCGGATCTCGTCCGCCTCGATCACCGGCCCGGCGGCCTGCGCCTCGCCCTGCACCGCCACCTCCTCGCCCGGCCGTGCCGTGTAGACCAGGGCCGCGCCCAGATGCGGCGCCACATGGACCTGGGTGCCGTCGGCGAGCACGAACCCGTCGACGTCGCCCTTGGGCGTGAGCGTGTAGTTGGCGACCTCGCCCCTGATCCAGTCCGGCATCGGCTTGGACGACGGCGGCTCGGCGGCCCGGGCGATGACGGACCCGCCGAGGCAGAGCATGGCCGTGGCGACGAGCAGAGGTGAGCGAGGCATGGCTACTCTCCCGGCTGTGCCGAGACGGCAACCCGCGAGCGGAGCCGATGTTCCGCCCGCCTCGCCTCGGTGCCTGGGCTTAGCCGGGCATCGGGAACGTGCGTCGCAGGCGCCGGTTCGACGGTGATGAGGGTAGTCCTGGTCCACAACCCTTCCGCCGGCGTGCGCGGCTGCACGGCCGAGGAGCTCGTCGGCACGCTGCGGGCGGAGGGGGTGACGCCCGTCTACCTGCCGTCCAAGGAGGCCGAGCCGGATGCGCTCCTGGGCGAGACCGCCGACCTCGTCGCGGTCGCGGGCGGGGACGGCACCGTCGCCCGGATCGCGACCATCCTGCCGGGGCGGGGGATCCCGTTCACCATCCTGCCGATGGGTACCATGAACAACATCGCGACCACGCTCGGCATCGACGGCAGCGTGCGCGACCTCGTCCGCGGCTGGCGCACGGGCCGGTGTCGCCCGTTCGACGTCTGGGTCGCCGAGGGCTCCTGGGGCCGCCGGCGTTTCGTCGAAGGCGTCGGGCTGGGCGCGTTGGCCAAGACGCTCTGCGACGTCGAGGACGACGCACCGAAACGTCGGCGGGGACGGGACGGCCGCGTGGCGCTGCACCGAGCCCTTGCCGCAGCGGAACCGAGCCGGCCCGGGCTGGTCGTGGACGGCAGCGAGCTGGGCGGCGAGTGGCTGCTCGTGGAGATGCTGAACATCGCCTACGCCGGACCGGGCCTGCAGCTGGCGCCGGATGCGGACCCTGGCGACGGGCTGCTCGACCTGATGTGCCTGGCACCCGGGCGCCGAAGCGAGGCGCTCGACTGGCTCGAGGTCGCCGAGGGCCGCGGACCCGCCCCCGCCAGCGTGCGCCGCTGTCGCAGTGTGCGCTTCGACTGGGAGGGCGGCCCGCTGCGCATCGACGACGCCGAGCCGGATCCTGCGGCTGGACGCTCCGGCAGGGTCGAGATCACGCTCGATCCCGCAGCCTTGACCGTGTTGCTACCGGACGAGGCGTGGCGAAAGGACAGCAGATGAGCGCAGGTCGCGAGAACGAGGCGGGCAAGGCGGCGGCACCGGCCGAGCCCCTGCTGCGCGAGATCGAGACGACCGCGGTCGAGCTGGCCCGGCTCGCCGGCGCGGCGATCGTCGGAGCGCTCGGGCGGACGCTCGCGGTGCGCTACAAGGACCTTCCCGAGGCGGTGGCCGCGTTCCGCGACCCGGTGTCGGAGGTCGATCAGGCCGTCGAGGTGCTGCTCCGCGCACGGCTCGCCGAGCGCTTCCCGGAGCACGACGTGATCGGCGAGGAGATGGACGAGCGGCCCGGGCGCGACCACGATTTCGTCTGGGTGGTCGACCCGATCGACGGCACGACCAACTTCGTCAACGGCTTCCCGATGTTCGCCTGCTCGATCGGCGTGCTCTGGCGGGGCCTGCCGGTGGTCGGCGCCTTGTGGTGCTCGACCAGCCATGCGCTCCGCTCCGGCGTCTACCATGCCCGCCACGGCGGCATGCTCCAGTTCGACGAGGAGCCGCTCGAGGCCCGGCGCAACGCCGCCGTGCGCCGCGGCCTCGCCGGCGAGCCCTATGCCGGTGGCGGGGATCTGCCGTGGGACACGCGCCAGACCGGCTCGGCCGCGATCGAAGGCGCATTCGTCGCCGCCGGGCTGCTGCGTGCGACCTGGTTCAACCGGCCCAACATCTGGGATGTGGGTGGTGCCGTGCCGCTGGTGCGGGCGGCCGGGGGCGAGGTTCGGGCGAGCACCGGACCCGGCGGCTGGGCGCCACTGGAGCGCTTCGAGCCGCAGGCCGCCGTCGAGGGCGGGCAGCCCGACCTGCGCCACTGGCGCCGTGCCCTCGTGCTCGGCGAGCCGGAGGCCGTGGCACTGCTCTGCCGCCACCTCGGCGAGACCCACCCGGCCGAGTGACCGGGGCTCACGGCTATCCCTGTTCCACCCGGGCGTCGCTGCCCGGGCGCCGCTCGACGATGCGGTCGATCAGCCCCCACTCCACCGCCTCCTCCGCGGTCATGAAGCGGTCCCGGTCGAGGGTGCGCTCGACCTCCTCGTAGCTGCGGCCGCAATGCTCGGCATAGAGGCGGGTAATGCGGCGCTTGGTGCGCTGCACCTCCTCGGCATGGATCAGGATGTCCGAGGCCTGCCCCTGGAAGCCACCCAGCGGCTGATGGACGTGCACGCTGGCGTTGGGCAGCGCGGCGCGCTCGCCCCGCTCGCCCGCCATCAGCAGGAACGAGCCCATCGAGCGGGCCGTGCCCAGGCACAGCGTGTGCACCGGGGCGCGGATGTAGCGCATGGTGTCGTACATCGCGAGGCCGCTGGTGATCACCCCGCCCGGCGAGTTGATGTAGAGATGGATCGGCTTGGCGGAGTTCTCGGCCTCGAGGAACAGGAGCTGCGCGCAGACCAGCGCCGAGACGGTGTCGTTGACCTCGCCGTTGAGGAAGACGATCCGCTCGCGCAGGAGCCGCGAGTAGATGTCGAAGGAGCGCTCGCCCCGGCTCGACTGCTCGACGACCATGGGGACGAGCTGCAGCGCGTCGCGCATCGGCGACCTCCGATCTGCCTGAAGGTGTTTGGCGCCGTGCCGGCTCAGGCCGCGCGCATCAGCGACGGACCGTTGTCGTTCGCGGCCATGCGCGTGCCGACGCGGCGCGCGTCCGTGAGCTCGTGGATGACGCGCAGGACCGTGCCGCCGGTGACGTTCGGGGCGATCCGGAGCGTGACCACGCTCTCCAGATGTGGCGGATCGCTGTCGCGCACCCGGTAGCGCACCTCCTCGCCCGCCGTGACGGAGTGCGCTTCGGGATCGGCAAGCGCCTCGTTTGGCAGCCACTGCTCTCGCAGCTGGGGAATGCTGATCGCGCGCCAGACCTTGTGCGGCGGGTCTTCGAGCTCGTACTCCAACACGAGACTTCCGTTCGGGTCTTCGGGCTCGCTGCGGTTCATTGGTCCATGTCCTTCAGCAGGGCCTTGAGCGCGTCGATCCGTGCCGGCCAGTAGGAGCGATATTTCACAAGCCATTGCGCGATCAGCGCCAGCCCGTCCGGGTCGACCTCGTAGTTCACGAAGCGCCCGTCCTTCTGCTCGCGGACCAGGCTGGCGTCGCGCAGGACCGCCAGATGCTGCGACATGGCCGGCTGGCTGATCGGCATGCCCTGACGCAGAGCGCTTGCGTTCATCCGGCCCGCCGCGAGCTTCTCGAAGATCGCGCGCCGCGTCGGATCGGCCAACGCCCGGAATACGTCGTTGTCACGCATGCCGATACATAAGCAGACACTTATTCGAATGGCAAGGCGCTTTCGCGAGATCGCGCGTGAACGCCTCCCGCCCACCTCCGAGCCGGCGCACTTCCGGCTGCGACGAGCTCGCTGGCCGGTCCCCCGGACAAAATTCCCGTCCCGGCTTGCATACATTACGGTCAAGCTTTAGAGTGGCGAAGCTAAGGGAGGAACACACAATGAACACGCCGTTCAAGGCGACCTGTTTCTGCGCCCTTTTGTCTGCGGCACTGACGATGCCGGTCCTGCCGTCTCAGGCCGCGTCGCCCGCGGGCAAGCCGCCGCCGAAACTCGTCGTGTTCATGGCGATAGACGGCTTTCCCCAGGAACAGCTGCTGAAATACTACGATCAGTACGGCGAAGGCGGCTTCAGGCTGCTGGTCGACGAAGGGGCCTGGTACGGCAACAATCACTACAGCCATGCCACCACCTACACTGGGGTTGGCCACGCGACGCTGCTTTCCTGCGCTCATCCCTACAAGCACGGCGTGGTCGGCAACGACTGGCTCGACAAGGAGACGGGCAAGAGAATCTACTCGACGGAGGACGCGAGATACAAATATCTCGACGAGGACACCGCTGAGCATGCCGGCACGTCGCCGTTCAACATCAAGGTGACCACCGTCGGCGACGAGATGATCTACGCCAACGGCAAGTCGAAGGTCGTGGCGATCGCCGGGAAGGACCGCAGCGCCATCGGGCTCGCCGGTCAGAACGGTACGGCCTACATGTACAGCTCGGCCACCGGCCGGTTCATCACCTCCGACTACTACATGCCCAGCTATCCCACCTGGTGGACCGACTTCTACGCGGGCAAGCCGCAGGACCGGTTCTTCGGGCAGATGTGGACCCTGTCCATGCCCGAGGAGACCTATGCGCGCTCGGTGCCCGACGACCGGCCCTGGTCGACCGAGTACAAGGGCCTCGGCACGAAGTTCCCGCACCCGGTGAACGGCGGTGCCGACGCGCCAGGCGCCAAGTATTACGACGCCGTGATCTGGTCGCCGTTCGGCGACGAGATGATGCTGGACTTCGCCAAGGCGGCGGTCGTCGGGGAGGATCTCGGCAACAATCCGGCCGGCGTGGCCGATCTCCTGGCGCTGAGCTGGACCAGCCACGACTACGTCAACCATCTCTTCGGCCCAGAGAGCCGGCAATCGCAGGACCAGGTCGTGCGCCTCGACCGGGTGTTCGCCGACTTCTTCGCCTTCCTCGACCAGCGGGTCGGGCTCGATAACGTCCTGATCACGCTGTCGGCCGATCATGGCTTCATGAACGTGCCGGAGTACAGCACCAGCCGCAGGCTGGATGCCGGCCGCATCGACCCGGACAAGATGATCGCCGAGGTCAATGCGGCGCTGGGCAAGCAGTTCGGCGAAGGCAAGTTCGTCACCACGTGGTGGAACCCGACCCTCTATGTCGATTACGGTCTGCTACAGGAGCGGGATCTCGACCCGGTCGAGGTCGAGAACGCGGCCCAGGCCTTCCTGCGCGGCTATCCCGGGGTCGAGGCGGTCTACACCAGGACCCAGCTCGAGAACGGCCAGCTGCCGGACACGAGGATGTCCCGGCAGGTGATCCTCGCCTGGCACCAGCAGATCAGCGGCGACATCGTCGTGATGAACAAGCCCAACTGGTACCTGTTCGCGAAGCCGGAGGGCTACGCCGCCACGCACGGCTCGCCCTGGGCCTACGACACCAACGTTCCTCTGGTGATGTACGGGCCGAGCTGGGTCAAGGAAGGCAAGTACGGCGATTCCGAGGTGGTCGATCTCGCCCGGACGGTCGCCCACATCCTGAATGTCCGCCCGCCCAACGGCTGCGAGGGCCGTGTGCTCGCGGAAGCGCTGGACTGATTGGCGACGACTGCCGTGAGACGGGGTCGAGACCCCGTCTCACGGCATCACGAACGCCAGCAGGAAGGGCAGCGTGGCGAACGAGAGCAGGGTCGAACCGAGGACCATGCCGGCGACCTCCTCGGGCGCGGTGTCGTAGCGGACCGCCCAGAGATAGTTGAACACGGCGACCGGCATCGCCGCCTCGAGGATCACGACGCCGCGGATCGCGCCCTCCAGCCCCAGGAGCGTGGCGACCGACAGGCCGACGGCGAAGCCCAGGCCGAGGCGTAGGGCCGACATGGCGGCGGCCCGCCCCAGGCCGGCGATGCGCAGTCGGGCCAGGGCGACGCCGAGCGACAGCAGCATGAGCGGGACGGCGCAGTCGCCGAGCAGCGTGGTGGTGTTCGCGGCCCAACGCGGCAGCTCCACATCGAGGAACTGCATCAGCAGCGCCAGCGCCACGGCGTAGATCAGCGGCGTTCGGGCCATCTGGCGCAGATCGAGCCGACCGGCGGCGAGGGCGGGGCCCAAGGTGAACTGGGCCACCGCCAGCACGGCGAAGAACACCACCGCCAGGCCCAGGCCCGTCTCGCCGAAGGCGAACAGGCACAGCGGCATGCCCATGTTGCCGCTGTTGGGAAAGATCATCGCCGGGAGATAGATCCGCAGCGACCGACCGGACAGACGCAGGATCACGAAGGCGACGGCGGCGGCCAGCGCCAGGCACAGCAGCGAGGCGCCGGCGATGGCGGCGAGCTCCCCGCCCTCGAAGCGCAGGCGCAGCAGCGTGGCGAACACCAGGCACGGCGTCGCCACGCTGATCATGAAGGTGGTGATGAACGGCCCGCTATAGGGCAGATCCGCGCGCGCCCAGCCGTAGCCCAGGGCTGCGATCAGGAACACTGGCGCCATCACGGCGACGATGTCGGACAGCAGAGTCAGCATCCCAACGGTCCGGCACCTCTCCGCCACCCGTTCCCGGCTACGCCTTACCGTGCGGCGGCGGACACGTCACTCGTGGGGGTAACCGGCCGCCGTCGGGCGCCGACGGCGGCCGAAGTTGCCCCGGCTTCGATCAGGCGAGATCGAAGCGGTCGAGGTTCATGACCTTGGTCCACGCCGCCACGAAGTCGTTGACGAACCTCTCCTTGGCATCGTCGGCCGCATAGACCTCGGCCAGGGCGCGCAGCTGCGAGTTCGAGCCGAAGACCAGGTCGACCCGGGTGCCGTGCCACTTCAGCTGGCCGGTCCGGCGGTCGCGGCCCTCGAACAGGTCCTCGGCCAGCGACACTGGCTGCCAGCTCGTGCCCATGTCGAGCAGGTTGACGAAGAAGTCGTTGCTCAGCGTCCCCGGGCGATCGGTGAGCACGCCGTGCCGCGACCCGCCGACATTGGCGTCCAGGGCGCGCATGCCGCCCACCAGCACCGTCATCTCGGGTGCCGTCAGCGTCATCAGCTGCGCCTTGTCGACCAGGAGCTCCTCCGCAGAGTAGGTGAAGTCCCTCCGCTCATAGTTGCGGAAGCCGTCCGCCATCGGCTCCAGCACGGCGAACGACGCAGTGTCGGTCTGCTCCTGCGTGGCATCGGTGCGACCCGACGTGAACGGTACCTCGACCGGGTGACCGCCCCGCCTCGCCGCCTCCTCGACCGCGGCGCAGCCGCCCAGTACGATGAGATCGGCCAGTGACACCCGCTTCCCGCCGGTGGCCCCTGCATTGAAGCTTGCCTGGATCCCTTCCAGCACGCTCAGGACCTTGCGCAGCACCGCCGGCTGGCTGGATTCCCAGTCGCTCTGCGGCGCCAGGCGGATGCGTGCCCCGTTGGCGCCGCCACGCTTGTCGGAGTTGCGGTAGGTGGCGGCGGAAGCCCAGGCGATGCCGACCAGCTCCTGGACCGTCAGGCCCGAGGCGAGGATCGCGGCCTTGAGATCCTCGACGTCCGCGGCGTCGATCAGCGGATGGTCGACCGCCGGCATCGGATCCTGCCAGATCAGGTCCTCGGCCGGGACGAGCGGCCCGAGATAGCGGACCTTCGGCCCCATGTCGCGATGGGTGAGCTTGAACCAGGCGCGGGCGAAGGCGTCGGCGAACTGGTCGGGATGCTCGAGGAAACGCCGCGAGATCGGCTCGTAGATCGGGTCGAAGCGCAGCGACAGGTCGGTGGTCAGCATGGTCGGCACATGCTTCCTGGCCGGGTCGAACGCGTCGGGAATGATCGCCGGAGCGTCCTTCGCGCGCCACTGCCAGGCGCCGGCCGGGCTCTTGCCGAGCTCCCACTCGAAGCCGAACAGGTTCTCGAAGAAACTGTTGCTCCACCTGGTCGGCGTCGTGGTCCAGGTCACCTCGAGGCCGCTGCCGATCGCGTCCCCGGCGGCGCCGCTGCCGTAGCTGCTGCGCCAGCCCAGGCCCTGCTCGGCCAGGCCCGCCGCCTCGGGCTCGGGCCCGACATGCGTCGCCGCGGCGGCGCCGTGGGTCTTGCCGAAGCTGTGACCGCCGGCGATCAGCGCCACGGTCTCCTCGTCGTTCATCGCCATGCGCGCGAAGGTCTCGCGGATGTCGCGCGCCGCCGCCAGCGGGTCGGGCTCGCCGTTCGGCCCCTCGGGATTGACGTAGATCAGGCCCATCTGCACCGCGGCCAGCGGCTTCTCGAGCACCCGGTCGCCCGTGTAGCGCTCATCGCCGCCGAGCCAGGTCGCCTCGATGCCCCAGTAGATGTCCTCCTGCGGCTCCCAGATGTCCTCGCGGCCGCCGCCGAAGCCGAAGGTCGTGAAGCCCATCGACTCGAGCGCACAGTTGCCGGTCAGGATCAGCAGGTCGGCCCAGGAGAGCTGATTGCCGTACTTCTGCTTGATCGGCCAGAGTAGCCGGCGCGCCTTGTCGAGATTGACATTGTCCGGCCAGCTGTTGAGGGGCGCGAAGCGCTGCGTCCCATAGGAGGCGCCGCCGCGACCGTCGCCGGTGCGGTAGGTGCCGGCGCTGTGCCACGCCATGCGGATGAACAGTCCGCCATAATGGCCGAAATCGGCCGGCCACCAGGGCTGCGATTCGGTCATCAGGGCGTAGAGGTCCCGGCGCACGGCCTCCAGGTCGAGCTTCTTGAACTCCTCGGCATAGTTGAACTTCCTGCCCATCGGGCTGCTCAGGGCCGAGTTCTGGTGCAGAATTCGCAAATTGAGGTGGTTCGGCCACCAGTCCCGGTTCACCCGACCCCGAAGCGACTGGATGCTGCGCCCGCCGTGCGCCACCGGGCATTGTCCGGTCGTGGCGCTGGTGTCTTCGTCCATCGTCCTTACCTTCGATCGTGGTCTCGTCGGTTGTCCCGGGGCCTGGCGACGACGACGCACCTGTGGCGGTGGCTGCCACCAAGGTGCGCCGTCTTGGCTTCTTTGGGCCCTGGTCTTCGGAACGCACCCGGCACGCTTGTCGCGAGCTGGCCGCCCATCGGCTGCTCCCCGGTATCCCGCGGGGATCTCTATCAAACCGGCGCCATCAGTTTAAATTGGATTAGCTAAAGAATGCGATAAGGTCAGGTTATTGCGCGCGTGCCTGCCCTCGGGGCGTCGCTATCCCATCGCACTCCACAGCAGGCTGGCGCCGGAGCCGAGCAGCAACCCGTCCATCAGCAGCCCGAAACCCGCTGGCGTCAGGCGCAGCACGAAAGGCTTGGCGAGGAAGGCGCCGGCCATCAGCGCGCCTCCGACCGCGAGCCCCTTGACCAATTGGTCGGTGGGCAGGGCGCCGGCGCCGCGGAAGGTCAGGGTCTTGGCGAGATAGACCGCCAGGGACGCTGCGGCCTCGGTGCCGATGAACGCGCCCTTGAGCAGGCCGTAGCCCAGGAACACCGGTACCGAAGCCGGCCCGGTCGAGACCACGATGCCGGTGAGATAGCCGATCACCGCCCCGGCGGCGGCGAGGTGGGCAAGCCGCAGCCGGACCAGATGCGTGCCCAGCCAGCGGCGGGCCGGGATCATCGCCAGCAGGAACAGCCCGATCGCCGCGTCGACCACCCGGTCCGGCAGAGCCAGCATGGTGCGCGCGCCCAGCGCCGCCGCCGGCACTCCGGTCGCCGCGTAGGCGAGGAACGCTCGTCCGTCCACCTCGCGCCACCAGGCCAGGATGCGCGCGAAGTTCCCGACCACGGCCGCCACCGCCATGATCGGCACGGCCTCCTTCGGCCCATAGACCTGGGCGAGGACCGGCACGAGGATGATCGAGGACCCTGTCCCGACCGTGCCGCTGACCACGCCCGCGATCAGGCCGAGGCCAAGGACGAGCAGTAGGCCGCCCAATTCCCGCCGGCCCTCGCTACGTCAATGCACTAGAACCACATCTGGCTGACGCACCGCCCGTCGCGCGGCAGGTCGTCGAAGCTGACCAGCCCGTCGAAATGATCGATCGGGATCGCGGCCACCGCGTCCGGGTCGGACACCAGGCGCAGGTTCACCGCCATCCGCCGCCGGCCATCGGGCTCCAGCCGCTGTCCGCGCCAGTGGGTGACGCAGCCACAATCCGGGCAGAAATGGAACGCGAGCACGCTGCGCTCCTGGCGCATGTAGGCTGCCGCGCTGCCGGTCACCCGCACGTCCAGGCCCTCGTGACCATAGATCCAGAGCGCGCCATAGCGCCGGCAGGCCGTGCAGTTGCACGCCGTCGCTCCGTCCGGCTCGGCATCGAACCGCCAGCGGACCTTGCCGCAGAGACAGGACCCTTCGAGCATCGCCAGCATCCTCCGATGGTGATGGCCGGCATGGGCTGCGCCGAGCGCCGGTGGACGGCCGGATTGCCCCAGGCTGCCGCACCCGATAGGGTCGCCACAACCAAAAGGCGCACGTCGATGGCGATGTGCGAGCGGGGAGCCGGCGCCGTGTCGTCGTTCAAGGCCTTGGGCTTCGCCCTGACCATGGCGTTGGTCGCTCTGATGCGGCCGCACGCCGCCCAAGCCTGGCCCGACCATCCGGTGCGGATCGTGGTGCCGTTCGCGGCCGGCGGCCCGACCGACACGCTCGGCCGCCTCGTCGCGCAGTCCATGACCCGTTATCTCGGCCAGCAGGTGATGGTCGAGAACGTCACCGGTGCGGGCGGAACCTTGGGGGCGGCGCGGGTCGCGAAGGCGGCACCGGACGGCTATACGCTGCTCCTGATCAACCTGAGCCAGGCCACCAGCCGCCGGATGTACCGGCGCCTGGCCTACGACCCGATCACGAGCTTCGCGCCGATCGGCCTGATCGCCGAGGTGCCGATGACCCTCGTCGCCCGCGCCGACCTGCCGAGCGACAACCTCGAGGACCTGAGCGAGCATCTGCGGGTGAGCGAGGAGTCGGTGGCGAGCGGCGGCGCCGG
>JBFWWD010000156.1:0-14050 GCA_050246385.1 Geminicoccaceae bacterium
CAAGGTAGAGAAAGCAACCGCCGGCAAGCGCGCCCAGACGCCAGTCGCGGGCGGTCCAGCCCAGGAGTGCCGCCAGCGCGGTTACCGAAAGCCAAGGCAGCGGCGGCAAGATCTGCGTCGCGGTCGAGCCCTGGCCATGCATGAGGCCGGTGGCGAACAGGCCCGTCGCCAGCCAGAGTGGCCATTCGAGCAGCCATGCCATGCCGCGGGTCAGTTCCTTGACCGTGACGAAGCCCAGGCTCGCATCGTCGATCAGCCAACGCATCCAGCCACCGAGCTGGCGCGCCAAAGGCCACTGCCAGGCACGCGGCAGATCCATGGCCCAGGAGGGGACGGCGCCGCGAGGCAGGTGCGGCCAGAGCAGCGAGACGCCCAAAGCCGCGAGCCAGAGAAGCCCGGCACGAGGAATGACGCGCGCTGGCTCGGCGAGCGTGGTGGTGGTGCTCAAGCCGGGCTCTCGGTGGCGAGCAAGATCCGCATCACGGCGTCACGGTCGACTAGGCCGAGGATGCGGTCGTCCTCGACGACCGCGAAGGGGCGTGCCGCGGCCTCGACGGCGGCCGCGAACTCCGCGACCTTGGCCGCCGGCCGCAGCTCGCCCGAGAACTCGAACACGCCGTCGGCCGGGCGCATGATCGAGCGGGCGCTCAGGATCTTGGCGCGGGGCGCATCCTTGGTGAACTCGGCCACATAGGCGTCGACCGGGCGCCGGATCAATTCCTCCGGCGTGCCGGTCTGGACGATGCGGCCGTCGCGCATGATCGCGATCCTGTCGGCGACCCGCACCGCCTCGTCGAAATCGTGCGTGATGAACACGATGGTCTTCTGCAGGGTCGCCTGCAGGCGCAGGAACTCGTTCTGCATCTCGCGCCGGATCAACGGATCGAGTGCCGAGAACGGCTCATCCAGAAACCAGAGCTCCGGGCCGACCGCAAGCGATCGGGCGATCCCGACGCGCTGCTGCTGCCCGCCCGACAGCTCACTGGGGTAGCGGTGCTCGCGGCCGTCGAGGCCGACGAGCCCGATCATCTCCAGCGCGCGAGCCTCCCGCTCGGATCGATCGACGCCCTGGACCGCCAGCGGGAACGCGACATTGCCCAGCACGGTGAGATAGGGCAGGAGCGCGAAGTGCTGGAACACCATGCCGAGCTTGTGCCGGCGCAGCTCGATCAGCTCCTTCGGGCTCGCGCGCAGCAGGTCGCGGCCGTCGAGGAGGATCTCGCCGGCCGTCGGCTCGACCAGGCGCGCCAGGCACCGCACGAGCGTCGACTTGCCCGAGCCCGACAGCCCCATGATGACGAAGCACTCACCGGTGCGGACCTCGACCCCCACGTCGGCGACCGCGGACACCAGCCCTCGCGTGGCCAGGGCCTCCGGCGAGGGATCGGGATAGGAGCGCAGAAACGCGCGGGCGTGCGGGCCGAACAGCTTCCACAGCCCGCGTGCCGCGAGCTTGACCGAGGCTCCGGCCATCAGCCGGGCAGGACGGTCAACCGCCGATCCAGCCCTTCCAGGTCGCCTCGTTCTCCTTCATCCAGTCGGCGACCACGTCCTCGACCTTCTGCCCCTCGAGATCGACCTTGGCGATGAGCTCGCCCATGGTCCGATTGTCGATCTTGAACCTGCGGATCGCCGCGTAGGCCGCGGGCCACTTCTCCTCGCCCCCTGCCCAGCCGACCTTCTTGATCCAGCCGTGCGGCTTGCCGCAATCGTGGGTGGCATCCGGATTGATGCCCCAGGACGGGTCCGTATAGCAGGCGTCCTCGTATTCGGGGAACTCGACCCAGGCGCCCTCATATTTGATCGGGGCCCAATGCGGGCTGTAGATCCAGCCGATGAACGGCGCCTTGCGCTGGTAGGCGCTCTCCAGCTCGGCGAACAGCGCGGCGTCGGTGCCGGCGTGGACGACCTGGAACGGCAGCTCCAGAGCTTCCACCCGCTCCTCGTCGAAGCCGCCCCAGGTGACCGGGCCGCCGAGATAGCGGCCGTCAGGCTCGGTCTCGGCGCTTGCGAACGCCTCGGCGCAGGCCGGGTCCTTGAGCGCCTCCCAATTGGGCAGGCCGGGGCACTTCTCGACCATGTAGGCCGGGTACCACCACTCCTCCTTGGCCTCCATGCCGGTCTCGCCGAGATCGACCGTGTTGCCGGTGGCGAGCGAGGCGTCCATCGCCTCCTTGCCGGTGGTCTGCCAGATCTCCATCGCGACATCGAGATCGCCGGCCTCCAGCCCGGGGAACTGGGCGAGGTAGTCGGCCTGGACGTACTCGACGTTGCTGCCCGCGGCCTTGAGCGCCTCCCCCATCAGCCGCGTGGTGATCAGCTGCCCGGTCCAGTCGTGCAGCGTGAGCTTGATCGGGTCGGTGGAATCCGCGGCGACGGCAGTGCCGGCCGCAATACCGATCATGGACAGGGCGATCAGCAGGGCGCGGGGCTGAGTCCGCATGATGTCACGTTCTCCCACTCGGCCCCAGCCTCGAAGCGGGCCGGTAGCTGCGTGGGGCAGCTTCCGCGCTCGGCGCCGCACTCGTCAACAGCAAAGGCCGTGGCAGCCTGGGCGCGCTAGCGGACCATGCCTCGTGCCGCCACCCGATACACGCGCTCCACCCGACTTCCTCGCACGCCGTAGACGACATCGTGCAGGTTGGTGACCGCGCAGGCGTGATTGGGGATCACGGTGACCCGTTCGCCGATCCGTGGGCGAGCATTGCTGGCGGAGCAGTCGACATGGCCGTGCTCCTCGCTGAATCCGGTCAGGGCGAGCTGCGGGTATTCGCGCACCAGCCCATGGCCCTCGAGCCCGTTGAGATCGGAGGAAAGCGTCTTCGAGCCCGCATCGAGGATGGCGCGGCCCTCCGTCGGGCGCGAGACCACGGTCGTCAGAACGACCATGGCGCAGGGCTCCAGCCCCAGCCCCGCCCGTGCCTGGTCACGGTCGTGATAGATGTAGGTGCCGGGCCGGTGCTCGGTCGCCACCTCGACCTCGTGCGCGCGATAGAGATCCGGGCTGCCGCCGGTCGAGACCACCCTGGGCTCGAGCCCCGCGGCCTTCAGGCCCGCCACGGCCTCCGCCAGCCACGCCGCGGTCATCGGTACGCGGCCGCGCGCCGGGTAGGTCATCAGGCCCTCGAAGCTCAGCCCGCCGAGCCCGACGATCAGACGCGCGAGCTCGACCGCCTCCTCGGGCGACTGCACGCCGCAGCGGCCCGCTCCCGTGTCGCACTCGACCAGGACCGGCAGGCGGAGCCCGGCCTCGCGCATGGCGGCGTCCAGCTCGCTCGCGACCACGGCGTTGTCGACGGTCACGGACAGACGGGCGCGTCGCGCAAGCGCGACCAGGCGCTGGGCCTTGGCGCGGCCAATCAGATTGTAGGTGATCAGGATGTCTTCGATGCCAGCATCTGCCATCACCTCGGCCTCGCCGAGCTTCTGGCAGGTGATGCCGACCGCTCCCAGCTCCACCTGGCGCCGGGCGAGCTCGGGGATCTTGTGCGTCTTGATGTGAGGCCGCAGGGCGAGGCCGTGCAGATTGGCATAGTCCTGCGCCCGGCGCAGATTCGCCTCGGCCTGATCAAGGTCGATCAGCACCGCCGGCGTGTCGAGATCGTCGATCGTCCAGGGCATCGGCCTAGCTCCCCCAACGGGATGAGAGATGCGGCGGCGTCACGGAGGTGGCAAGTGCCTGTTGTGCCGGGACCGGGAGACCGGCGCGGATGCGGGCGGAGAAGTCGGGCGCATCGAGGCCTGCCGCCCGGGCGGCGTCGTTCACCCGCGAGCGGCGGCGCAGCTCGGGAAACGGTAGTGCCTGGTCGAGCCGGCCGCGCTCATAGACGAGCTGCGGCAGATATCCGCTGAGCAGGATTTTCCAGTTCAGCAGGGAGGTTGGTCCGTTCACGCGATTGTTGATCAGGACCATGGTCGTACAGTTGGTCGTCGCGGTGTTGTAGAATTCTGGCCGCTCATGCAGCCGGTTGATCTGTCGGACATATTCGAGGAACAGGCGTCGCGCCGCCTCCTTGGGCGCGGTCACCCGGTAGAGATAGACGTCCTCGGGCGGGTTCGCGCGGACATTGGTGCGCACGCCGATCGCGTCGCGCTCGTCGGCGACGACGTAGACCAGCTCGTAGCGGCGGAAGAAGCCGAGCAGGGTGGAGTAGGGCTCGCCGACCTCCTTGCGCGCCTCGATCGAGACCAGCACGGGCGGCGCGTGGCCGAAGTCGAAGCTGACCATGACGTGCGCGATCGCGTCGCCCATCCAGTAGGACGCGATCAGGTCGACGCCTTCCAGATCCGAGACGGCGACGGTCCGCGTCTCCCAGGCCGGGGTGAAGTCGGCCTCGGTGCGCCAGGCGAAGTTGCGGACCTCGTGGAAGGTGACCCGGTCGCCGGCAATCTCGGCCCATGGGGTGTGCGCCACATCGCCGGGCCAGGTGCGGTCGTTGCTGGCCCGCAGCCCGTGATACCAGACCAGCGCCGCGGCGACGGCGACGGCGACGGCGAGGACGGCCGCGGTCGCCAGGCGCGCCCGCGCGAGGAGCCAGCCCGCCGCGGCGGCACAAGTGAGGACGGCGAGGCCGCAGGCGAGCACCTGCCGCACCGTCCCAGCATCGCTGCCGGCGACCAGCAGGGCCGTCGTCGCCCAGCCGCCGAGGCCGAGGACCACGAGCGCGGGCAGGCAACGGCCGATCGTGCGGAGGACCACATTCATCCGGCCGCTTTAACCATAGCTTAGCCATGACCGCCATAAGGTGCGGCCGCGACGCAACGATCCGGATGGCCGCTGGTCGCCGAGGGCGGCGGGGCCGGTTGACATGATCGGGGCGTCACCGGAAATGGCGGGCCAGAACGATGGTGGAAGGGATCCGACCCCTGTCCGACAGCAAGGGCCACGACCTGCGGGGAGAGGACGGCTGGATGCCGATCCCGCGCCGCACGGCGCTCGTCACCGCAGCTTCGCTCGGCTCGCTGCCGCTGCTCAACAGGCTGCCGGCCGCGTTCGCGCAGGAGCCAGGCCTTCGCTTCGGCGCTCCGGAGCCGTTCAGCTTCGGGCAGCTGATCGAGCGGGCCCGTGTCTTGGCGGCCCAGCCCTACGTGCCCCCGCCGCAGCCGGCGCCGGACGTGGTGCGCCGGATCGACTATGACGCGCACGGCAAGCTGCGGTTCCGGCCGGAATATGCATTGTTCGGCGACGGGCCCGGCGTGTACCCGGTGACCTTCCAGTTCCTGGGCGGCTTCTTCCCCAAGACCGTGCGGATGCACGTGGTCGACGGGAATGAGGCGCGGGAGATCCTCTATTCGCCGGACTATTTCACCATCACGCCAGGCAGTCCTGCGCTGGAGCTTCCGCCCGACGCCAACGCCTTCGCCGGCTTCTGGATCCAGGAGAGCCGGCTGCAGGAAGACTGGACCAAGCGCGAGCCCTGGGCGACCTTCCTGGGTGCCTCCTATTTCCGGGCCGTCGGCGAGCTGGGGCAGGTGGGCATGTCGGCGCGCGGGCTCGCGCTCAACGTCGCGAGCTCCACGCCCGAGGAGTTTCCCGACTTCGTCGCCCACTGGATCGCGCCGGCCGAGCGCGAGAGCGATCCCGTGGTCGTGCACTCGCTGCTCGACAGCCCGAGTGTCTGCGGCGCCTATCGGTTCCTGATCCATCGCGACCATTCGGTGGTCATGGACATCGAGAACCATCTGTTCCTGCGCGAGGACATCGAGCGGATGGGGATCGCGCCCCTGACCTCGATGTTCTGGTACGCGGAATATGGTCGCGAGAAGATCGCCGACTGGCGGCCTGAGGTGCACGATTCCGATGGTCTCGCGATCTGGAACGGTGCCGGCGAGCGGATCTGGCGCCCGCTCAACAATCCGACGCGGATCTTCCACACCAGCTACCTCGACAAGACCCCGCGCGGCTTCGGCCTGATCCAGCGCGACCGCGTGTTCGATCACTATCTGGACGGGGTCGGCTACGACCGTCGCCCGTCCACCTGGGTCGAGCCCCTGGGCGACTGGGGCAAGGGCATGGTCCAGCTGGTCGAGATCCCGACCGACGACGAGATCCACGACAACATCGCCGCCTACTGGCTGTCCGACCGGCCGGCGCAGGCGGGCGCGTCCTTCAATTACCACTACCGTCTGCACTGGGTGAAGGATCAGCCCTTCTTCCCCTGGAACGAGCTGGCGCATGTGGTCGCGACGCGGATGGGCCGCGGCGGCCAGCCCGGCAAGCCGCGGCCACGCGGCGTCTACAAGTTCTCGGTCGAGTTCATCGGCGGCACGCTGGCCGAGCTGCCCTTCGGCGTCCTGCCCGAGCCCGTGATCTGGACCAGCCGCGGCACCGTCTCGCTCGTCCTCATGGAGGCGGTGCCCGACGACGTGCCGGGCCACTGGCGGCTGTTCTTCGACCTCGCCCTCGATGGCGAGGAGCCCGTGGACATGCGGGTCTTCCTGCGCCAGGGCGGCAAGATGCTGTCGGAGACCTGGCTCTACCTGTTCGAGCCCGCCACCTTGCGCAATCTCTGGCCCGCCTGACCGCCTGACCGCCTGACCGCCTGACCGGTGCTTCTCAGGCCGTGACGTCGGCTTCGCCTCGTCCCAGCGGGTCGGGCAACGGGCCGCCCTTCGGGACGAACTCCAGGGCCACGGAGTTGATGCAGTAGCGCTGGCCGGTCGGGGGCGGTCCGTCGGGGAAAACGTGGCCCTGGTGACTGCCGCAGCGGGCGCAGCAGGTTTCGGTGCGGATCATGCCGTGGCTCGCATCGCGGACGAGCCTGAGATGCTCGGGCGAATAGGGAGCGGTGAAGCTCGGCCAGCCGGTTCCGCTCTCGAACTTGGTGCCGGCGGCGAACAGCGGCAGGCCGCACAGCTTGCAGCAATAGACGCCCGCGGTCTTGTTGCCGAGCAGCGTGCCGCAGAACGGCGCCTCGGTGCCGTGGCTGAGCAGCACGTGGCGCTCCTCGCGGGTCAGCCGCGCCTCGCGCGCGCGGAGCTGCTCCGGCGAGGGCGGCGAGAGGTCGAATGGGTGGGTCATCGCATGGTCTCCTCGCTCAGCCGGCCTTCAGCAGGTCGCCATGCGTCGCGCGCAGCTTCTCGACCTTGGGCTGGGCGACCATGCGAATGTAGGGCTGGCTGGGATTTCGTGCCGCGTAGTCGTGGTGATAGTCCTCGGCCTCGTAGAACCCTTCCAGCGGCTGCAGCTCGGTCCGGATCGGCGCGTCGAACAGCCGGGCGGCCTCGATCTGCGCGATATAGGCCTGCGCCACCTGCCGCTGGCGCTCGTTCTGGTAGAAGATGACGGAGCGGTACTGCCGGCCGACATCGGCGCCCTGCCGGTCCTTCTGCGTGGGATCGTGCGCGATCGCGAAGAACAGGCGGAGGACCCTGCCGAGACTGATCTTCGCCGGGTCGTAGGTCACCTCGATCACTTCGGCGTGATCGGTCCGTCCGCTGCACACCGCGCGATAGTCGGCCGTCGCCTCGCTGTCGCCGGCATAGCCCGGACGCACCGCAAGCACGCCATCGAGCTCGCGATAGACTGCCTCGGTGCACCAGAAGCAGCCGCCGCCCAGCACGATGCGGGCGTTGTGCCCCTCTTCCGGCGGATCCAGCTCGGGATCCGGGAAGCTCCAGGGATCGATCTTCAGCGCCATCGTCCACCTCGCTCGCCGCAGCGACGCGCCACGTGCGTCGTCGGCGCTCCGGGAAGGTGGTGATCAGGGGGCGCCGTCGGCAAGAGGCGGGCGTGCATGGCACTCGAGCCGGGCCATGGCCTCGGCCAGGGCACCGGCGCCGGTGTCCGGCCAGAGCAGGATCGGGCCGTCGCCCTCGCTTCCGTCGGTCCGGAGCCGCACGGGTGTCCGGGCCCCGAGCAGGAACAGGCGCTCCAGCCCTTCGGGCGCGTATTGCCGCCAGAGCTGGACGGCCGTCGCGGGGCTCGCCTCGGCACCGGGCGGCGGAGCAGCCACAGCACCCAACCGGCCTTCGGCCTCGATCAGCAGCGGTGCCTCGTGCAGCAGACGGCGCGCCGCGAAGCTGCCCGGGCGCCACGCCAGGAGCAGCTCGCGGTGGCTCTCCTCGAAGCGTCGCACCGACGCTCCGAATGCCCGCTTCGCCCGCATGTTGCCGTCGCGCAGGGACGGCACCGTGCCACCCAGATCCACGCTGCTGGCGCCCAGTCGCGGTGCGAGCGCCATGGCGGCGATCTTGAGCGCGAACTGTGGACCCGCCCGGCCGTCGTGGCGCTGTGCCGGGTCGGCGGCGGCGACGAGGCCATGAAGGGTTCCCCGCCGCACCTGGACGACGGTGCCCGCGATCGGCCGCCCTTGCTGCTCGAGCCAGATCAGGGCGCCGCCATGCCGGAACTGGCGGCGTAGCATGGTCCGCTCGCGCAGCACCCCGAGATCGCCGAAGCGCAGGCGGACCGAGGGTGCGTAGTAGCCGTCGTAGAAGCGATCGAAATCGGCCGGGTCGCGCGAGATCCGCCAGCCGACTCCGCCCTCGAGCACGCGGCGGGCATCGCGCCGCACGGTCGTCGTCGCGCGCTCGAGCGTCGCCTCGAGCGTGGGCCCGACCGGGAGCCGGAAACTGACCAGCCCGGGCACGCGCAGGCAGTCTCGCCCGAGTGGCCCCGCGAGGATCCTCGGCACGGAGGCGAGCGCGAGATCCCGCGTGCCGATCGCCCGGCGCAAGCTCGGCGCCAGGCCGAGAAGGCCGGTGTGATCGGTCGACGCGACCGTGGCCGGACCCAGCCTCTGCAGGAGGTAGGACAGGGTCATCGCGTCGCCGATGGAGACGATCTCACCCGCCTGCGGTCCCTCGAGACGGTGCAGGCGGACTGGCAGGCGCGGGCTCAGCCAGGGAGCGAGATAGCGGCGCGCGAGTGCCAGCCCGGTCTCAAGTCCCGCCGGGGCGTGCTCATAGGCCCACCAGCAGGCGGCCATAAGTCCGCGCGGGCGATCATCGATGGTCGTGACCAGGTCGGTGCGCATGGCGGCTCTGCCCGATGTCGGTCGGAGCCTGGCACTGCGCCGCTTACCTCCGGGTAAATACCACCGGCGCCGCATTGTCGGGGCGCGCTCAGAAATCCATCTCCTGTCAACCTATGGCGTGATAGACACGCGCTCGGATGCTTCGTGGCGCTCCCGCAATCCGGAATCCACCAGCCAGCCCCCCGCGAACACATGCCGGTATCCGACGCTGCAACGAAGGTCAGGTCCGACGGCTTTGCTCGTCCGCGGTCCGGCGCGCCCTCCGCGGCCGACCGCTCGCGGCACTGGCTCGAGGCCGCCGACCTGCGCATCATGGCCAAGCTGCCCCTCTCGGCTCTGGTGGCCTGGCTCGTGCCACCGCACGGCTGGGAGGTCGCTGCACGGCTCACCCCTGGGGCGTCGGGCCGCCTGGCCGAGAAGATCGCCCGGATCCTCGGCAGCGGCTGGGCCGGCCCATCAGCAGAGGACATCGCGCGCGGCCATCAGCTGATGCTGCGCATCGATCAGCTCGCCTACCTCCGCTGCCATGCGCCGTGGAGGTGGCGACCCCGGCTCGCTCTGCACGGAAAGGAACACCTGACCGTGGCCCGCAGCACGGGCAAAGGCGTGATCCTGTGGGTCGGCCCCACCGTCGCCGGCCCGCTCGTCGCCAAGATGACGCTGCACGAGCACGGCATCGCGGTGCATCATCTCAGTCATCCGCATCACGGCCTCTCGCGCCAGACCCGGCTCGGTCGGCGCCTGCTCAATCCGCTGCGCACGCGCATCGAGGACCGGTTCCTGCGCGAGCGCGTGCTGCTGGGCACAGACAATCAGGCGCAGGCGGCGCTGCGACGCCTTTCGGGCTTGCTGCGGCAGGGCGAGACCGTCTCGATCACCGTCGCGCCGCGCGGCAGCCGGGTGCTTTCGGCACCGTTCGCTGCCGGTCGGATCGAGGTCGCGAGCGGCGCTTTGGCGCTGGCGGCCCGGACGGGTGCGGCGCTTCTGCCGGTCTGGGCATGGCGCTGCCCCGACGGCTCCTACGCGACCCGGATCGAGCCTCCGCTTGCGCCGGCCGGCGACCACCAGGCGATCGTGCGCGAGTTGGGCAGCCAGCTGGAGCGCTTCGCGAAGGACTGTCCCGAGCAGGTTCAGTGGGACCAAGCCTGCCTCCAGCTGCCGTCGACGCCCCGCGCGGGCCGGGCCGGGTAGGCGCCGTGGCGGCACCGTCCTTCCGCGCCCTGCTGGCCACGCCCGGAACCATGCTCCGCGCGCCATGGCTGTCCCCCGAGCAGCTCGCCGGACTGCAGTGGCGCCGGCTGCGCCGCCTCCTGGATCACGCGTTCGCCACGAGCCCCCTGTGGCGGGAGCGATTCGCCGCCCTCGGCGCCACGCCGGCCGATCTGCGCAGCCCGGCCGATCTGACGCTCCTGCCGGTGACCAGACGCGAGGAGCTGCGGGCGCCCGACCGCCTCCTGGCCGAGAATTTGTCACGGGCTCGGCTGAAGACGGCGACGACCTCGGGCTCCACCGGACGCCGGACGACGAGCTATTTCGACGGCGACGCCTGGTATGTCGGCAAGCATCTGTTGAAGCTGCGGGCGCGCTTTGCCTGCGGGATGCGGCCGAGCGACCGCGTCGCCCTGTTCCAGGAGGCCGACGCCGGGCGGAAATCCTCGCGTCTCGGCGGCCGGGCCCGGACCTTCTCCGTCCACGTGCCGCCGGAGCGGCTGATTGACGAGGTGGCCGCGTTCGCGCCGGACGTGCTCTACGGTTTCCCGGGCCATCTCGTGCAGGTGGGCCTCGCCGCGCGCGGCCGGCTCAGGCCGCGGCTGGTCTTCACCTCCGGCGAGCTGCTCGCGGAGACTACGCGGCGGCAGATCGAGGCTCTTCTGGGAACGCGCGTCTATGACGTCTACGGCTCGACCGAGGTCAAGGAGATCGCCTGGGAGTGCCCCGAGCGCACCGGCTATCACGTGAATGCGGACTGGACCGTCATCGAGACCGTGCCGGCGACCGACGAGCTCGGGCGCACCACGAACCAGATCCTGATCACCAGCCTCGCCAACTTCGCCATGCCGCTGATCCGCTACGAGATAGGCGACACGGGCGAGCTGCTGCCCGGCCGATGCCCCTGCGGGCGCGGACTGCCGCTCATGCGCCCGACCTTGGGGCGCAGCGTCGACTATCTCGCCCTGGCCGACGGCACCGTGATCACGCCCTATGACATGACCTGTGCGATCGAGCATCTTCCCGGCATGCTGCGCTACCAGATCGTGCAGCGCGCGGTCGACCGGGTCGAGGTGTTGATTCTGCCCGGCGAGGACTACTCGTCGGCGGTGCCGGATGGCATCCGCCTCGCCTTGCGTCCGATCCTGCGCGGCCTGGACGCGGAGGTGCGGCTGGTCGACGAGATGCGCCCCGAGCCGAGTGGCAAGTTCCGTATCGTGCGCTCCGATCTCGCCCATTCGGCACCTGCACCTGCCGATGGCTGAACGCAGCGTCGTGACCGGCGCCGCGGCGAGCGCGGCCGCCTGGTTCGGCCTCCCGCGCCGCCAGCTGCAGCGGGTTCTCGGCTACGGCGCCGCGCGGGCCGTCGTGGAGCTGCTGCTGGGTGCCCGCGGCATGCTGCTCGCGGCGCTGCTCGGGCCTTCGGCCTTCGGCGTGTGGTCGCTGATCCGCCTGTGCCAGCAATATCTGATCGTGGTCGGGCTCGGCACGAGCCGCGGTCTCGAGGTCGAGGCGTCAGCCCACCGCCGCGGGGCCGACGGCCGGCTCAACCCGACCGCGGAGCAGTTCGCCGCCGCGTCCGCCGGATTTCAGCTCCTGGGCTACGGCGCCGTTTCGGTTCTCGCCGCGCTGGGTGCGGTGCTGGCCGGCGATCCGATCTGGCGTGCCATCCTCGCCGGGCTCGCCATGTCGACGCTGCTGGAGCGGCTCTACTTTCAGGGCGGCACCTTCCTGCGTGCGCAGGCGACGATCCCCGAGTTCGCGATGATCGAGCTTGCTCACGCCGTGCTGCAGATCGTGCTGACGGTGGCGCTCGCATGGGCGTGGGGCCTGCCCGGAGGGCTCGCGGGGCTGGCGCTCGCCTATGCGGGCGGCCTCGCGATGATGCACGGTCGGGTCCCGATGCGGATCGGCTGGTCCTGGCCGAAGACGCGGGCGATGATTCGCATCGGCCTGCCGGTCACGCTGGCCGGGATCATGCAGACGCTCGTCGGCAGCCTGGACCGGCTCGTGGTCGCCGCCTTCGTCAGCGTCGAGGCCTTGGGCCAATACGCCTTCGCCGTCTCCGTCACCAGCATCGGCGCCGCCGCTGGATTCGTGGTCCGCACGGCGGTGTTCCCCGACGTCTTCCATGCGGCGCGGCACGGCGACGCCCGGGCCTGGATGGGCGACATGAAGCGCCTGCTGCTGGCGCTGTCCTGGATCCTGTCCCTACTGCTCGCCGCGATGGCGCTGGCGATCGGGCCGGTGATCCATCACCTGCTGCCCGACTACGCCGCAGCGGTCGGCCCGGCGCGCATCTTCATCTTCAGCGGCGTGGCGCAGGGCCTGATCATGGTCGCCATGCTCGGCAGCGTCGCGGCCGACCGGCAGCGGGTCGTCCCGGTGCTGACCGCGATCACGCTCGCCGCCAGCGTCGGCCTGACCTGGCTGGTGCTGCAGCTCGATCTGGGTCTCGAAGGCCTCGCCGCCGTCTCGCTCGTCACCCGGCTGGGCTACGCCCTGGCGGTGACGTCGCTCGGCCGCTTGGGCACGTCCTGGCGCAGCGAGCTGCGTCTCGCGGCCGGCCTCGCCCTTCCCGTCATCGTCGCCTGCGCGCTAGTGCAGCTGCTTGCGCCTTAGCCGGCGCAGCCGCGATGATGCCGGAGGCGCGGCCACCGCCCCGGGCCGAGCCAGCATGGCCCGCCGGAAGCGCTGCACATGGTCCAAGGCCACATTCTCCCAGCTCCGCTCCAGCGCGAGCTCACGCGACCGGCGCTGATGCTCGGCCAGCAGGGCGGGATCGTCGAGATAGCCTTCGATCGCAGCCGCCAGCGCCCCCGGATCGCGCGGCGGCACGAGCTGGCCGTTTCCGGCGACGATGCTCGAGGCGCTGGTGTCGGTGGCGATGACGGCCATGCCGGCGGCCATGCCCTCGAGCACGACGTTGGGCATGGCGTCGGTCACGGCCGGCAGGACGATCACCCCGGCATCGCCCAGCGTGTCCGCCAGCTCCTGCCGCTCCAGGCGGCCGACCATGCTCACCTGCGCTTCGATCCCGAGCGAGGTGCGCAACGCCAGCAGAGCGCGGCGCTCGGGTCCGTCGCCGGCGACCGTGAGCCGCAGGTCCGGATGGCGCGCGGCGGCGATGCGCACCGCCTCGAACAGGCAGTCCACGCCCTTGCGCTCGATCAGCCGGCCGGCGAACACGAAGCTTGCCCGGCCACGATTATGGCGCGGCCGGAAGAAATCCCCGTCCACTCCGTTCGGCAGGACCCCGATCGTCAACTCCGGGGCCGTCTCCTGAGCCATCGACCGCAGGGTGGGGCTGACCGCGAACACGCCGGCCGAGCCGTGCCAGACCTGCCGTGCCAGACGACGAAGAAGCAGCGGGTCGAGCAGACGCAGGCGCCGGTTGTAACCGGGTACGTCCGATCCCCGCAGGGAGACCAGATAGGGCTGAAGGTCGCGCAGCCACCAGCCGACGATCCCGGAAGGCAGTCCCGACCAGCAGTGACATAGATCGAAGGACGCTTCCGCAGACAGCCTTCGGGCGAGGCGCACGGCTCCGGACATCCAGCGCAGGAGCTCGTCCGGCTGCCAGAAGCTGAGCTGCCGCTTGCCCACCGGCAGCAGATTCACTCTCATATTGCCGGTGTGGAAGGTTTCCGCCTCGCGCGCGGCGCTGCTCGAGATGACCTCGATCTGCAGATCCCTGCGCTGCGACAGCAGGCGCAGCACCTGCGAGCAGGCAACCCCGGTACCGCCGCCGACGGGCGGCAGCTCGTAGCAGAGCACCAGCAACCGCAATGGGCGACCGAGCAGCTCCGCCAATTCCGGAGCATCCGAGGCCGCAAGCTTGGCTGGCGGTCGGGCTGCTGTTC
>JBFWWD010000157.1:0-14050 GCA_050246385.1 Geminicoccaceae bacterium
GGAGCGCCAGGGCGATCAGGACGCGGACACGCAGCTCCAGCGAATCGCGCGGCCACAGATATGGCAGCTCGAGCCGCAGGAGCTCCCGCCATCCGACTTCCCGTCCTTCGGCCAAACCTTCACTCCAGCGTCGACTCGGCAACCGCGCCGGACCATAGAGGCTCCCGGATGGTCCAGATACGGGCGGGGAGGGTGATGGCGGAGTCGGTGGGCGAGTTCGAGTATGTCGTCGTGGGGGCGGGTACTGCCGGTTGCGTCCTGGCCAACCGCCTGTCGGCCGATCCGGCCAAGCGCGTCCTCCTGCTCGAAGCCGGCGGCCACGACCGTCACGTCTGGATCCACATCCCGGTCGGCTATCTCTACACGATGGGCAATCCCAGCACCGACTGGTGCCTGAAGACCGAGCCCGCAGCCGGCCTTAACGGGCGCGCGCTGAACTATCCACGGGGGAAGGTTCTGGGCGGCTGCTCCGCCATCAACGGCATGATCTACATGCGTGGCCAAGCGGCCGACTACGATCATTGGCGGCAGCTCGGCAATGTCGGCTGGGGCTGGGACGATGTGCTGCCGCTGTTCAAGCGGTCCGAAAACCACTGGCAGGGTGCGGACGAATTCCACGGCGCGGACGGTGAGTGGCGCATCGAGGCCCCGCGGGTGTCGTGGGAGATCCTCGACGCCTTTCGCGACGCCGCCGAGCAGTGCGGCATTCCCAAGACCGACGACTTCAACCGTGGCGACAACGAGGGCTGTGGCTATTTCCCGGTGACGCAGCGCCGCGGCATCCGCTGGACTACGGCAAAGGCCTTCCTGCGCCCGGCGCGGAGCCGTCCGAACCTAGCGGTGCTCACCGGCGCGGAGGCGGGCCGGCTGATTCTCGAGGATGGCCGCTGCACCGGGATCGCCTTCCGACGCAAAGGGCACGAGCAGACCGCCACCGTGCACCGCGAGCTCGTCCTGGCTGCGGGTGCCATCGGCACTCCTTTGTTGCTGCAGCTCTCCGGGATCGGTCCCGGCGACGTGCTTCAGAAGCTCGGCATCGGCGTGCGCCATGAGCTGCCGGGTGTCGGCGGCAATCTCCAGGATCACCTGCAGCTGCGGCTGGTCTACAAGGTCAGCGGCACCACGACCCTGAACCAGCGTGCCGCCACGCTGCTGGGCAGGGCCGCCATGGCCGCCGAATATGCCTTCTTCCGCACCGGCCCACTGACCATGGCGCCTTCCCAGCTCGGCGCGTTCACCCGCAGCGAGCCGCGCTTCGCCACGCCCAATCTCGAATACCATGTCCAGCCGCTCAGCCTGGACCGCTTCAACGAGCCGCTACACCCCTTCCCTGCCTTCACGGCTTCGGTCTGCAACCTACGCCCCACGAGTCGCGGCGAGGTGCGGCCGACCTCTCCGACGCATGGCGCTGCACCAGCGATCCGGCCGAACTACCTGGATACCGACGAGGACAAACGCGTCGCGGCCGATTCCATCCGCCTGACCCGGCGAATCGCGGCGGCGCCCGCGCTCGCACGGTTCGCACCGAGCGAGTACCGGCCGGGGCCCGAGTTCATCGAGGAGACCGAGCTGATCCGGGCGGCGGGCGACATCGGTACCACGATCTTCCATCCGGTAGGCACGTGCCGGATGGGGCCGGATGGCGACCAAAGCGCCGTGGTCGACGACCAGCTTCGCCTGCGCGGCGTCACCGGCGTGCGGATCGCCGACGCCTCGATCATGCCGACGATCACCTCGGGCAACACCAACGCGCCGGTGATCATGATCGCGGAGAAGGCGGCGGAGTTGATCCGCGCCGCCTGAACCGTTGTCAATCACCGACCGAACGGGCAAGAATCGGCTTGGCAGGGGGCTGTCCTGGGCAAGGGGAACGCGATGGAAGTGGGTCTGTTCGTCCTGGGCATTCTGGTCGGCGTCGGTCTTGCCTGGTACCTGCTCGAGCGTTGGCAACGTGAAGAAAGCCAGCAACGCGAGGCCAATTTCAACACGAGGCTCGCCGCATTGCAGGAGGAGCTGCGCGAGTCGGATTCCGCGCTCGCCGAGACCAAGGAGCGCCTGATCGCGCTGCAGATGGAGTTTCGCGCGACCGAGGCCCGGGCCAAGCCTCTGGAGGCCGAGCTGGCCCAGGCCAAGCGCGCGGCGGCGCAGGCGACCGAGCTGGAGATGAAACAGCGCAGGCTGGTCGCGGAGCTGCAGGACCGCCTGGAAGGGAGCACGCCCGAGCCGGTCGCGGCCGCACCCGAGACGCCGGCCGAGGCGCCGGCCCCGACCGCAGCGAGCCCTAAAGCCGACGATCTCACCGCAATTCGCGGCATCGGCAAGGTGATGGAGAGGAAGCTGAACCAGCTCGGGATCACCAGCTTCGGTCAGATCGCCGCCCTGACGCCCGAGGAGATTCGTCGCGTCAACGACGCCATCGATTTTCCAGGCCGGGTCGAGCGCGAGCACTGGATCGAACAGGCCAGGGAGCTGGCGCGGGCGTGAGCATCACTCACTGAACGGTAGAGGACGGGCGAGCAGCCCGTCGATCGCGCCGTCTACCTCCAGCTCGCCTGCGACCACGGCCCGTACCGCCTCCGCGATCGGCAGCTCGACTCCCGCCGCGCGGCCGAGACGACAGGCGGCTTCGGCGGTGTAGGCGCCCTCGCTCAGCCGGCCGCTGGCGAGAAGCTCGTCCACGCGGCCGCCGCGGGCGAGGGCATGGCCGAAGCTGGTGTTGCGCGAGGTCAGGCTGGTGGCGGTCAAGATCAGGTCGCCGAGCCCGGCGAGGCCCATCAGGGTCTCGCGCCTCGCGCCCTGGGCGAGGGCGATCCGGGTCATCTCGGCGAGGCCGCGGGTGATCAGGGCGGCGCGTGCATTCTCGCCCAGCTGCTTGCCCATGGTGATGCCGGCGGCGATCGCGACCACGTTCTTGAGCGCTCCGCCGAGCTCGACCCCGACCAGATCCTCGCTCGGATAGGGCCGGAAGGTCGGGGAGGCGAGCAGCTCGGCCAGGCCGCGCGACAGGCCCGGGCGCTCGCTGGCGATCGTGACCGCCGTCGGCAGCCCGCGCGCCACCTCCGGGGCGAAGGACGGCCCCGACAGAGCGGCGAGAGCGGCACCCGGGCACACGCTCGCGGCCACCTCGCTCAGACGCAACCCCGTCGCCCGCTCCAGCCCCTTGGCCGTGATCACGAGCGGTGCGGCGACCGGCGGCAGCGCCTCGAGAACGGAACGAAGCGCCTGGGCGGGCACGGACAGGACGATGCAGTCCGCTGCCGTAGCGGCGGCGAGCGTCGTCGTGGGAACGATCTCCGGCGGCAGCCTGACCTCCGGCAACCGGGCGATGTTCATCCGTGCGCGCGCCATCGCCGCAACCACGTCGGGATCGCGCGCCCACAGCGACACGGCATGCCCGGCACGGGCGGCGACCACCGCCAGCGCCGTTCCCCAGGCGCCGGCGCCGACAATGGCGATGCGAGCCATGGCGCTCTCTTCCTCCTCGGGCGGTTGTGGGAGATCATGGTCGATGGGACAAGCGGCGGAGCCGCCCGCAGGAGACCCACCGATGCTCGCCTGGCTGATCGCGCTGATCGCCGTGCTCGCAACTCCGGTCCTCGCCCAGGAGTCGACGCACGATCCCGACCTCGAACGAGCGGCAATGGTCCGCATGATCGAGATCGAGGCTCGGATGGCGGCCGCGGAGACCGGCGTCGGCACGATCGCGCCGGAGATCCTGGAGGCGATGGGCCAAGTGCCGCGGCACGAGTTCGTGCCGGCGGAGCTGCGCGACTACGCTTATCTGCCCATGCCGCTGCCGGTTCATCCGGAGCAGAACATCGCCGCACCCTATCTGGTGGCGCTGATGACCCAGCTCGCGGCGGTCGCGCCCGGCAGCCGGGTGTTCGAGACCGGCACCGGCGAAGGTTATCATGCGGCCGTGCTGTCGCGGCTCGCCGGGGAGGTGTTCAGCGTGGAGGTGGTGCCCGAGCTGGCGCAGGCGGCAACCGAGCGGCTACACGCCCTGGGCTACGACACCGTATGGGTCCGCGAAGGCGACGGCTATTATGGCTGGCCGGAGGCCGCACCGTTCGACGCCATCCTGGTCAAGGAGGCCGTGGACCATGTGCCGGCGCCACTGCTGGCCCAGCTCCGACCGGGCGGGCGCATGGTTATGCCTCTCGGTCCGCTGGACGGCCCTCAGGAGCTGACCGTGGTGGAGAAGCTGCCGGACGGGCGCCACCGCCAGCGTCCGGTCCTCGCAGTCCGCTTCACCCCCCTGCAGGGCGGCGAGCGGATCTGAGCCTCAGCTGAAGTCGCACACGATCTCGATCCGGGCCTGCGGGCGATTGCGGTAGCGCCCCACCACCCGCTCCCGGGCTTGATCCGCAACGTCCCGGCTCTCGAACGGACCGAGCCGCTCGACGGTGCGGTCGCTGCCCGACCGCTCCGATGAGGAGCCCGGCTCCTTGGCGATGACCCAATAGACCACGTCGCTGCTCCTGAGCTCCGAGGCTCGCGCGCATTGCTGCACCCTCCGATAGAGCCGCGACCCGACACAGTGCGAGGCCAATGAAGCGATAGAGGCATACTATGAAGCAGACGTAATGCGACATAGCCACTCCGCGATAGATGCATGACGTCTCGGTCATTTCTTGGCATCCATGCCGCAACGCCCGGCGGCGATGGCCGATGGGCGGCATCGCCGCCCCAGCCACCCGCGGACACGGGCCGAACGGGATGAGCGCCATGGAAGGAACCAACGAGAACCGGCCCGACCCCAGCGGCTCGCTCGGCGGTAGGCTCGCCGACCTCGCCGACCGCAGCGAGATCGTGGTGATCCTCAGGCTCGCGCAGCGCCTGCAGCGCGGCAGCCTCGAGATCGCCCTGCCCGACGGCGAGCGGCGGCAGTTCGTCGGCAGCGAGCCCGGCCCCCACGGCGTGCTGCGGCTGAGGAACGGGCACGTCGGGCGCCGCTATCTCACCGCTGGCAGCGTCGGTTTCGCGGAAGGCTATATCGAGGGCGACTGGGACACGCCGGATCTGGCGAGCCTGCTGGCCGTGCTCAACCTCAACGAGGAGGCGTGGGGCGATTCCTATTTCGGCGGTCTCTGGCACCGGGTCGTGCGGCGCATGCAGCACACGCTGCGGCCCAACACGCGCCACGGCAGCCGGCGCAACATCCATGCCCACTACGATCTCGGCAACGAGTTCTTCGCCGCCTGGCTCGACCCGAGCATGACCTACTCCTCGGCCCTGTTCGCCGAGGACGGAGAGGATCTGGAGGCGGCGCAGCGGGCCAAGTACCGCAACTTGGCCCGGGAGATCGCCGTCGGCCCCGGCCAGCGCCTGCTGGAGATCGGCAGCGGCTGGGGCGGCTTCGCGGTGACCGCAGCCAAGGAGTTCGGGGCGAAGGTCACCTCGATCACCGTCTCGCGCGCCCAGGCCGAGTATGCCCGTGCCCGGGTGTTCCGCGAGGGGCTGGCCGAGCAGGTCGAGATCGTCCTACAGGACTATCGCGACGTGAAGGGCCGCTTCGACCGGATCGCCTCGATCGAGATGTTCGAGGCGGTGGGCGAGCGGTTCTGGCCGACCTATTTCCGTACCCTGCGGGAGCGCCTGGCGCCGGACGGGGCGGCCGGCCTGCAGCTGATCACCATCGCCGACCGCTATTTCGAGGCCTATCGCCGCAATGTCGACTTCATCCAGGCCTACATCTTCCCCGGCGGCATGCTGCCCTCGCCCGCGGCGCTGGACCGGCAGGCCGGCCAGGCCGGGCTGACCCGCACCAGCGAGCTCGGCTTCGGCCTGTCCTACGCCCGCACCCTGGCCCTGTGGAACGAGCGCTTCCAGGCCGCATGGCCCAAGGTGCGCGAGCTGGGCTTCGACGAGCGCTTCCGGCGGATCTGGACCTACTATCTGGCCTATTGCGAGGCCGGCTTCCGCACCGGCTCGATCGACGTCGTCCAGACCGTGCTGCGGCCGGCTTGACCTATGCCGGCTTGCCTGCGCTGCGCTGCTCGCCCATGGTGCCGCCGCGCCTCACGGAGTTGGCATCGATGCGGTTCGCTCTCGCCCCGCTGTTCGTCTTCGTCCTGTTTGCCGCGGGCTGCCAGAACCAGCCGGTCGACGTGACCTATGAGGGATTCGAATGCCCCGAGGTACCGGGCCTGGACGATTTCCTCGAGGCGGCGGACGCCGACAACGACAACAAGCTCAACTCCGACGAGTTCAACGGCGCCTTCGAGGAAGCCGAGGACGAGGTCACGCCGGACGGCCAGCTCGACCGCAACGAGCTCGCCGCCTACATCTGCGCGAAGAAGAAGGCCAAGGCGGCCCAGCCGACCCAATAGCGACGCGCTTCGGTCTGGTCACAGTGCCGCGACCGGCGGCAGCTCGGGCAGGCGCGCCAGGATCGTCTCGCGCCGCGGCTGAGCGGTCTGTGCGCCGACCCCCTCACAGCTGCAGGCGGCCGCGACGCTGGCGGCACGCAGGGCGTCGACCAGCTCCGCCTCCTGATCCAGCCAGGCCGCCAGCGTGCCGACGAAGGTGTCGCCCGCACCGGTGGTGTCGACCGGCTGGATCGGCAGCACCGGCACGCGCCAGGCTTCCGCCGCTGTCACCACGATGCAGCCCGCCCCGCCCAGTGTGATCACGCAGGTCAGGCGATACGTGGTGGCGAGCCTCTGGGCGACCGCCTCGGGAGGCTGCCCGCTCACGCCCGCCACCGTCTCGGCCTCGTGCTCGTTGACCACCAGGAGGTCCAGCGCCCCCAGCACCTCGGGAGGAACGCTAGCCGCCGGCGCCATGTTGAGGATGGTTCGGGCGCCGCGCAGCTTGGCCTGGATCAGGGCGGCGAAGGTCTCCTCCGGGCGGATCTCGTTCTGGCACAGCACCGTGGCACCCGGCCCGAGCAGATCGTCCGGGATCTGCGCGGCACTGGTCTCGAGATTGGCGCCGCTGGCAACGATGATCTGGTTCTCGCCGCTCGCATCGACGCCGATCACCGCGATCGCGGTCGGCGCCTCGGCCACCGCCAGATGCGCGCAGCCGACCCCGGCCTCCTCCAGCAGGCCGCGCACCACCGGCCCGTAGGCGTCCGAGCCGACATGGCCGACGAAGGCGACCTCGGCCCCCGCCTTGGCGGCGGCCGCGGCCGGGTTCGCCCCCTTGCCGCCCGGCGCCATGACGTAGCTCGGGCACAGCACGGTCTCGCCCGGCCGCGGCAGCTTCTCGACCTTGAACAGCAGGGCGGCGTTGACCGACCCCGGCACGATGATCATGGCGCCTCCCCGGCTTGCCCGCCCGTCCTAGCCCCGCGGGCCGGCCGCCGTCCACCGGACCGCGCTCCTCCTGCCCTCGGACGCCGCCTCCGCCACGATCCTCGCCGCCTCGCATGCGTGGACCCACCCTTGCCCTCGCCACGGCTCGGCCCAGCTAATGAGCGTGCAGGCGGGTGCCAGGAGGGGAGCATGGATCAGAACGAGCGGCAGGTGATCGATGGTCTGTTCAGCAAGCTGCGGCAGGTCGGTCAGCAGGCGCCGCAACGTGACGCCGAAGCCGAGGCGCACATCCGCCAGCAGGTCGCCGCCATGCCCGCCGCGCCCTACTACATGGCGCAGGCGCTGCTGGTGCAGGAGCAGGCCCTGACCAGTCTGCAGACCCGCGTCCAACAGCTGGAGCGCGAGGCCGCGCAGCGGTCCGCAGGCGGCGGTGGCTTTCTCGGCGGGCTGTTTGGCAGCGCCCAGTCGAGCGCGCCGACGGCGCGTCCTCCCGTCATGTCCGGCCCGATCCCGCAGCAGTACCTCCAGCAGGGGGCCGTAGGTGCGGCAGCAGGGCCTTGGGGTCGCCCCGCCATGGGCGGCGGCTTCCTGGCCGGGGCGATGCAGACCGCGGTCGGGGTGGCCGGCGGCATGCTGATCGCCGACGCGCTGACCAACGCGTTCTCGGGTGGCGCCGCCGAAGCCGGCGAGCTTGCGCACGAGGCCGGTTGGGGCGAGACGGCGCCCACGGATGTCGAGCCGCCGGAGCCGCAGAATGCCGGCTACGACGATCCGGGATTCGACGATCCCGGCTTCGATGGCGGCGGCGACGACAGCTTCGACGTCTAGCGGCAGACAACGCAGGGGTCCCTCTCCTATAACCGTCCCGACAGGCTGGACGAGAGGCGGGGACATGGAGGACGCCGGCAAGCTGCTGATCGGCAAGGGCGAGCAGCCACAATATCTCTACCTGCCGCTCGCCAATCGGCACGGCCTCATCGCCGGTGCGACCGGCACCGGCAAGACCATCACGCTCCAAATTCTGGCTGAGCAGTTCAGCCGCGACGGTGTGCCAGTCGTGTGCGCGGACGTGAAAGGCGATCTCTCGGGCATCGGCGCCGCCGGCGACCTCAAGCCCAAGCTGGTGGAGCGTGCCGCGGAGCTGGGCGTGACCGATTACGCGCCTGCGGCCGCTCCCGTCATCTTCTGGGACCTCTTCGGCAAGCAGGGTCATCCGATCCGTGCGACCGTCGCCGAGATGGGGCCGCTCCTCCTCGCGCGCATGCTCGAGCTGAACGAGACCCAGGAGGGCGTGCTCAACATCGCGTTCAAGCTCGCCGACGATCAGGGCCTGCTGCTGCTCGACTTCAAGGATCTGACCGCCATCCTGCAGGCGGTGGCCGAGCAGGCCGGCGAGCTGACCACGGTCTACGGCAACGTCAGCAAGGCGACCGTCGGTACGATCCAGCGGCGTCTTCTGACGCTCGAGCAGCAGGGCGGCGAGCAGTTCTTCGGCGAGCCGGCGTTGCAGCTCTCGGACCTGATGCTCAACACGCCGGACGGGCGCGGTGCCGTCAACGTGCTGATGGCCGACCAGCTCATCCACTCGCCGCGCCTCTATGCCACCTTCCTGCTCTGGCTGCTGTCGGAGCTGTTCGAGGATCTGCCCGAGGCCGGCGACCTGCCCAAGCCCAAGCTCGTGTTCTTCTTCGACGAGGCGCATCTGCTGTTCAACGACGCGCCCAAGGCGCTGATCGAGAAGGTCGAGCAGGTCGTCCGGCTGATCCGGTCCAAGGGCGTGGGCGTCTATTTCGTAACCCAGAATCCGGCCGACGTGCCCCCGATCGTCCTCGGGCAGCTCGGCAACCGGGTCCAGCACGCGTTGCGCGCCTTCACCCCGGCCGAGCAGAAGGGGATCAAGGCCGCAGCCGACACCTTCCGGCCCAATCCCGCGTTCAAGACCCAGGATGTCATCACCCGGCTCGGCGTGGGCGAGGCCCTGGTGTCGACGCTGGAGCCGGACGGCGTTCCGGGCATCGTCGAGGAGGTGCGGGTAATCCCGCCACGCTCGCGGATGGGGCCGCTCACCGCCGAGGAGCGGGAGCAGATCATGACCGGTAGCCCCGTGAGCCAGAAATACGACCAGCCGGTCGACCGCGAATCGGCCTATGAGATCCTGCAGGCCCGGGCGACCGGCGCCAGGAGCGGGGCGGCGTCGAATCCCTGGGGAGTCGATCCCGCGGCGGGCACGTCCGATCCCGGCAACCCCTGGGGCGTTCCTGCGGCAGATGGTGCCGTCAGCTCCCGCCGGATCGGCGGTGCTGCCCGCGAGGCACCGTCACGCTCGACGGGCGCAACGCCGCCGTCGGGGAGCGGCGGGATCGCCGACATGATCGGCAGCATTCTCACCGGCGGAGGTGGCCGAAGGCAGAGCCCCGCCGAGGCGCTGGTCAAGTCGGCCATGCGCAGCGTCGGCTCGAACGTCGGCCGGCAGGTCGGCAACGCCATCGTTCGCGGCGTGCTGGGCTCGATCATGAAGCGGTGAGCGACCGGGCGGCGATCCCTTCGAGGCGCGCCTCGGCCGCGAGCTCGCCGACGCGATCGCGGCGTTCTCGCGCCGCAGCCGCGACATCGGTGCGCAACCTCCGCGGACCGGCGACGGCATCCGCGATGCGGCGGTCGACGGGGACGCGGAGGTGGCCCAGGAGACCTGCGCGCGATCTCTCTACGCGCGGCGGTGCGCGCCGCCGGTGACGTCACGCGCCGCCGATCCCGTCGACGATCTTGCCGGTACCGCGGCAGTTCTGGCAGGTCTCACCGTCGATCCTGCCGCTACCGCTACAGACCGGGCACAGGGCCTCCCCGGTGCCGGGCGTGCCTGGCTCGGCCTCATCGCCGCGCTTGGTCTCGCCACCGGCGGCAGATCGCTTGTCGTCCATGCTCGCTGATCCGCTGCTGACGTGCGCCACGAGCAATCAACTGCGTTGAGGTGTCGAAGTTCACGCGGAACGAGCTCCACCCGTCGCGGTTGTGGCTGCGGAGCGCCCGAGGCGGCCGGCGCAAAGGCGGACAAGATGACATGCGGGGAACGGTTCGGATGAGGGCTGGCGAGCTGCTGCTCAGATGACGCTGCCGCAGTTCCTCGCCGTCGCCATCGTCGTGGCGATGATGGGTCTCTTCATCTGGGGCCGGCTGCGCTACGATCTGGTCGCGATGCTGGCGCTCCTGGCCGCGGTCGCGGCAGGGATCGTGGCGCCGGACGACGCGTTCGCCGGATTCGGCGACGATATCGTGGTCATCGTGGCCACGGCGCTTCTGGTCAGCGCGGCAGTCTCCAAGTCCGGCCTCGCCGAGCGGCTGATCGCGCCGCTCGTGCCCTATCTCGGCAGTGTCGGCAGGCAGGTCGTCGCTCTGGTCGGCCTCGTCATCGTGCTGTCGGCATTCGTCAAGAACGTTGGCGCGGTGGCGATCCTGATGCCGATCGTCTTCCAGATCGCCCGCAAGGCAGGCACTCCGCCCTCGGCGGTTCTGATGCCCCTCGCCTTCGGCTCCCTGCTCGGCGGCCTGATGACCCTGATCGGAACCTCGCCCAACATCGTCGTCGCCCGCATGCGGGTCGAGCTGCTCGGCGAGCCGTTCCGGATGTTCGACTTCCTGCCGGTGGGTGCCGGGATCGCGGCCGCCGGCTTGATCTTCCTGACGCTCGGCTACCGGCTGCTGCCCGGGAACCGCAAGGGCAGCGGGAGCATCGACGCCGCGTTCAACCTCGAGCGCTACGTCACCGAGGCGGCGCTGCCCGCGGCCTCTCCCCTCGCGAACAAGACCCTCGCCGATCTCGAGGCCATGAGCGAGGGCGAGGTCACCGTCACGACCATCATCCGCGAAGGCGGCAGGCGCTACACGCCGGGCAGGAACTGGACGCTCTACCCCGAAGACACGCTGATCCTGCAGGGTGAACCGACGGCCCTCGAGCGGCTCGTCGGCCGGGCCAAGCTGGACCTGGCGACGGGCCAGGTGCAGGCGGGCGACGCTCCGGGAGCCGAGGTGGGCGTCGTCGAGGCGGTGATCACGTCGGCCTCGCCCATGGTCGGCCGAACCACATCGGGCCTGCTGCTGCGGCTCCGCTATCAGGTGAACCTGGTCGCCGTCAGCCGCCGCGGCGCGCGCCTCAAGCAGCGTTTGAGCGCCGTGCGGTTCCAGCCGGGCGACGTGGTGGTGCTGCAGGGCGACCTCGATTCCCTGCCCGAAATCCTGGGCGAGCTGCGCTGCCTCCCGCTGGCCTCACGCGGTCTGTCGCTGGGCTCGGGCCGCAGCCAGTGGCTGCCGGCAGCCGTGCTCGCCGTGGCGATGGTGGTCGTGGCGCTGCAACTCGTACCGGTGGCGGTGGCCTTCTTCGCCGCGGCCGTGGCGCTCATGCTGTTTCGGGTGCTCAGCCTGCGGGAAGCCTATGACGCGATCGAGTGGCCGATCCTCATCCTGCTCGGTGCTCTGATCCCGGTCAGCGAGGCGCTTCGCACCACCGGCGCCACCGAGCTTCTCGCGGGCTGGTTGTCGATCGTGGCCGGCCAGCTGCCCTCGATCGGGGCGCTGGCGCTGATCCTCGTGGTGGCGATGGCCGTAACGCCGTTTCTGAACAATGCGGCCACCGTCCTGATGATGGCGCCGATCGCCGCCAGCCTCGCGACGAGTCTCAAGCTCAATCCCGATCCGTTCCTGATGGCGGTCGCCGTCGGCGCCGGTTGCGACTTCCTCACCCCGATCGGGCACCAGTGCAACACGCTGGTCATGGGGCCGGGCGGCTACCGCTTCGGCGACTATTGGCGACTGGGATTGCCGCTGTCAGCGATCGTCATCCTGGTCGGCGTGCCGCTCATCGCCTTCGTCTGGCCCCTGGTACCGCGTTAGTCTCCCGACCGCCACGGCGTGAGAGGTAGACCTTATCCTCCGCGCGGCTACGATCCGGCCCATCGCGCGGCTCGGGTTCCGGGGAGGTGGAGCATCTACGGCATCAGATGCGGGCTCATAGCGAGCGTGCTGCTGCTGGCGCTGCTGGTCTGGCCAGAGCGGGGCGCGAGCGCGCAGCCAGCGGAGAACAGTCCGCTCGCGCCGGTAGACACATCCAGCCCTCGGGCCACGTTCCAGTCCTTCCGCTCGAATGTCGAGAAGGCCTATCGAAGCTGGCGTCGGCACGAGAGTTTCAGCCAGACCGAGGATTATGCGGAGCGGTTTCTGCGGACGCTCGATCTCACTCATATCGGTGCGGCTCTCCGCGCCGAAGTGGGCGTCGATGATGCCCTCTATCTCTACGACACGATCAGCCGGATCGGGGTTCCCACCGAGGGGAGCATTCCTGGCGATGCCGAGGTGGCGGCCAAGGGGATCACCCGTTGGACGCTCCCGAGAACCGAGATCACGATCGAAAAGGTGGCCGACGGACCCCGGGCGGGCGAGTTCCTGTTCAGCAGCGACACGGTCGCCCGGGCGCGACAGTTCTTCCGGCTGGTGCGTGATCTGCCACTGCCCAGCGGCTCGGTCGACGTGCTGTCGCAATGGCGCGCTGCCCCGGGCCTCCTCATGCCCGATCTGTTTGCCAGGGCGATCTGGGACCTGCCGGCGCCGTTGTTCGTGCCATTCATCAACCAGGCGGTCTGGAAGTGGATCGCCACGCTGATCTCGATCCTCGTTGCGGCCCTCATCGTCTGGCTGCTCTGGCGCGCGGGGCGCAGGTGGGATCGGCGGCGCAGGAAGCGCGAACAGGGTTGGGAGGTCGGCCAGCCACTTGCGGTCGTCGGCTCGATCCTGGTCGTCATGGCGCTCGAAGTCTGGATCGACGACGCGATCCTCCTGCGCGACCAGATCAGCGTCGCGATCTCCGCGGCGCTGACGGTCCTCGTCTTCGTCCTGATCGCATGTCTCGTCGCCGAGGTGATCGCCAAATTCGGCAACCTCGTCGTCAAGTCGTTCGCGTCGACCGCCAAGAGCCTGGATGCAGCCCTGATCCGGCTGTGCTTTCGCATTCTGAGCATCGTCGGCGCGCTGTGCGTGGCCTTGTACGCCGCGGGTCAACTCGGCCTGAGCATCACGCCGATCATCGCCGGCCTGGGCGTCGGTGGTCTTGCCGTCGCACTGGCGATCCGGCCGACCTTGGAGAATCTGGTCGGTGGGTTCGTGCTGTTTGCCGACAAGCCGGTCCGGGTCGGCGAGTTCTGCAGCTTCGGCAGCATGATGGGCACGGTGGAGGAGATCGGTCTGCGCTCGACCCGCCTGCGCGGCTTGGATCGCACCGTGATCACGGTGCCGAACGCCGACTTCGCCCAGATGCAGATCGTCAACTTCACGCGGCGGGACATGAACCTGTTCCAGGCCGAGCTTCGGCTGCGCCACGAGACCACGCCGGACCAGCTCCGGTTCGTCGCCGCGAAGATCCGCAAGCTGCTCATCCAGCACAGCAAGGTTTCACCCGATCCTGCGCGCGTCCGCTTCAGCGAGTTGGGCAGCTCGGCCTACATTCTCGATGTCTATGCCTTCGTCCTCGCCGCCGACTGGAACGAATACATGGCGATCAAGGAGGATCTGAACTTCAGGATCGCCGAGATCGTGCGCGAGTGCGGCACCGGCTTCGCCTTCCCCTCGCAGACCATCTATCTCGCACGAGATCGCGGAACGGATATCGAGCGGGCTCGGGAAACCGAGGACGAGGTGGCGCAGTGGCGCGAGAGGAAGCGGCTCCCGTTTCCGAACTACGATTATGCCGAGCGGGCCGAGATGGCGAACACGATCCCCTTTCCGGCACCGGAGTCGCCCGACTA
>JBFWWD010000158.1:0-13967 GCA_050246385.1 Geminicoccaceae bacterium
CATGCACCTGGTCGATCATGGGCGGGCCTATATCGAGCAGCATCATCGCCGTCCGTGGCCCGAGCGGATGACGCGGCGGCTGCTCGCCTCGACCATCCCCTACCCGGCGGTGTTCCGCCTCGCGCTGCTCGGCAGCGCGTTCGCACGGCCGTTCGCCGGCCTGCTGCCGGGGCAGCTGCGCACCATGCTGAGCCTCGCGCCGGCGCATCTGCCGCCACCCTCGCCGGTCGACCGGCCGCAGACCTTTCCCGCGGACGGATCGCGACGGGCACGTGTCGCCATGCTGACGGGCTGCGCCCAGCAGGTCCTGGCGCCCCAGATCAACGAGGCGACCGCACGGCTGCTCAGCCGCCTCGGCGCGGAGGTCGTCGTACCGAAGGGCATGGGCTGCTGCGGGGCATTGACCCATCACATGGGCAAGGAGGAGTCGGCGCTCGCCTTCGCCCGCGCCAACATCGACGCCTGGACGCGCGAGATCGACCGAGGCGGCCTGGATGCCGTGGTCATCAACGCGTCGGGCTGTGGGACGACGATCAAGGATTATGGCTTCATGTTCCGCGAGGACGCGGCCTACGCCGCGAAGGCCGCGCGCATCGCCGAGCTGGCCAAGGACGTCACGGAGGTGATCGGCGAGCTGGGCCTGCCACCGGCGAGCAGGGACGCCAATCTGGTCGTGGCCTATCACTCCGCCTGCTCGATGCAGCACGGCCAGAAGATCACCACCCTGCCGAAGATGCTGCTGGCGCAGCTCGGCTTCACCGTCCGCGACGTGCCCGAGGGTCATCTCTGCTGCGGCTCGGCCGGCACCTACAATCTGCTGCAGCCCGAGATCGCCGGCCGGCTGCGCGACCGGAAGGTCGCCAACATCGAGAGCGTCCGGCCGGACGTGATCGCGACCGGAAACATCGGCTGCATCACCCAGATCGGGTCCGGCACGAAGCTCCCCGTGGTGCACACGGTCGAGCTGCTGGATTGGGCGACCGGGGGAGCCTGGCCGGAGGCGCTGCGCGAGATCGCCATTCCCGGTCTGTGACTTCCGTCACCTTCCGGCGATAGGGCAGCCATGCTGCGTCGCAATACCAAGGGATGATTGACGCGGCCGGGGCAGGCAGCCACGTCCTTGGCCGAGACTTGACACGGCTCTCTCTCCCGGAGACAGACCGGATGATGGCGAATCGAATCTGGTCCCGCTCGGCGCCTGCCGCACTGGCGGTGGCCGGGCTGCTCGCGCTAGCGGGCTGCGACGACGGCAGCGACGGCGCGGCGAATGCCAATGCCGCGCCGCCGCCACCCGAGGTGACCGTCTCCAAGCCGCTGGTGCGACGCCTGACCGAGTGGGACGAGTTCACCGGCCGGTTCGAGCCGGTGCAGCAGGTCGACATCCGTGCGCGCGTTTCCGGCTACGTCCAGGAGATCGGCTTCGAGGACGGGGCCATGGTCAGGGACGGCGACGTGCTGTTCGTGATCGATCCGCGTCCCTATCAGGCGGCGGTCGACCGTGCCAAAGCTCAGATCGAGACCCAGCGCGCCCAGCTCGAGCTGGCTCGGCTCGACCAGGAGCGGACCAGCCGGCTGGTCACTACCTCGGCCGCCGCCAAGGCCACGCTCGACCAGCGCAATGCCGAGCTGGCCGAGGCGCAGGCCAATCTGGCGGGCAGCGAGGCGCAGCTCCGGCAGGCCGAGCTGGATCTCGAGTTCACGCGGGTGACGGCGCCTTTCTCGGGCCGCGTTTCCGACCGTCGCGTCGATGTCGGCAATCTCGTGAGCGACGCGACGCTGCTGACCACGATCGTGCAGCTCGACCCGATCTATCTCAGCTTCGACATGTCCGAGTCGGACTTCCTCGCCTATCAGCGGGCGGCCGCGCGCGGCGAGCTGCCTTCGACGCGGGACAACCGCACCATCGTGGAGGCCCATCTCGTCGACGAGGAGGGCTGGCCGCACCAAGGCACGATGAGCTTCGTGGACAATGTCGTCGACCGGGGCAGCGGCACCATCCGCGGGCGCGCCACCTTCCCCAATCCGAACAGCCTGATCACGCCCGGCCAGTTCGGCCGCATCCGGATTCCGGGATCGCCCGAATATGACGCGATCCTGATCCCGGATTCGGCGATCGTGACCGATCAGGCGCGCAAGATGGTGCTCACCGTCGGCGAGGACGGCACCGTGGGAACCAAGATCATCCGGCCGGGCCCCAGCCAGCCGGGCGGCCTGCGCATCGTCCGGCGCGGCCTCACCCCGGACGACCGGCTCGTCATCAACGGCCTGATCCGCGCGCGGCCGGGCAGCAAGGTCGCGCCCAAGGACGGCACCATCGCTCCCGAGTCCGACGAGCCGGCGGCGAGCTGACATGAGATTCTCGCACTTCTTCGTCGACCGCCCGATCTTCGCCGCGGTCATCTCGATCCTGATCACGCTGGTCGGCGGCATCGCCTACTTCGCGCTGCCGGTGGCGCAATATCCCGAGGTGGCGCCGCCGACGGTCGTGGTGTCGGCGAACTATCCCGGGGCGTCGGCGGAGGTCGTGGCCGAGACGGTGGCGACGCCGCTCGAGCAGCAGATCAACGGCGTGGAGAACATGCTCTACATGGTCTCCCAGTCGACGGGAGACGGCAGCGTCCAGATCACCATCACCTTCGCCCTCGGGACCGACCTCGACGAGGCGCAGGTGCTGGTGCAGAACCGGGTCTCGATCGCCGAGCCGCAGCTGCCGGAGGAGGTGCGCCGGCGCGGCATCACGACCCGCAAGAACTCGCCCGACCTGATGATGGTGATCCATCTCAACTCGCCGGACGGCTCGCTCGACCAGCTCTACATCTCGAACTACGCCACCCTGCAGATCAAGGACGTGCTGGCACGCGTCCACGGCGTCGGCGACATCCAGGTGTTCGGCGCGCGCGACTACTCGATGCGCATCTGGCTGAACCCGGATCGGCTGTCGGAGCTCGGCCTGACGGCCACCGACGTGGTCGACGCGATCGGGGCGCAGAACATCCAGGTGGCTTCGGGCAGCCTGAACCAGCTGCCGGTGCCCGATCCCGGCGGCTTCCAGCTCACCATCGAGACCCTGGGCCGGCTCCAGGACGTCCGGCAGTTCGAGAACATCATCGTCAAGACCGATCCGGACGGCCGGGTCACCCGCGTGCGCGACGTTGGCCGGGTCGAGCTGGGTGCCCAGGACTATCTGCGCAACGCCTATCTCGACGATCGCACGGCGACGGCCCTCGGCATCTTCCAGCTCCCGGGCTCCAACGCGCTCGAGACCGCGGCCGAGGTCGAGCACACGATGCAGGAGCTCAAGAAGAGCTTCCCGGCCGGGCTGGACTACGACATCATCTACAATCCGACGGAGTTCATCCAGCAGTCGGTCGACGAGGTCGTGAAGACGATCTACGAGGCCGTGGCGCTGGTCGTGATCGTCGTGATCCTGTTCCTGCAGACTTGGCGCGCCGCGATCATCCCGATCGTCGCGATCCCGGTCTCGCTGATCGGCACCTTCGCGGTGATGGGTGCGCTCGGTTTCAGCCTCAACAACCTGTCCCTGTTCGGGCTGGTGCTGGCCATCGGCATCGTCGTCGACGACGCCATCGTCGTGGTCGAGAACGTCGAGCGCAACCTGCGCCAGGGCCTGTCGCCGAAGGAAGCGGCGCACCGGACCATGGACGAGGTCGGCAGCGCCCTGGTCGCGATCGCGCTCGTGCTGTGCGCCGTGTTCATCCCGGCGGCGATGATCGCGGGCATCCAGGGCCAGTTCTACCGTCAGTTCGCGGTGACCATCGCCGCCTCGACGATCATCTCGTGCGTCGTCTCGCTGACGCTGTCGCCCGCCCTGTGCGCCCTCCTGCTCAAGCCGCACGAGGAGAACCCGCGGCACTCGCCGCTCACGGCGCCGATCCGGTGGTTCTTCAACGGCTTCAACCATGTGTTCGACCGTCTGTCGCTCGGCTATGGCGGCCTGACCCGACGGCTGATCCGTGTCGGCGCCCTGGTGCTCGTGGTCTATGCCGGCCTGATCGGGCTCGCGGTGCATCAGTTCCAGCGCGCGCCCACGGGATTCATCCCGGAGCAGGACCAGGGCTACCTGATCGTCGCGATCCAGCTGCCGCCGGGCGCGGCGATGGATCGCACGGACCGCGTCGTCCGCAAGGCGACCGAGCTCGCCCTGTCGGTCGAGGGAACGGCGCACACCGCCGGCTTCGCCGGCTTCGACGGCGCCACCTTCACCAACGCGCCGAACTCGGGTGCCGTGTTCGTGACGCTGGCCCCGTTCGAGGAGCGCGTCGCCAAGGGCATCACCATCGCGGAGATCACCGACCAGCTGCGCGCGAAGCTGGGTTCGATGCAGGAGGCGCTGGCCCTGGTGATCAATCCGCCCCCGGTCCGCGGCGTCGGCACCGGCGGCGGCTTCAAGATGTACGTCGAGGACCATCGTGGCCGGGGCCTCGAGGCGCTCGCCGCGGTCACCGACGAGCTGGTCGCTCGCGCCAACCAGGAGCCCGGCCTGAGCCAGGTCTTCACCCTGTTCAACACCCGCACGCCCAAGATCTATGCCGACATCGACCGGGTGAAGGCCGAGATGCTGGGCGTGCCGGTGGGCTCGGTGTTCGACACGCTCAACATCTATCTCGGCTCCGACTATGTGAACGACTTCAACTATCTCGGCCGCACCTACCGGGTCCAGGTGCAGGCGGACGGCCAGTTCCGCCGCGAGACCAGGGACATCGCGAACCTGAAGGTGCGCAACGCCGACGGCGACATGGTGCCCATCGCCTCGGTCGCGACCTTCGAGGACCAGACCGGCGCCTACCGCGTGCCGCACAACAACCTCTATCCCGCCGCCGAGGTGCAGGGCTCGACCGTGCCGGGCTTCTCGACCGGCCAGGCGATCGCGGCCATGGAGCGGCTCGCCGCGGAGGTGCTGCCGGACGGCTTCAGCTTCGCCTGGACCGACCTCGCCTATCAGGAGAAGCAGGCCGGCAACACGGCGATCTACGTCTTCATCGCCTCGGTCGTGTTCGTGTTCCTGTTCCTCGCGGCACAGTATGAGAGCTGGCTGCTGCCGCTGGCCGTGATCCTGATCGTGCCGATGTGCCTGCTCGCCGCCATCACCGGCGTCACCTGGCGCGGGCTGGACAACAACATCCTGGTCCAGATCGGCCTCATCGTGCTGGTCGGCCTCGCCGCCAAGAACGCGATCCTGATCGTCGAGTTCGCCAAGCAGCGCGAGGAGGAGGGCGAGCCGCCGGCCCAGGCGGCGGTGGATGCCGCCCGCACGCGGCTGCGCCCGATCCTGATGACCTCGTTCGCGTTCATCCTGGGCGTGGTGCCGCTGGTCATCGCCACGGGTGCGGGCGCCGAGATGCGCCAGTCGCTCGGCACCGCGGTGTTCTCGGGCATGCTGGGCGTGACCTTGTTCGGACTTCTGTTCACCCCGGTGTTCTATGTCGTGGTCCGCTGGATCGCCTCGCTGCGTCGCCGGCCCGCGGAGACGGCCGTCGCGCCCGGAAGCTGACGTCGCCCGGCTCACCCGCCGCGGCTTCGTCGCCTCGGCCGCGGCCCTGGCCGCGGCAGGCCCGGCGCTCGCGGCGGCGCGGCCCGACGCGAACGCGGCCTATGCCCGGGCCTATGCCGAAGCGATTGCGACCCGTGGCCTGACGGGCGCCCTGCCGGCCCGGCTCCCCGAGGCGATCGCGGCCGAGCTGCGCCAGGGACCAGTGATCTTCATCGGCGGCTTCCTCAAGCAGCTCGCCGACGCGATCGCGTCGACCCTCGGCAAGCCGGTCGGCCTCGGCGGCTACTTCGACGCGCAGCGGGATGCGCTGGCGCTGCAGGGCATCGACGCCGTCGAGCTGGAGGTCAACTCCGCGGGCTCCATCGCACGCAATGCGCCGGTGGTGGCGGATGCGATCGCACGCGCACCCGGCCCGGTCACGCTGGTCACCCACAGCAAGGGCAGCCTCGACGCGCTGCAGGCGCTGATCGACCGGCCCACCCTCGCCTCGCCCGCGCGCCTGCGCGCCTGGGTCTCGCTGCAGGCGCCCTTTTTCGGCAGCCCGCTCGCCGACCTGAACACCGAGAACGCGCTCGCCCGGCCGATCACCAGCTATCTCCTGGAGCACGCCTTCGGCGGCTCGCCCGACACGATGAGCGACCTGTCGATGGCGACGCGGGGCGCCTATCAGGCCGAGCACGCCGCGGACATCGCGTCGATCGTGCAGGCCGTGCCGACCGTCTGCTACGGCAGCTGGCTGACCGACACCCAGCCGTCCCTGTTCCGCGGCACCTGGCTGATCTGCAAGCTGGCGGGCCAGCCGCGCAACGACGGTCTCGTCGGCGTGCCCTCCGCCCATCTGTCGGGAACGATCGGTGTCGACGAAGCCGGCGTCGACCATGCCATGCCGGTGATGGTCATGCCCGGGACCGGGCCGTTCGATCCCGTGTCCTGCCTGACCGCACTGCTGACCCTGGCGCTGGCCTGAGGCGGCTACACCGTCGCCACCGGCGTCACGGGCGAGCCCACCGCACCGGGCAGGCGGAGCGGGGGTGCGGTGAGCAGGAAGCGGTTGCGTCCGGCCGTCCGCAGCCAGTCGGCGAGCTCGCTCAGATGCCAGAGCTCGCCCAGGTGGATGCCCAGCTTGAACAGGCACAGCTCGTGCAGCGGCAGGAACGGATGCCGCCCCGGGCGGGCGGTGCCGGGCACCGCCTCGACGGCGTAGTTGTCGGCGATGAGGACGCAAAGCCCGCTCTCGTCGACCCACCGCCGCAGCCGCTCGTCGCTGCCGTCGAGGACCGCACCCGTCTCTGCCAGCCGCTCCAGGTCCGGGTCGCGGCCCATCTCGAGCAGGGTCGCGGCGAAGCCGGTGTGCAGGCAGACCATGTCGCCGGTCTCGACGGTCACGTTCTGGCTGGCGCAGGCGGACGCCAGATCGTCGTAGCCGACCAGACGCCGACCCGGGCCGAAGGCGGCGCGCAGGTCGATCATCACCGCGCGACCCTGGACGCAGGCCGTCGCCATGTTCTCGATGCCGAGACGGCCGGCGCGCACCGGGCCCGCCAGGGGAGCCGGATCGGCGGCCGCCGCGCTGTCGACGGTGAGGTCGTCGCCGGCCCTGAAGCCATTGTAGAAGACCCGCTCGGCGTCACCGTCTCCGTCCGCGTCGAACTCGGCGCCGACATGACTCAAGGCGTCCCACTGGGTCGAGTACTGGGTCCACAGCAGCACGGCGTCGTCGCAGACCACGTCGCTCCAACGCGGGTCCTCGCGGCTCAGGGGAAAGGTGTAGTTGCGGACGCCGCCGCGCTGCGCCGCCATGAGTTGCGGCGGGTGGCGGCGCGGGTTGAGCCGGTTCTTGCCCGGGTAGTCGAGCGGCAGGCTGAGACAGAAGGTCAGCCCCTCCTTGGCCTCGGCGAGACCCTGCCGCACCTTCTCCGGTGTCAGCAGGTTGAGCCGGCCGCGCTGGTCGTCCGGCCCGAAATCCCCCCAGTTCGACCCTTCCGGCCGTCGCTTCCAGCGCTGCGTCAACTCGATCCCCTCCCTGGTTCGCGCTCGCGGGCACGCGTGCTAGGACCGTAGTCTGGTCGGGTGGCCGTCTCGCGGCAAGCCATGCCTGAGGGGAAGTTGCGATCATGAGCGATGCGCCCAAACATCTCGTGCGCACCGGTGAGCTGGATCCGGCGGAGGCCGTCGTGATCCGGCATCCATTCAACCCGAACTCGGAGGTGTCGCTGCAACGCCTGGCCGAACGAACCGGCATGGGCCGGGTGATCGTCACGATGGCGCGGGTGCAGCCGGGCAAGGAGAGCTTCATCCTGCATGCCCACCTGCAACACGAGGAGTTCGTCTACATCCTCGAGGGTCGGGGTACGGCGGTGATCGGCGACCGTGAGATCGCGGTCGGCCCGGGCGACTTCATGGGCTTCCCGATCGACGGCACCGCGCACACGCTCCGCAACACCGGCGTCACCGATCTCGTCTATCTGATGGGTGGCGAGCGCGGCCCGCTGGACGTCGCCCGCTACCCGAGCATCGGCAAGACGGTGATCTACTCGAGGCAGGATGGTATCCGGGTGTTCGACGACGCCGGCGCCACCGAGCTCAGCCTCACCGACTTCGTCGCGAAGGACTGAGCCCGCTCAGTTGAAGGTGTGCAGCCGCAGCTTCAGGCCGCCGCCCGGCTGCTTGACGAACAGATGGGTGGCGATCCCGCTGGAGGTGGCGCGGGAGCCGTCGGCATTCGGGCTGGTCGCCGTCCAACGGGCGGCGGCAGCGATGCTGTTCTGGTCCTCGTGCACCGTGATCAGCTCGAAGCGGTGATCGCTCAAGCCCTGGGCCAGCAGTGGCGTGAAGAACGCCTCGATGCGTGTCGGTCCATCGACGACGTCATGAGTCGCGGGCAGAAAGGTCGCGTCGTCGACATAGAGGCTCGCCAGCGCCTTGGCATCGCCTCGGTTGAATGCCTCGTCCCAAGCCGCATAGGCGGCCTCGACCTGCCCGCGTACCGCATCCGAACTCACGCTGCCCTCCCCCGTGATCGCGGGTCGGGCGGACCCGACAGGATCCGCCCGACCCCTGACGTCAGTTGAAGGTATGCAGCTTGAGCTTCAGGTTGCCATCGGATTCGCGCTCGAACACATGGGTGGCGACCCCGCCGAACGTCGTCGCGGCGCCGCTGGCGTCCTTGCCGCTCGCCGACCATTTGGCCGCGGCGACGACCATCTCGTCGTCGGCGCCGGTGACCTCGATCAGCTCCAGCTTGTGCCCGGTGACGCCGTTGCCGAACAGGCCGGCGAAGAACTTCTCGACTCCTGCCGGCCCTTCGATCACGTCGTGGGTCGGCGGCAGGAACACGGCATCGTCCGTGTAGAAGGCGGCGACCTTGGCGGCGTCGCCGGTGTTGAAGGCTTGGTCCCAAGCGGCGTAGGCCGCGGCGACCTGGTCGTCGGCGGACGCCGCGAATGCCCCGACAGGCAAGCCGAAGGCGACAAGAAGAGTCATGATGGCGAGATAAATCGGCTTCATATGCAACTCCCCAACTATTCCGATTCGTTTCTCAATCGGCATTATCATAGTACGCGTAATCCAGGTCGCTGGAAACTGCCTTCTAGGCGAACGCAAACAGCGCCGCGTGCGGGTGCGCAGGTCCCGCTCGAAGGTGACGCCGCTCACCCTTCCAGGTGCACCATCGGCCGCGGCGGATCACCCGCGCCCTGCACCGACTGGTCGAAATCGACCAGCGCCCCGCTCATCGGGTGGCTCTCCGGGGACAGCAGGAAGGCCGTAGCGCGGGCGACCTCGTCCGGGTCGAGCAGGCGACGGAGCGGCAGGCCGGTGCCGGCCTTGTCGAGCCAGTCCGGCGGGGCGGCGTGGGCGGTCTTCTGGATCGCGTGCTCGCCCGGCGTGTTCATCCAGCCGATGTTCAGGCCGTTGATCCGGATGCCGTCGCGCATGAGCGCGTAGGCGGCGTTGCGCGTCAGGATGGCGAGCGCACCCTTCGAGGAGGAGTAGGCGGCGAGGAAATGCTGGCCGCCATAGCTCGAGGTCGAGAGGATGTTGACGATGGTGCCGCCGGCACCGCCGCGGCGCATGATCCTGGCCGCGTCCTGGATCAGGAAGAACGGTGCCCGCACGTTGACGGCGTACATCCGGTCGAACAGCTCGGGCGAGGTGTCGAGGATGCTGCCCCGCTCGGTGAGCGCTGCCGCGTTCACGAGACAGTCGAGCCGGCCGAAGGTCTGGTTGGCCTCGGCGACGAGCCGGCGGACCTGCTCCAGATCGGCGAGATCGGCCGGGACAAACACGGCCTCCGCACCAGCGGCCTCGAGCTCGGCACGGACGCGCTCGCCACGCTCCGCGTTGCGGCCCGAGACGAGGACGCCGGCGAGGCCCCGCGCCACCAGCAATCGCGCGATCGCCTCACCCAGTCCCTGGGTTCCCCCGGTCACCAGGGCCACCTTGCCCGAAAACTGCTTCGGCTCCAGCGCCATGTCAGCCTCCCCTCCTTCCGTTGCGGCAGGAACCTAGCCGAGGCGCGGGCCACCGCTCAATCCGCCCGAGGGTTGCCAGCCTCTCCGCCGCGTGCTGAGGACGGCAGCCTTTGCGACGGCCGCGTGGGATCACCCGATGACCAATCCGCCCAACGTCACGCCCGAGATGCTCGAGCTGCTCGAGCGCCGGCTGGCCGACAATGTCGGCGAGCGGGTCGAGCGGACGCTCAAGGTCCGCTATGCCGGCATCGTCGCGGCCGTCCTGTTCGTGCTCGGCCTCGCCGGCTACAGCTGGATCGACAATCTCGTGGTCAGGGCGATCGGCCCGGTGTCGAAGGACGCCGAGCGCACGATGACCGAGATGAACGTCCAGCTCGACCTGGCCCGGGAGAACAAGCGCAAGCTGGACGCGCTGATCGAGCAGCTCACCGCCGACGCCGATGCGGCGCAGCGGCGGATCGAAAGCTTCCAGACCCGGCTCACCAAGCAGCAGGAGGAATTCGACGGCACGCTGGTGAGCATCAACGACCAGCTCGGTGCGGTGGTGGTGCGGCGGCGCGAGCTCGAGGCCGACCTGGTCGAGAATCGCAGCAGCCTGGGCACCACGCTGGACGAGACCCGCAAGATCGTGGCCGAGCTGGCCCAGGTGACCGAGGATCTCGCCGACCTCGCCGGCGACGGCCGGGCGGAGACGGCCGAGCGCGTCGCGGCGCTGCGGCAGCAGGCACAGTCCTTGGCCGATCGCGCGCAGCAGGCGGCGAGTGGCGAACATCTCGCCACCGTGTTCCTGCAGTACGGCAAGAGCGTCGCCCCCGATGTGGCACGTGCGGTCGGCGATGCCCTGCGCGGCGACGGCTTCGTCGTCCCGGGCGAGGACCGGATGCCGAACGACAGCCGCGAGGTCCGGTATTTCTACGCCGAGGACCGAGAGGCGGCGAACGCGCTCGCCGCCAAGACCGCGGCGGCGCTCGCGAGCCTGGGCTTCACCGACCTGCCGGTCGAGGTGCGCGACTTCACCGGCTGGGCCAAGGCGAAGCCGCGCGCCGGCACGCTGGAGCTGTGGCTGGCCCTGCCCGAGGCCAAGGCCGGCTAGGAAGTCGGCTCCGGCGGGCGCTGGCGCAGCGAGCTGACCAGGACCCAACCCCACACGATCAGGTTGGTCGCGCCCAGCACGCCCGCCACCGGCCGATCGAAGAAGGCGGTGACGTGCCCGTTGGCCTTGATCATCGAGGTCATGAAGTTGGCCTCGACCATGCTGCCCAGCACCAGCCCGAGGATCGCCGGGGCGATCGGGAAGTCGTTCTCCTCCATCAGGTAGCCGAGCACGCCCATCGCCAGCATCAGGCCGACGCCGTGGACGGTGTTGTTGATCGCGAACGAGCCGACGACGCAGAAGATCAGGATCAGCGGCATCAGCACCTCGCGCGGCACGGCGAGGATCAGCCGGAACAGGCGGATCGCGACATAGCCCAGCGGCAGGAGCAGGAGGTTGGCGACGATGAAGGTGATGAAGATCGCGTAGAGCAGCTCGGGCCGCTCGATCATGATCATCGGGCCCGGGTTCATGCCCTTCATGTAGAGCACGCCGATCACGATCGCGGTGATCGAATCGCCCGGGATGCCGAACACCAGCGCCGGGATCCAGGCGCCGCCGAGGCTGGCATTGTTGGCGGTGCTCGGTGCGGTCACGCCCTCGATGTAGCCGGTGCCGAACTTCTCGGGCGTCTTGGACAGCTTCTTCTCGGTGGCGTAGGTCACCCAGGCGGCGATGTCGGCACCCGCCCCGGGCAGGGCGCCGATGCCGGTGCCGATGATCGCGCTGCGCAGGGTGCTGCGCCAGTAGCGGCGCATCAGCCCGAGCTGGCCGCGGAACACGTTGCCGACCTGGCGCACGCTCAGCTCCTGCACCTTCCGCGAGCTGGTCACCCAGCGCAGGATCTCGCTGACCGCGAACATGCCGATCATGGTCGGGATCAGGCTGATCCCGCCCATCAGCTCGACGCTGCCGAAGGTGAAGCGGGGATGGCCGGCGGTGGGGTCGATGCCAACGGTGGCGAACAGCAGGCCCAGGAGGACCGCGACGATCCCCTTGACCGGCGAGCCGGTGGAGATGAACACCGCGCAGGAGAGGCCCAGAAGCGCCAACCAGAAATACTCGAACGAGCTGAAGTTGAGCGCGAACTCGGCGATCACCGGGGCCGCGAGCGCCAGCACGATCGTGCCGAAGATGCCGCCCACGACCGAGAAGACGAGGCCGGCGCCCAGCACCGTGTTGGCCTCGCCCTTCTGCGTCATGCGGTAGGAGTCCTCGACATAGGCGGCCGAGGCGGGCGTGCCCGGGATGCGGATGAGGGCACCCGGAATGTCGCCGGAATAGATCGCCATCGCGGTCGCGGTCACGATCGCCGCGATCGCCGGCTCCGGGTCCATGAAGAAGGTCACCGGCACGAGAAGCGCCGTGGCCATGGTCGCGGTGAGGCCGGGCATGGCACCGACGAACAGCCCGAACGCGCCGGCGAGGAACATCACCAGCAAATTGTGCGGTTCGAAGACCAGAGCCAGCGCGTGCTCGAGCGTGCTCACCAGACGATTCCCGTGAGCGGGCCCAAGGGCAATGGCACGAGCAGCATGCGCCGGAACACCCAGTCGATGATCAGCACGGCCAGGAGCGCGCCCACGAACGAGGACAGGACCCGGCCGCCGCGGAACCGGGCGATCAGGCCGCCGGTGTAGAGGGTCGCGAGGGGAACGAACCCGACCAGGTCCCAGAGCAGGATCACCAGCACGAGACCGCCGATGATCAGGCCGACGTCGAGGATGTGACCACCGCTCCTGGCCCACTCGCCGAGCTGCGCGGCCCCGGCGAACTCGGGGCGCCGCAACCCGCTCCACAGCAGACCGAGGCCGCACAGCCCCAGCCCCACCGCGATCATGTCGGGAAACAGGGCCGGCCCGACGCTCTGACCGGGCATGCCCGGGAACGACCGGGACATGACCGCGATGGCCACCCCCAGCAACAGGAGGACGGCCCCGAACACCGCATCGTTGAAGCGCATCGAGGTCGGCGCCGGCTCAGCCCGCCAGCCCCAGCCCCTTCATCACCGCGCCCAGGCTCTCGTCGCGCTGCGCCATGAAGCTCTCGAACTCGGCCGGCGCGGCATAGATGGTGCCGAACCCGCGCGCGCTCATGAACTCCTTGAACTCGGCGCTCTCGTAGACCTTGGCCATCGCTGGGACGAGCACGGCCGTGACCTCGTCCGGCAATCCTTTCGGGCCGGCGAAGCCCCGCCAGGCGCCGAGCATCCACTCGATCCCGGTCGCCTCCTTCAGTGTCGGCACGTCCGGGAAGGCCGGGTTGCGCTCCTTGGACATGACGGCGAGGCTGCGCACCTTGCCGGCGTCGAGCAGCGATTTCGCCTCGGGGACCGAGCACGGCACCATGTCGACGCCGCCGGCGACCAGATCCTGGAGCCCGGGGGCCGCACCCTGGCTCGGCACCCATTGCACCTGATCGGGCGGCTGGCCGTCGGCCTGGAGCATGCCGGCGAGCGCCAGATGCCAGATGCCGCCCTGGCCGGTGCCGGACGCCTTCATGGCACCCTTCTCCGCCTCCTTGATCGCGCCGAGCAGATCCCTGGCGGAGCCGTAGGAGGAATCGGCCGTCACCTGCAGGCCGGCGGGATCCTCGTTCATCAGGGCGAGCGGGGTATAGTCCTTGTAGGAGAGCTCGGTGAGCCCCTGCCAGTGCATCATCCCGATCTCGACCGTGATGATGCCCAGCGTGTAGCCGTCCGGGGCGGCGGTCGCGATCGCCGAATGGCCGACCACGCCCGAGCCGCCGGTCCGGTTGACGACATTCACCGGCACGCCGAGATCGCGCTCCAGGACGCTGCCGACGATGCGGGCGGTCGCGTCGGTGCCGCCACCGGCGCCCCACGGGCAGATGAGCGTGATCGGCCGCTCGGGATAGCCGGCGGCGCGCG
>JBFWWD010000159.1:0-13940 GCA_050246385.1 Geminicoccaceae bacterium
AGGAGCTCGGCGGTGTAAGTGGCGAGCTCGGTCATCCGCCGCGTGGCGCGGAGCTGCCCGATCAGCCCCGCCGCGTGCCAGGTGGTACCGCAGGTGAGTTGCTTGCGCTCCAGCAGCAGGACGTCGCTGATGCCCAGCTTCGTCAAGTGATAGGCGATCGAGCAGCCGACGATGCCGCCGCCGATGATGACGACCTCGGCGCGGGCGGGAAGCGGGGGAGTCATGGGCGATGGCCTTGTTGACGGCGTGAGGCGAGGAGGCGGATGCTCGAGGCAGGTGCAACGGAGAGCGGACGATGCGTCCCAGGATCTATGACGACCAGGCGGCTCGAATTCCGGTGACGGTCCACGTCAACGGGGACCTCCATGCTAAGATCGCGGCTGCGGGACTGGATGTCGACGCCATCGCCGAGCGTGCGCTGGACGCCGCGCTGCGTGAGCGGATCCGCGAAGAGATCAGGCAGGAGCTGGAGGTATACAACGAGTTTGTCGCCAAGCACGGCACGTTGGCCGACGCTCTCAGGGAACACTATGCCGAGACCGAGGATCGCGCGGCAGTTTGACGTCGTCGTCAATCCGGCAGCCCGTGTCCGGCGCCAGCTCCCGTATCTCGTGGTTCTGCAGTCGGACTTTGCCGATACCGGCGATGAGCGGGTCGTCGCCCCGCTCTCACCTGTTTCCGAGTTCAAGCCAGCGACACAGCGGCTTTTCCCGACCGTCGCGCTGGAGGGGACGGCATATCGGCTCCTCGTTCCTGGACTGGCTACCGCCCGTGTCGGCAGCCTAATGCAGCCTGTGGGAAGCCTCGCCTCGGAACGCGATCGCATCATCGCCGCCCTCGACTACCTGTTCCTCGGCTTCTGAACCGCACCGCGCCGGGCGCCGGCCAGCGCCTGGAGGGCGACGGCGGCGAGCACCATGCCGCCGCCGACCAGGGTCCAGAAGGCCGGGACCTCGCCGATCACCAGCCAGGCCCAGACCGGCGAGAGCACGACCTCGGTCTGGGCGAGCAGCGCCAGGTCGGCCGCCGGCAGATGGCGCGAGCCGGCGGTGAAGGCGACGAGGCCGCAGCCGATCTGGACGATGCCCATGACCGCACAGGCGAAGAGGTCGTGCCGGTTGACCGTCAGCGCCTCGGCGCCACGCTCGACCAGGAGGAGGAGCGCGCAGGCGCCAGCCGAGAGAATGGCGGCCATCAGGAGCGAGGGCGTGCCGTCCAGGGAGCGGCCGCGCCGCAGGGTGACGCTGAACAGGGCGAAACAGAGGCAGGAGGCGAGCGCCAGCAGCGAGCCGGCGAGCCGGCCGGCGCCGATCCCCGGCGCCGCGATCACGACGACCCCGGCCCCGGCCAGGAGCATCGCCACCCAGGTGACACGCCGGATCGGCTCGCCCAGCAGCAGGCGAGCGAGCAGGGCGGTGACGAAGGGTGTGGTCGCCAGCACGAAGGCGGCATTGGCGACGGTGGTGAGCGTCAAGGCGGTGACGTAGGCGACGAAGGCGCCGGCGAGGCAGACCGCGCCGAAAAGCCCGTTCCAGCCCAGGGCGCGCGTGCTGCGCAGCAGCCCGCCGCCGCGCCAGAGGATGAACCCGGCGGCCACGGGCACGACGAACAGCGAGCGGTAGAGGACGATCTGGATCGAATCGGCGGCGTCGACCAGCTTCACCAGGAAGCCGCCCATGCTCCACAGCAGGCCGGCCAGCACGACCAGCGCCGCGCTGCGGGCGTAGAGGAGATCGGTGGCCGGTGCTGCGGCCGCGGACGGGATCGCCATGATGGGCTCAGGCCCGCAGCCGCGCATTCTCCGGGTCGTAGAGCGGCTCGTGACCCACCACCGCCGCAACGTGCAGCCCGAAGACCTCGACCTCGACCCTGCTGCCCGGCGCGGCGAGGTCGGCTCGGAGATAGGCCAGCGCCACGCTCCTGCCGAGCGTGAAGCTCCAGAAGCCCGAAGTGGCGAGCCCGACCGGCTCGCCGCCGGCATGCACCGGGGCGCAGAACGGCACGTCGGCCTCGCCCGGCTCGTCCAGGACGAGCGGCACCAGCCGCTGGCGCACGCCGCGCTCGCGCTCGGCGAGCAGCGCCGCCTTGCCGGTGAAGTCGGACTTGGTCAGGTCGACGAAGCGGTCGAGGCCGGCCTCGAAGGCGGAGAAGCCCGTCTCCAGATCCTGCTTCCAGCTGCGATAGCATTTGTCGAGGCGCAGCGACTCGACGGCATAGATGCCGACGTCGCGGATGCCGTGGGTGGCGCCGGCCGCCATGATCGCCTCGTAGGCCGGCAGGAGCTGCTCCATCGGCAGGTGCAGCTCCCAGCCCAGCTCGCCGACATAGCTCACGCGCAGGGCCAATGCGCGGCCGAAGCCCAGCTCGATCTCACGCGCCGACAGCCAGGGGAAGGCCGCGTTCGACAGATCGGCCGGACTGACCTGCTGGAGCACGTCACGGGCGGCCGGGCCGGCGACGACCAGGGTGCCCAAGCGACCGGACAGCGGCTCCAGCCGGGCGCTGCCATCGGCAGGCAGGGCCGCGCGCAGCAGATCCTCGTCGTGCCACTCCGCGGTGCTGGCGCTGACCAGGTAGAAGCGGTCTTCGGCCAGCCGCGTGATGGTGAGCTCGCTGACCACACCGCCCTTGGCATCCAGCGCGTAGCACAGGCCGATCCGGCCCGGTCTCGGCAGGCGCGAGCAGAGCAGCCGGTCGAGCATGGCCGCCGCCCCCGGCCCCTCCAGCATGAACTTCGTGAAGCCGCCCAGGTCGATCACGCCCACCGCCTCGCGCACGGCCCGGACCTCGGCTGCGACCAGCGGGTTCCAGTTGCGCTCGCGGCGCAGGCTCAGGGTCGGGTCCCGGGCCGTCCCGGCGGGATCGAAGAAGGTGGCGCGCTCCCAGCCGTTGCGGGCGGCGAACCTGGCGCCCTTGGCGGCGAGGGCCGGATAGAGCGGCGTGGTGCGTGCCGGCCGGCCGGCGGGGCGCTCCTCGAACGGGAAGCCCACAGCATACTCGTTCTGGTACAGCTCGACCGCCTTGGCGACCGTGTAGGCGGTGGTGGCGTAGCCGGTGTAGCGGCGCGGGTCGAACACCCAGCCGTCCCATTCCGGCGCGCCGTCGACCACCCATTCGCTCAGGAGCTTGCCGGCCCCGCCGGACTGGGCGATGCCGAAGCTGAAGCAGCAGCACTGGTAGAAGTTGGTCAGGCCGTGGGCCGGGCCGATATAGGGGTTGCCGTCCGGGGCGTAGGGGATCGGGCCGTTGACCACGCGCTTGACGCCGCCCTCGGCCAGGATCGGCACGCGCGCGCAGGCATCCTCGATGTAGCGGTCGAGCCGGCCGAGATCGTCGGGCCAGAGCTGGTAGGCGAAATCGGCCGGGATGCCGTCCCGCCACTCGGCCCGGCACTGCCACTCATAGGGGCCGAGAATGAAGCCCTGGCGCTCCTGGCGCAGATACCAGGAGGTGTCGGGGTCGCGCAGCAGCGGCAGCTTCTCCGCCCCGCGCTCGACCAGCGCCTGCACGTCCTCGGTGACCAGATACTGGTGCTGCATCGCGACGATCGGCAGCTCGCGGCCGAGCAGCGCCATGATCTCCCCCGCACGGTAGCCGGCGGCGTTGACCACGATCTCCGCCCGGATCGTCTCGCCCTTGGCGGTGCCGACCAGCCACTCGCCGGAGCCGCCGCGAGTGAGGCTGGTCACCCGGGTGAAGCGCTCGATCCGGCAGCCGGCCTCGCGGGCGAGCCGGGCGTAGGCCTGGGTGAGCTGGGACGGGTCGACATCGCCGTCCATCGGGTCCCACAAGGCGCCTTCGAGGTCGTGCGTCTCCAGGAGCGGGTAGAGCTCGCGCGCCTGCGCGGGGCTCAGCAGCTCGAAGGCGAGGCCTTGCGCCCGCGCCATGGCGGTGATGTGGCGGAACTCGTCCATCCGCTCCCGGTGATGGGCGAGACGGAGCGAGCCCGTGCCGTGATAGCCGATCCCACCTTCCAGCTCGGCCGCGAGGCGCCGGTAGAGCTGCGCTCCGTAGGCCTGCGTCCGCATCAACGTCCACGAGCCGGAGAAGGTCGGGCAGTTGCCGGCGGCGTGCCAGGTCGAGCCGGAGGTCAGCTCGTTCATCTCCAGGAGCAGGCAGTCGGTCCAGCCGCGCCGCGCCAGATGGTAGAGGGCGCTGCAGCCGACCGCACCGCCGCCGATGACGACGACGCGCGCGGTCCGGCTCATGCCGCGAGCCCCTTGGCCGTCGGTGTCATGGCGGCTTCCGGCAGGCGGATCGGGAACCGCTCGCGGATCTGGCGGTCGACGGCAGCCAGGTGCGCCGGGAAATGGTTGCCGAGGAGCTGCTCGACCCGCAGCGAGGCGCGCTGGACGATGTCGGTGGTGCCCTGCTCGGCCCACTCCTTCGGGTTCGCCCGGTCGCCGACCGCGGGATAGAAATAGTCGCGCTGCATCAGCTCCAGCGTCTGCTGGCTGCCGAGATAGTGGCCGGGCCCCTCGAGGCAGACCTGGCGCATGGTCTCGAACGACAGCGACGCCTCGGTCACCTCGATGCCGCGGATAGTGCGCAAGCTGGCGCCGATGATGTCGTTGTCGATCACCAGGCTCTCGTGGCTGAAGCCGAGCAGGCTCGCCTGCATGCCGGCCGCCTCGTAGATCAGGTTGGCGCCGGCATTGCCGACCAGGGCGTGGTTGAGGCCCTTCTCGGCACCGGACTGGGCGTCGGGCAGCTTGGAATCGCTCATGCCCGAGGCGACGCCGGTCGGCAGGTCGTAGAACTGGCCCATCTGCGCGCAGGCCGCCATCAGCAGCGCCTGCTCGGCACTGCCGCCGGACATCGCACCCGTGCGCAGGTCGGAGACGAACGGCCAGGTGCCGAAGATCGCGGGTGCCCCCGGCTTGAGCGCATTGACGTAGCACAGCCCCGCCAGCACCTCGGCGACCGCCTGGACCACCGAGCCCGCCAGCGCCGCTGGCGAGGTGGCGCCCGCCTGCCCCGCCGAGAGCAGCAGTACCGGCATCCCGCCAGCGACCGCGACCTCCAGCCCGCGGCAGGCGTCCTCGGCGAAGCGCAAGGGCGGCACCACGAAGCAGCAGGACAGGCTGACGAACGGCCGCGCCCGCCAGGCCGCCTCGCCGCCGGCGACGAGATGCAGGATCTCGAGCCCGGCGCTCAGCGTGTCGCCGCGGCAGAAGCTCGTGCCGACATGCTTGGTGGTCCCGGCGATGCAGGCATAGAGCGTGTTGAGATCGAGCTCCATGGCACCCACCATGTCGCGCGGGACCAGGGAGCGCTGGTAGAAATGGATGTGGTCGAGCGCGTCGACGATGCGGGCCGCATCGTAGAGGTCCTGCAGCAGCGATTCGCGGTAGGCGCGGGTCTTGAGGTCGACCATGTGCACGGCGGCACCGGCGGTGCCGAAATGGACCTTGCTGCCCCAGGGCTCCAGGTCGTGGCGGGGATCCTGGCCATGGAGCGGGAACCGCCGCGCGGCACCGGCGACGACATCCTCGACCAGGGCGCGCGGGAAGGAGAGCCGGCCATGCTCGTTGAGGTAGGCGCCGCGCGCCGTGCAGGCCTCGATGCAGGACGGCAATGCCTGCGCCATGCCGATCCGTGTCAGCACGTCGAGCGCCGCCTCGTGGATGGTGCGGATCTGCGCCTCGCTCAAGGGCTTGTAGCAGCCGCCCTCCAGGCCCGGCCGGACCGGCCGCAACGCATCCTCCAGCGGGGCCGCCCTGAGCTGCCGCCGCGCCTCGCGCCCGCCACGCCGACCGCTGTCGCTGGACATCGCATCGCTCCATCGCCCCAATGCCGCATCCTCGCCGCGGCGTCGGGAAGCGCAAACGAAACTTGCAGCACGACCGGTGAGCTGACCTAACCGATCGGCCCCGCTATGCTGCGGCCATGAGCAACGAGGCCAACGGATCGCCGGAGCGGATCGAGCGGCGGATGCTCGCGATCCTGGCGAGCGACATCGTGGGCTACTCGCGCGCGATGGAAGCCGACGAGCTCGGCACGATCGGCCGGGTCACCCGCTGGCAGGGCGAGGTGCTGGCGCCGGTCCTGCAGCGTCACCAAGGCCGCCTGGTCAAGCTGATCGGGGACGGCGCGCTCGCGGTGTTCGACAGCGTGGTCGACGCGGTGAACTGCGCCGCCGAGCTGCAGCGGGAGACCAGCGCCAGGGAGGCGGGGCACCCCAAGCCGATCAGGCTGCGGATCGGCGTCAATCTGGGCGACGTCGCGCTGGTGGCGCAGGACGTCTACGGCGACGGGGTGAACGTCGCGGCCCGGCTGGAAAGCATCTGCGACGCCGGCGGGATCATGGTCTCGGGGACGGCGTTCGATCACCTGCAGGGCAAGGTGCCCTTCCCGCTCGAGTTCGCGGGCGAGCAGCAGGTCAAGAACATCTCGCGGCCGGTGCGCACCTATCGCGCGCGGCTCGACGGCAGCCGCCCCCGCCGCAGGCCGGCCCTGCCGAAGCTGCCGCTCGCGGTCGCCGCCGCGTTGGCGCTGCTCCTGGCCGGCGCGTGGTGGGCCTGGTCGCACTGGTGGGTGCCGCCGGACAACGCCACCATCGCCGTGCTGCCGTTCGACAGCCCAGGCGGCGACGAGGCGATGGGGCGGCTCGCCGACGGGATCACCGAGGACATCATCACCGAGCTCACCCGCTTCCGCGCCCTGGACGTGATCTCGCGCGACGCCACGCAGGCCTACCGGAACAGGCCGGACGAGGCGCGCAGCATCGGGCGCAAGCTGAAGGTCCGCTACGTGCTCGACGGCTCCGTCCAGCGCCAGGGCGAGCAGCTGCGCATCTCGACCTGGCTGGTCGACGCCGGAAGCTCCACCGACCTGTGGTCCGAGCGCTGGGATCGTAGCACCGAGGACCTGTTCGCCGTGCAGAGCGAGCTGGCCGAGGCGGTCGCCAGCCGGATCGCGAGCCCCTATTCCGGCGAGATCACCGCGGCCGACCGGAATGCCGCGAAGCGCAAGCCGCCGCGCAGCCTGTCGGCCTACGATCTCTATCAGCTCGGGATGGACGCCCAGGAGCGCTCGACCCTGGCGGGCTACGAGGAGGCGATCCGGCTCCTGCGGAGGAGCCTCGCCATCGATCCCGGGTTCGCCCGCGCCTGGACCGGGCTTGCCGTGACCTATGCCGGCCTGTCGGAGATGAAGGGCTACCCCGCCGACCTGGAAGCCGCGCGCCAGGAGGCGGCGCAAAAGGCGGTGATGCTCGATCCGGCGGACGCGTCGGCGCATGCGGCGCTCGCCACCTACTATATGGACCACGGCGACGCGGCCCGCGCGGAGAACGAGTTCGACAAGGCCCTGAAGCTCAATCCCGGCTCGGCCGACCTGCTCGCGACCTATGCCGGCTGGGCCAGCAACTTCGGCGAGCCGGAGGAGGGGGTGGCCGCCGCGGAGCGGGCGATGCGGCTCAATCCGGTGCCGCCCTACTGGGCGCTCTACAACTTCGCCTACGCCTATTTCATGGTCGGCCAGTATGAGGCCGCCCTGCGCATGTTCGACCGCATGCCGGCGGATGCCTACACCCCCGCCACCTACGTCTACCGGGCCGCGACCCTGGGCGCCTTGGGCGAGACGGCTGCCGCCAGAGAGGCCGTGGCCGAAGCCTTGGCCCAGATGCCCGACCTGAGCATCGAGGCCTTCGTGGCCGACTATGCCTCGAACCCGTCGGAGCGGGACCGCCTGATCGAGACCATGCGAGCCGCCGGCTTCGGCGCCTGTGCGCCGGCGACGGAGCTCGGCGCCAGGCCGGATCTGCCCCGACTGCCCGAATGCCTCGCCTCGTGACCGCCCGCCCGCGCCTGCCGGCCTTCGCTGCCCTGCGCGCGTTCGAGGCCGCGGCGCGTCACCTCAGCTTCCGCGAGGCCGGCGAGGAGCTGTGCGTGACGCACTCGGCGATCAGCCATCACGTGAAGGAGCTCGAGCGCGAGCTGGGTGGGCCACTGTTCTGGCGCAAGGGGCGGCGCGTCGAGCTGACCGAGGCCGGGGCCACGCTGTTCCCGGTCCTGCGCGACGCCTTCACCCGCATCGGCGAGATGACCGCGCATCTGCGCCGCCGGGGCGACGCCGGCGACCTCACTCTGCAGGTCTATGTCACCGTGGCGTCGCGCTGGCTGCTGGCGCGGCTGCACCGGTTCGAGGCGGCGAACCCCGAGCTGCGGCTGCGGCTCAGCACCAGCCATCGCAACTGGGACTTCGATTCCGACCACGCCGATGTCGGCATGCTCTATCGTGAGCCGCCGCTCGAGCCCGACCTCGCCTATTGGCCGCTGTTCCGCGCGCGCCTGATCGCCGTCGCCAACCCCGGCCTCGTCCAGGGCGGCGTCGGGCTGCGTCAGCCCGCGGAGCTGGTGAATCACCGCCTGCTCAGCGTCTACACGGCCCGGGGCGATTGGGCGTTGTGGCTCGCAGCGGCCGGCGTGGGCGAGCTTGCGCGCCATCCGAGCTTGATGTTCGACAGCTACCTGCTGGCCATCGAGGCGGCGATCGACGGCCGGGGCGTCGCTCTGGTGCCGGACTTCGTCGCCGCCGCCGACCTCCGCGCCGGTCGACTTGTGCGCGCCCTGCCGCAGGCGGTCCCGCAGGTCGGCAGCTGGTATCTGGTCTGTCGTCGAGAGCGCGTGGAGGACGGGGCCATCCGCCGGCTGCGGCAGTGGCTGGCAACGGAGGTCGCGGCCGAGCCGGAGATGGAGTCGCTCGCGTGCTGATGCTCGCTTCGGCCGTGTGCATCATTGCGCTGTGCGCCTGGGCTACCGTCGTCGGCATGCTGTGGTGGCAGCAGGACCGGATGATCTTCCCGGGCTGGGGCTACGCCCTGGTCCAGGCGTCTGGGATCGACCAATCCGACGAGCGCCTCGAGCTCACGACGTCGGATGGCGTCCGGCTGGTGGGCACCTTGCGCCGTGCGTCCGGGCAGAGCCGTGGCCTGCTGCTCTCCTTCGGCGGCAATGCCGAGGATGCGAACTGGCGTCTGCATCACTTTTCCGGGTGGGTCGACGGCGTCGACATCGTCAGCTTTTTCTATCGCGGCTTCGGTCCCAGCGGCGGCGTTCCAAGCGAAGCGGCGCTCGTGGCGGATGCGTCGCTCGTTCACGATGTCATGGTGGAGCGCCTTCGACCGGCCAGGGTGATCGCCGCGGGCTTCAGCCTCGGGTCGGGCGTCGCGGCGCAGCTCGCCCGCCGGCGTACCCTGGACGGCCTCGTTCTCGTCACCGCTTTCGACTCGATCCAGGCGGTCGCGGCCTCGCGCTATCCCTATGTGCCCGTGTCACGCCTGCTCCGGCACCCGTTCCGCTCGGATCTCGCGCTTGCCGGGCTCGAGGTGCCGGTGGTCGTGATCGGCGCCGAGGCGGACCGTGTCGTGCCGCCGGCCAGCACGCAGCGCCTCGTCGACGAGCTTTCCGTGCCCGCAGCGGTGACTTGGATCCCGCAGGCCAATCACGTGACGATCTACGATCGGCCCGAATATCGTGAGGCCTTCATTGCAGCGTTGGACAAGCTGCTCGGGCCCGTGACCACGGCCACGCCCGAGCCGCTACACGCGGGGGCTCGCAGAAAGCAAACCATCACGTAAGCAGTCACCTACTGCCAATGGTTGCATAATCTGAGAGATTCTGACGTAATAGTTGTGGAAAAGCGGCCGCGGGCAGTTGCGATGCGGCCCGAGACTCGCTACTCTCGGGCTGCTCCGTTCGCGCGCTCTGCTTGGCTCGCCGGAAAATCGAACTGGTCTGCAGTGATGCCTATGCGCATCTCCCCACGCTCGACGGTGGCCGTCTCAGCTCCATCCCCGGCGGAGTTGGGCCTTGCTTGACCACCCGCGACCGCGCGGGCTTCCATTCCCCGCCGCGCCACCGCCCGCCAGTACGGTACCTGCTCCATGAACGACCGGAATCGCGCCACCACCTTGCGGCTGCGCACGCCGATCTCGGCTCCGGCCGCGGGCTCGGCGCCGCCGCGCACCTTCACCGGCCCAGCGCCTCGCGCCGGGCTCGAGCCGCGTCGCGCGCCGCTGCAGACCTATATCCCGAACCGCCCCGACCCGACCTCGCGGGCGATTCTCGACGAGCTCGCGGCCTTGGGGCTCGCCGATCCCGAGGAGCGGGACTAGCCGTCCAGGATCTCGGTCTCCGCGATCTCGATGCCGAAGCCGGACAGGCCGATATAGTGCCGCCGGTGGGCGGCCAGCAGGCGGATCGAGACGACGCCGAGGTCGCGTAGAATCTGCGCGCCGATGCCGACCTCGCGCCACTGCCGCATCCGCTTCTGCGCGCTTTCATGCCCCTCCTCGCCCGCGGCACTGTCGCTCGCCGGCTGGGCCAGGACCGTGTCGCGCAACAGGAGCAGCACGCCGCGCCCTTCCGCTCCGATGCGGGTCAGGGACTGCGGGATGCCGCCGCCGCCCCCCAGCAGGTCCACGAGAGGCTGTTCGCGATGAATGCGTGCGAGCACCCCGGCGCCGTCCCCCAGGTCGCCGACCACGACCGCCACATGCTGGATGGGGTCGAATGGCGTCGAGTACACGATGGCGGTGGCCGATCCGACCGAGGTTGAGATCTCGAAGCTGGTGACGCGACGCACGAGCTGGTCGCGGCGCTGGCGATATTCGATCAGGTCGGCGATGGAGACGATGCGCAGGCCATGTTCCTGGGCGAACTCGAGGCAACCCGGGAGCCGCTTGACCGTGCCGTCGTCGTTCACCAGCTCGGCGAGCACGCCCACGGTGTCGACGCCGGCGAGCCGGCACAGGTCGATGGCGGCCTCGGTATGGCCGGAGCGGATCAGCACGCCGCCCTCGCGCGCGATGAGCGGAAAGATGTGGCCGGGGCGGACGAAGTCCTCGGCTCCCGCATTGCGGTTCGCGAGTGCCCTGATCGTGGCCGTGCGCTCCTCGGCCGAGATGCCCGTGGTGAGCCCGTAGCGATAGTCGACCGAGACGGTGAACGCCGTCTGCAACGGCGCGTCGTTGACGCTGACCATCGGCGTCAGCCGCAGGCGGGCCGCATCGGCGCCGGTGAGCGGCGTGCACAGGATGCCGCTGGTGTGCCGGACCATGAACGCGACCTGGTCGGGCGTGGCGGTCGCCGCCGCCATGATCAGGTCGCCCTCGTTCTCGCGGTCGTCGTCGTCGACCACGATGACCATGCCGCCGGCCCGGATGGCCTCGATGGCGGATTCGATGCTGTCGAGATCGCTCATGCCCGTCGCACGCCCGTTCGCAAAGCGGAGCCTCAGGTGGCAGATCGGCGCCGGCCCGTCGAGCGCGAATGACTAGACCGCCACGCGGTCCGCAGGCTAGCAGCGAGTGAGCATGCGGACCCGAGGAGCGGTGATGGCGGCAACGGTGATCGACGGCAAGGCTGCGGCGGCGAGGCTGCGCGCGAGCATGGCGGCCGAGGCTGGGGAGTTCTCCGCCAGGCACGGGCGGCGGCCGCGGCTGGTCGTCGTGATCGTCGGCGACAACCCGGCGAGCCGGGCCTATGTCCGCACCAAGACCAGGATGGCGGCGGAGGCCGGGCTCGACGGCGAGCTCGTCGAGCTGCCGCTCAGCACGAGCACCGACGAGCTGCTCGGGCGGATCGACGCCCTCAATCGCGATCCGCACACCCATGGCATCCTGGTGCAGCTGCCGCTGCCCGAGCAGATCGACGACGAGGCGGTGCTGCACGCCATTCGCCCCGAGAAGGACGTCGACGGCTTCCACCCGTTGAATGTCGGACGGCTGTTCTCGGCCGGACGTGAACTGCCCGCCGACCTGCTGGTGCCCTGCACTCCCTATGGCTGTCTCGTCCTGCTGCGCGAGGCGCTCGGCGAGAAGGGCCTCGGGGGCAAGGAGGCGGTGATCGTCGGGCGCTCCAACATCGTCGGCAAGCCGATGGCGGCGCTGCTCCTGGGTGCGGACTGCACCGTGACCGTCGCCCATTCCCGCACGCGCGACCTGCCCGAGATCTGCCGCCGCGCGGAGATCTTGGTGGCGGCGCTGGGCCGGCCCGAGTTCATCCAGGGCGATTGGGTCCGCCCGGGCGCCGCCGTGATCGACGTCGGGATCAACCGGGTCACCGGCGCCGACGGCCAGAGCCGTCTGGTCGGCGACGTGGCTTACGAGGCGGCGAGAGAACGCGCCGGCGCCATCACGCCGGTCCCCGGTGGCGTCGGCCCGATGACGGTGGCATGCCTCCTGCGCAACACCCTGATCGCGGCCCGGGCGCAGGCCGGCTGAGGTGCTGCGGTGCTTCTCGATCGGGAGCGGCCGACTGCAGATCGAGCCGGCGGGCCATGGCGGGCCGCCCGAGAACACGGTCTGGATCGATCTTGCCAGCCCTTCCGAGGACGAGGAGCGCCTGGTCGAGCAGGCACTCGGGATCGAGGTCCCGACCAGGCAAGAGGCCGGCGGGATCCAGGTGTCCGATCGCCTCTTCGATTCGGCGGGCACGCTCTACATGAGCGCGATCATGCCCGGCCCCGACCACCTCGTCCCCCCGATCGATCCCATCACCTTCATCCGGACCGGCCAGCGTCTCCTGACCGTTCGCTACAGCGCGGTCGAGGCGCTCGAGCCGTTCCTGGCCCGGGTCGCTCGGGGCGGGGTGCCGCTGGCGAACGCCGACGATCTGCTCGCGGGTCTGCTGGAGAGCGCGGTCGATCAGATCGCCGAGCGACAGCAGAAGATCGGTGAGGCGCTCGACGGGCTGAGCCACGGGATCTTTCACGGCCCCTCGGCCGTGGCGCGAAGCACCGGCCAGCGCGTGCCGCAGCACCGCCGGGCGCAACGCCTCGAGGGTGCCATCAAGGAGCTCGGCTCGCAGCATGCGGCGGCGAGCCGGGTCCGCGACTGTGCGCAAAGTCTGATCCGGCTGGCGGTGTTCTCGCGCGAGCACTCCCACCGCGAGCTGCAGCATCGGCTGCACGCGATCGAGACCGACCTGCGCTCGGTGGCCGACCACAATGCCAGTCTCGCGGCCAACATGGAGTTCATGCTGGACGCGACCGTCGGCCTGATCGAGATCCAGCAGAACAAGGTGATCTATCTGCTCTCGATCGTGGGCGTCGTGCTCACGCCGCCGGTGCTGGTCGCGAGCATCTACGGCATGAACTTCCACGACATGCCCGAGCTGAGCTGGCCCTGGGGCTATCCGATGGCGCTGGGCCTGATGCTCCTGTCGGCGATCGGGCCGTTCCTGATCTTCAAGCTGCGGGGCTGGCTGTGATCGCGCCGGCGACCCGGCTGCGGGCGCTCGCGATCGTCAATACCGGCAGCCGGCGCGGCGCCGAGGACGGGGCCGTCGCGCTGCGGACCCTCGTCGACGGCGGGATCGAGCTGGTGACCGCGGAGCCGGCCGGCCCCACCGGCGTCGATGCCGCGATCCGCGCCCAGGCCGGCCTGGTCGATCTCGTCGTCCTGGGCGGCGGCGACGGGACCATGAACGCCGCGGCGGCAGCACTCCTGGACACCCAGATCCCGTTCGCGGTGCTGCCGCTCGGCACGGCCAACGATCTGGCGCGGGTCCTCGGCATTCCGCCCGATCCGGTGGCGGCGGCCCGCATCGTGCTCCAGGGCCGGCGCAACCGGATCGACCTCGGCCGCGCCAACGATCATCTGTTCTTCAACATCGCCACGATCGGCCTCAGCGCACGTCTGGCGCGGGCCATGGACCGGGGGACGAAGAAGCGCTTCGGCGCCTTCGCCTACGCCCTCACCGCCGCGCGGGTCGGGCTGGGGCCGCCGTTCCGCGCCAGCATCCGGGCCGACGGGAAGCAGCTCGAGCTCGACGCCATCCAGGTGGCCGTGGGCAACGGCCGCTACCATGGCGGCGGGATCGTGGTGCACGAGGCGGCGGCGATCGACGACCGCCTGCTCCACCTCTACGTGCGCGAGCCGACCCGCGTGCCGCGGCTGCTCGGCAGGCTGCCCTGGCTGCTGCAGGGCAAGC
>JBFWWD010000160.1:0-13855 GCA_050246385.1 Geminicoccaceae bacterium
CGGCCGAGACGAAGCCCGCGGTCAAGGCGGGCTCCAGCATGTAGCCCGAGAGCCTGGTGTCCTTGCCGATGACGACGCGGTTGCGGGGACCGCCGCGCGCGAACATCCGGCCGGCCGCCTTGCCGACGGCGAGCGCCACCTCCGGCGTCATCGGGTGCCGGTTCGCCATCCCGCGAATGCCGTCGGTGCCGAACAGTCTCTGGCGCATCTGACCGGTCCCAATCGTGGCGGTGCTATACTGGGTCATCATGCGAAGCTGAAGAAATCGTCAGTTTCCACCTCACTACAGCACCCCGATACGTGACTGCCCAGCCCGCGATTGGCATTCGTCCGGCGGTGCGGCAGCATTACCGCATGAGCGGCGACGACCCGACGCCTCCATCCGGCCATGTCGAGCGGCAATGCGGCGCGCGCGGCGTCGACCGGCCGGTCAGCTATGCGCCAGTCGTAGCGAGGCTGCGGCGCGGCCTGCCGGCCATGCCCGAGGATCGTCGGCGCCGTGGCCGGCCAAGCGGCCAACCCTGGCGCGGCAGGCTGGTCGATCTCGAGCGGTAATCCGATCTTCAGCCGCCCTCGAAGCCCCGCAGGACATTGACCGCGTTGATCCCGATCTGCTCGACCGCGTAGCCGCCTTCCATGACGAACAGGGTGGGCAGGCCCAGCCGGGCGATCCGGCCGCCATAGGTGGTGAAGTCCTCGCTCTCCAGCCGGAACTTCGAGATCGGGTCCTCCTTGAACGTGTCCACGCCCAGGGACACGAGCAGGATGTCGGGCGCATAGTCCGCGACCCGACGGCAGGCGTCCTCGAGCGCCTCGGCCCAGGCCGGAAAGCCGGTGCCCCAGGGCAGCGGGTAGTTGACGTTGAAGCCGTCGCCCCTGCCCGAGCCGCGCTCGTCGGCCCAGCCCAGGAAGAACGGGTACTCCTCGCGCGGATCGCCATGCAGCGAGAGGAACAGCACGTCGGGACGATCGTAGAAGATCGCCTGCGTGCCGTTGCCGTGGTGATAGTCGACGTCCAGGATCGCGATCCGCTCGGCTCCGCCGTCGATCAGATAATGCGCCGCGATCGCGGCATTGTTCAAAAAGCAGTAGCCGCCATAGAGGTCGGCCGCCGCATGGTGCCCGGGCGGACGGCACAGGGCGAACACGGCGTCGCGCCCGCCCTCGGCGATCAGCCGGGCCGCGGTCAGCGCCACGTTCGCGCTCGCTTCGGCCGCCTGCCAGGTGCCGGCGGTGATCGGCGTCCCGGCATCGAAGCTGTAATAGCCGAGACGGCCGTCGATCCGCTCCGGCCTGACCTGCCGCAGATTGCGGGTCGGCCACGTCCAGGGCAGGGCATCGAAGTCACGGCCGGTCGCGGTCCAGTCGGCCCAGGCGCGGGAGAGGAACTCGACGAAATCGGGGCTGTGCACCCGCTCCAGCGGTTCGCGGCCGAAACTCTCCGGCCCGACGATCTCGCCCAGCCCGGTCTCCACGATCCGGTCGCGAATCAAAAAGGCGCGTCGCGGCATCTCGAAGCACGGCACCAGCTGGCCGTCGACCAGCTCCGCCTTGCCGTCCTGAAGCGCATGGAGGTCGGAGTAGATGGTCAGCATCGCGCAGCCTCCTCGAAACGTGCCTCGCGGCCCGGCCTATCGCGTGTAGCGGACCGCGAGAATGATGACGTCGGCGATGTCGGTCAGTCTCGCGACATAAAGATCCGGCAGGCCGAGCGTCGCATCGTCGTCGTCCAGCGCGATCCGCTCCAGGGTGACGATGAGATGCTCGAGCCGACGCCGATGCAGGCCCACCGTCTGCAGGAGCGGATCGACGATCAGGCCCATGAAGGTGGCGAGCATCGCAAAGCAGGCCATCGCGGCGGCGGTGGTGGCGATGAGCCGCCCGAGGCCCACATCGGGCGGAAACCAAGCATACCAGAAGGATCCGGCCCAGGAGCCGAGCCAGAAGCCCTCGACCGCCTCGCGCAGCGTGAGCTGCTGCGCCAGCAGCGGCCCGAGCGTGATGGCACTGGGCGTGAGCGCATGCAGTGCCACCAGCCCGAACAGCACCGCCACCGAGGCCGTGGCGAACTCCGCCACCGCGTGGCGCGCATCGACATATTCGGCGATCAGGCGCCGTGCGCGATCGTGCCAGCCCGCCGGCAGCGGCGCGGTGGCGGCATCGATCCGCAGCAGGTCACGCAGCACCAGCTCGGCGATGCGCCGGGCCAGCCTGGTCTCGACGAACAGCGACCGGCTGCCGAGCCAGGCGCCGGCACGTGGCTGGCGCAGGCGACGCGCACCCCAGGCCAGCAGTCGCAGCACCAGGGTCGGTGCGACCAGCATCACGTTGAAGGGCGCGCGCAGCAGATCCAGCCCGAGCGCGGCGCGATGCAGGCGAAGAGTGCCGCGCCAGCCGAAATGCCGCGCCGTGAACGCCGGAACCCGCGCCCGGCATTCCTCGGCATAGGCGCGGAGTGCTTCCCGATCGATCATCCGGCAGGAATCATTCGATTGGCGCGCCGGTTGCTCGGCTGCATCCGATCGTCCGGCCATGTGCTTGATTGCAACCATGGGTCTGTGTAGAGGCTCGCCGTCTCGGTCGAGCCGGCCAACGCCGGGTGGTTGAGGATTCCGCGGCGGTGTCCAACTTCCATCTGTTCAACAGCCTCAATCGAAGGATCGACCGACTCCCCCTGCTGCGCGACCGCCTCTGGTCGCTCGAAGGCAGTCTGCTCGATCGGGCCTGGCGGGCTCTCGGCAGGGGCGGCCCCGACGTCGCATCGGATCGCGGCGCGCGGCTGGGGCGGCAGCTCGGCATGCGCACGCGCAAGAACCGGCATGTCCTGTTCAATCTCCGCATGGCCTTTCCGCATTGGTCACGCCAGCAGGTCGAAGCGACGGCGCCGAGGATCTGGAGTTCGGTCGGCCGCACCCTGATGGAGTATTCGTGCCTGGGCCAGATCTGCGACCCGCGGCAGGATCGCATTCACGTGGTCGATCTGGGAGGACTGGCTCACGTGCGCGCGAGCGGTCGGCCGGGCATCTTCGTGGCCCCGCACCTCGCGAACTGGAATCTGTTCCCGGTGGCGGCGGCGCGCGCCGGCATCCCGCTCACCGTGGTCTATCGGCGGCAGAGCAATCCCGCGATCGAAAGCCTGATGGCCGACTGGCGCGCCGCCCTCGGCTGCGGCTTTCTCGAGGTCGGCGAGGCCTCGCGCGGCATGTTGCGCGAGCTCCGCGCCGGCCGCAGCGTCGGCCTGCTCATGGATCAGCGCTACGACCGTGGCGCCGAGGTGCCGTTCTTCGGCATTCCGGCCGTCACGACGATGGTGCCGGCACGGCTGGCGCTGCGCCTCGGCGTGCCGCTGGTCCCGGCGCGGATCGAGCGGCGCGACGGCGCCCGGTTCGTGATCACCGTCTATCGGCCGTTGGAGATCGAGGCCGGCCGGGACGAGGAGAGCGCCGCGCTGGCGCTCACCACGCGCATCAACGAGCTGTTCGCGAGCTGGATCGAGACTGCCCCCGACCAGTGGCTGTGCGTGAAGCGGCGCTGGGACCGACCCTATGTCGTCCTGCCCGGCGGGTGGCGCGTGCGCGCGGCGTGAGCCGCTAGGAACGCGTCGCATCCAGGACCGAGGCGGGGTCGAGAGCGCGCTCGAGATAGTTGCGCATCTCGGGCCGCCAAAGGTGCCAGAGCTTCTCCAACTCCGCGGCCGGAGCGCCCTCGCTCCAGTCGACCCGAAGATCGACGATCGGCCACGGCTCGTGCTCGGCGATCAGCAGGCCGGCGGCGCGGACCGTCCCCGCGCCGCCATCGGCTACGGCGGCATGCAGCGCAGCCACCAGCCGGTCGCCCAGTTGGCCCCTGGTACGGACGCACGTCTCGACCATCAGGTCGGGCACCTCTCGGTCGACGAGCCGGTTGCAGATCGCGGCACAGCCCTCGGCTTCGGCGGCGCCGTGCACACCGGAGACATGGCGGCCGTTGTGGACCGCGGTCACGCCGCCCGAGCTGATCAGCGCCACCTGCCGGTAGTCGAACCCTTCCTCGGTCCGTGCGAAGGCACGGATCACCGCCTCGGGGCGGTAGCCGCCGGCGAGGAGCTTCAGGGCGGCCGGCCCCAGCCGCGGATCGGCCATGCTCTGCACCACGACGGCACCCACCTGAGCCTGCACGAAGGCGCAGCGGCCGGTCACGGCGATCATGGAGGACACCACGGCCACGCCGAGCTGTCCGGTCTCGGCGCAACGGGCGAGGATGGCGCAGGTCACCGGACCGGCAGCCTAAAAGCCCTTGCAGAGCCTGAGGGCATCATGGGTCGCCGCGTGGACCTGGCGCGAGGAGACGGCCGCGTCGATCCGGTAGAGCGGGCAGGGCCTATCGGGGTTGGCGACCGGCCCCTCGGGCGCTCCCCGCGCCATGCCTTCGACATCCACGGCGCCGCCATCGCGCGATCCGTCCTTGAGCGCATGGCACGGCTCGTCCACCGGCAGCGTGCCGTGCTCGACCATCCCGTCCACATACTCGTTCCAGAGGCTCGCCACCAGCCGGTTGCCCGCCGGTCGCGACGCTCACCAGGTCCGGCGCGAGCGCGAGGGCGCCGTCGGGCTCGAAACGGCCGTCAGCGATCCGCCGGCCTGTCGTCCTCCTCGTCGAACAGGATCCGCTCGGCAGCACCGTCCAGATCCTCGAACTGGCCGCTGCGCATCGCCCACAGGAACCCGGCCAGGCCGAGCAAGCCCAGGAACAGGGCGATCGGGATCAGGTAGAGCAGCCCTTCCATGGTGCTCAGGCGCCACGCCGCCAGCCCAGGCGGGCCGAGTTCAGCACGACCAGGATCGAGCTGGTGGACATCGACAGCGCCGCCACCAGGGGCGTGACGAAGCCGAGCACGGCCAGGGGAACCGCCAGGAGGTTGTAACAGAGCGAAAGCGCGACGTTCTGCTTCACCAACCGCTCGGCCTGGCGGGCGACATCGATCACCTCGACCACCGGCGCCAGCCGCGCACTCTGGAACACGGCATCGGCGGCGGTCTGGGCGATGTCCACCGCCGACGACGGCGAGAGGGAGACATAGGCGGCGGCGAGGGCCGGTGCGTCGTTGAGCCCGTCACCCACCATCAGCACGCGGCGGCCTTCCGCCGTCCAGGCCTCGAGGCGCGCCACCTTGTCGCCCGGCGCGCAGCCACCCTGCCACTCGTCGATGCCGACCTCGGCGGCCACGGCACGCACCGTCGGCTCACGGTCGCCGGACAGCAGCGCCACCCGATAGCCCCGCCGCCTGAGGACGCGCACGACCTCGGACGCATCCGTGCGCGGCGCGTCGGCGAAGCCGAACCGCACCGGCGGCAGATCGGGGCGGGCGAGCCAGAGCTCCAGGCCGGCTGCCGCGTCCTCCGCCACCCCCGCCGCCCAGTCGCGGCGCCCGAGACGCCACTCGCCGTCGGGCGATCGCCAGCGCAGGCCCAGGCCGGACAGCTCCTCGACCCCGCTCACGGCGACCGCCTGTGGAACGGCCGCCGCCAGAGCCCGGGCGAGCGGATGGCGCGAGGCACGGGCGATCCCGGCCGCAGCCAGGAGATCGGCCCCGGACACGCCCGGCAACAGCGTCGGCCGCCCCTCGGTCAGTGTCCCGGTCTTGTCGAACACCACCATGTCCGCTTGCGCGAAGCGCTCGAGCGCGGTCGCGGACTTGAGCAGGATCCCCCGGCGCATCAGCCGGCCGCTGGCGAGCACCTGCACCGCCGGCACCGCGAGGCCGAGCGCGCAGGGGCAGGTGATGATCAGCACGGCGATGGCATGCAGCAAGGCGGTCTGCCAGAGCGCGGCACCGCTGAGCGCCCAGCCGAGGAAGGTGAGCAGCGCGAGGCTGTGCACCACGGGCGCATAGGCACGTGCGATCCGGTCGGCCAGCGCGACGAAGCGCGAGCGCCGCTGCTCGGCGAGCTCCATGAGACGGACGATCTCGGCGAGCAGCGTGCCCTCGCCGATCGCCGTCACCCGGACGCGCAGGGGCGGCCCGAGATTGATCGTGCCCGCGAACACACGCTCGCCCGGTGCCACCCGCTGCGGCAGCGTCTCGCCCGTGATCAGGCTGGTGTCGAGCTCGCCGGCCCCGAAGCTGACCGAGCCGTCGGCGCCGATCCGCTCGCCGGTCGCGACCAGGATCTCCTGGCCGGCATCGAGCTGCTCGGGCCGGACGCTGCGGACGGAGCCGTCCGGCAGGAGCAGGCTGACCGATCCGGCGTTCAGGGCCAGCAGCCGCTCCGCGGCGGAACGGGCGCTGCCACGGGCGCGCTGGTCGAGATAACGGCCGATCAGGAGGAAGAACAGCAGCGTGACGGCGCTGTCGAAATAGGCGTGCGGCCCGCCCTGGATGGTCTCGACCAGGCTCATGCCCGGCGCCAGGATCACCGCCAGCGAGATCGGCACGTCCATGTTGGTTCGGCCGGCGCGCAGCGCGCTCAGCGCCGAGCGGAAGAACGGCCGGCCGGCATAGGCGATCGCGGGCAGCGCGATCAGCGCCTCGAACCAGTGCAGCAGGTCGCGCGTGGCCTCGCCCATGCCGGTGGCGTGGCCGGCCCAGACCGAGACCGCGAGCAGCATCACGTTGCTGGCCGCGAAACCGGCGACCGCCAGGCAGCGCAGCAGCTCATGCTCGGAACGGCTGTCGAGTGCCCGGAGACGGTCCGGGTCGAACGGCACGACCTGGTAGCCGAGATCCACGACCACCCGCGCGAGACGGTTGCCGCGCGCCGCCTCGCCGTTCCAGCGCAGCGTCAGCCGGCGGGTGGTCAGGTTGACCCGCCCGGTCAGGAGATCGCCTTCGCGCTCCAGGCGGCGCTCGATCTTGCGGATGCAGGCGCCGCAATGGACGCCCTCGACCAGGAGGTGCAGCACATGGGCCCCGCCTGCCTCCTCGCGCCGCACGAACGGCACGACGTCGGTGCTCGGCCCGGCCTGGGCGGCGGCCTCGTCCATGTCCGCGACGGCGGCAGCGCTCGCCATGGTCAGGGCAGGAAGATGCGCCGCTCGTGGACGAACAGGTCCTCGCCGCGGCGGATGGTGGCGTGCAGGTTCCAGGCGCCGGGCAGCGGCCGGTCGAAGCCTGCCCGATAGCGCCCGGGTGCGGTGGGGCTCAGATCGACCGCGAAGTCCGAGCCCTCGAAGGTGGGCCGCTCGAAGTCGACGGTGACCGTGGCATCGGTCACGGGCCGGTCCCCGGCATCGGTCAGCGCCAGCTCGACCTCGCCGCCCTCCTCGCCGACCCGCACGTCGAGCGCAGGCCGCCAGCCGAGCTTCGCCTGGCGCGCGGCCGCCTCGAGATTCTGGTTGTAGGCGAGCCCGCGGTCATAGGGCTGGTTGGCCGCGAGACCGGTCCAGCTGCTCAGCGCCAGCCAGATCATCACGCCGTTGACGGCGCAGACGACCAGAAACCCGCCCACGAACAGCCAGGGAATCCAGCGGCCGCGCGGGCGATCAGCCGACATCACCGCATTCATCGCTTCGGCCCCCGGAAAATCGTGTCGTAGGTCGTGACCGATCCGGTGTCGAGGTCCTCGAGGGTCAGCTCGAGCTCGTTCCGGTCGGCGGGGACCGCTGCGCGCGGCAGGTGGACGAAGACGTGATAGGTCGCCACCCCGTCGGGCGGCGCCGTCAGCGACACGGTCTGACCCGACCCTTCCACGCCCTGGATGGCCAGTCGGGCGCCGGCCTGCGCGCTGCCGAGCCGGTAGCTCTTGGCCGCATGCTCCTTGTTCATCACGCGGATCGTGTAGCCGTTGCGGATGCTGCCGTCGGCCAGCGTGACGAACAGGGGATTGCGGTCCGGTAGGAGGTTCACGTCGACCGTGGAACGCAGGAGCAGCACCGTCAGCATGATCAGGCCGACCACGGCCAGGATCGCGACATAGAGCAGCGTGCGCGGGCGGAAGATCCGGTAGACCGGGGGCTGGCCGACGCTGCGCAGCTCCTGGTTGCGCTCGCTGTCGTAGGCGATCAGGCGCGTCGGCCGCCCGATCCGCTCCATCACGTCGTCGCAGGCGTCGATGCACAGGCCGCAGCCGATGCACTCCATCTGGAAACCGTCGCGGATGTCGATGCCCATCGGGCAGACGGCGACGCACTGCCGGCAGTCGATGCAGTCGCCCCGGCCCGCGAAGCCCTCGCCCTTGCGGTACTTGCCGCGCGGCTCGCCGCGCCACGCCTCGTAGGTCACCGCCAGCGTATCGCGGTCGACCAGCGCGCCCTGGATGCGCGGCCAGGGGCACATGTAGGTGCAGACCTGCTCGCGGGCCAAGCCGGCCAGCACGTAGGTCGTCGCGGTGAACAGGAACACGAAGAAGTAGGCTGCGCCGCTGGCCTGCCCGGTGAAGAACTCGCCGATCACGGTGGGCGCGTCGCGGAAATACATGATCCACGCACCGCCGGTCAGGAGCGCGATCAGCAGCCAGACCGCGTGCTTGAGGATCCGCTTGCGCCACTTGGCGACGGTCCAGGGCGCCTTGTCGAAGCGCATGCGCTCGCCGCGGTCGCCCTCGATCCAGCGCTCGACCTGCATGAACAGGTCGGTCCAGACCGTCTGCGGGCAGGCGAAGCCGCACCAGAGCCGGCCGAACAGCGAGGTCGCGAGGAACAGCCCGAAGGAGGCGAGAATCAGGATGCCGGTCAGGAAGTAGACCTCCTGCGGCCAGATCTCGATCCAGAGGAAGTAGAGCTTGCCGGCCGTCATGTCGGCCAGCACCGCCTGGTCCGGCGCCCCCGGGCCGCGATCCCAGCGCAGCCACGGCGTGAGGTAGTAGATCGCCAAGAGGACCGCTAGCGCCACCCATTTGATGGTCCGGAACTGGCCGCGCACGGCCTTGGCGTAGACCTCGACCCGGCCGGCATACAAAGGCGAGGAGCGCTGCTCCGACCGGGACAGTGCCTCCTCGCTGCGCAAGACCTCGCTGCTCATCCCCACCGCCCGCAGGACCGAACCCCCGGCCATCTTCGGTCGAGCATCGGAATCGGTCGTCCACGACGTCAAGATTGGTTCCTGGAACCGTTCCTGTCTCGCTCACGGCGGTCGCTGCGACATCGTGAGGCAAGAGGCCCGTCAGCCGGGGCGCTCGAGCTTGGCGAGCTCGACCGCACAGCGGGTCTCCACCGCGGACAGGAGCGCTGCCACCGTTCCGTCGTCATCGATGTCGCGATCTCCGGCCAGCCCGGCGCGCAGGCGCTCGATCGTGCGCGGCGACATCCCGCCGGCCAGGAGGCCACGCTGCAGCTCGGCCAGCCCGTCGAGCATCGCCGAGGCACGCCGCACCGCCTTGCGACGCCGCTCCTCGGGCGAGAGCGGCAGGTCCTGCAGCGCGAGGAGCCCGATGGCCGGCCGGGTGCTCGCAACCGGCGCGGGCGGGGTCGGCGCGGGCGGGAGAGCGAAGACGGCAGGCGCCGCCTTCACGCCCGATCCTGGATTCGCCGCCCGCGTCGTGGCGGTACCTGTCACCCGCATGTCCGTCGCCCCTCGTGCCGTTCGCCCGAGGATGTCGCCGGCCCGTCAAGGATCGGTTAACCTGGCGGCGCGACAATGCGGCCATGGGCAGATGGTGCGGATTCGCGAGCGGTTTCCGGTCGGGCCTGGTCGGCGCCGGCCTGCTCGTGCTCGCCCTGCTGCCGCCGGCTGCTCTGGCGGCGTCCCGGGTCAAGGACATCGCCGATTTCGAGGGCGTGCGGACCAACATGCTGGTCGGCTACGGCCTCGTCGTCGGCCTGAACGGGACCGGCGACAGTTTGCGCAACTCGATGTTCACCCAGGAGAGCCTGGTCGCGATGCTCGAGCGCCTGGGCGTGAGCACGCGCGGCAATGCGCTCAACACCAAGAACGTGGCGGCGGTCATGGTCACGGCCACCCTGCCGCCCTTCGCGCGCCAAGGCAGCCGGATCGACGTCACGGTGAGCTCGCTCGGCGATTCCAAGTCGCTGCTCGGCGGCATGCTCCTGGTCACGCCGCTGCTGGGCGCCGACGGCGAGGCCTACGCGGTGGCGCAGGGCCCGCTCAGCGTCGGCGGCTTCGAGGCGAGGGGCGACGCCGAGACCGTGACCCGCGGGGTGCCGACCGCCGCGCGCATCCCGGCCGGCGCCATCATCGAGCGCGAGGTCGAGTTCGCGCTGGACGACATGACCCAGATCCGGCTGGCGCTGCGCAATCCCGACTTCACGACGGCCGAGCGCATCGCCGCAGCGCTGAACGGCATGCTCGGCACGGCCACGGCCCGGACGGTCGATTCCGCCACCGTCGCCCTGCCGGTGCCTGCCGCCTATCGCGGCCGCGTCGCCCGGCTGCTCGGCGAGATCGAGCAGCTTCCGGTCGAGCCGGACACGGCGGCGCGGATCGTCATCGACGAGCGCGCGGGCATCATCGTCATGGGCGAGAACGTGCAGATCAGCCGGGTCGCGGTCGCCCAGGGCAATCTCACGGTGCGCATCAGCGAGACGCCGCAGGTCTCGCAGCCCAATCCGCTCGCCGACGGCCGGACCGTGGAGGTGCCGCGCACCGACATCGAGATCGACGACCAGGCGGGCAACCGGATGGTGGCGCTCGAGCCCGGCGTCACGCTGCGGGATCTGGTCGACGGCCTCAACGCGCTGGGGGTGGGTCCGCGCGACCTGATCGGGATCCTGCAGGCGATCAAGGCGGCCGGCGCCCTGCAGGCCGAGATCGAGGTGATCTGATGTCGGCAGCCGAAACGATCCAGCCGACGGCGCCGCGGATCGGGGCCGAGCCGCCCCTCGCGGCGATGCGCCGCGCGGCCGCCGACTTCGAGGCGGTGTTCCTCGGCCAGATGCTGACGGAGCTCACCACGGACCTCGGCGCCGACGGCATGTTGGGCGGCGGCGACGACCCGTTCGCGGGCATGCTGCGCGACGAGTATGGCAAGCTCATCGGCCGGCAGGGCGGCATCGGCATCGCCGAAGCCGTGCTGCGCCAGCTGCTCGGCACGCAGGAGGTCGGATGAGCGCCGAATCGCGCGTCGCCGTCCTGGTGATGCTGATGCGCCAGCTGCAGGAGGTGATGCGGACCGAGAACGGCCTCCTGCGGGAGCTGAAGCTCGCCCGGCTGCAGGAGCTCCAGGCCGAGAAGGCGGCGCTGGCGACGAGCTACGAGCTCGAGCTGCGGCGCCTGCGCGAGGCGCCGGGCGTGCTCGGCGCGCTCGATCGTGACGCCCGGCGCCTGCTCGAGGACAGCATGCGGGAGTTCCAGCGCTCGGTGCGGGCCAATGCCGATCGGCTGCGCGGCGCGCGGTCCCTGGTCGAGATGCTGGTGCAGACGATCGGCGAGGGGCTGGCCGAGCCGGACGGCCGCTATCGCGGTGGCGCGGCACCGGCGGGCGAGCGGGCCGGACGCGTGATCGCCATCGCCTTCGACCGGCGCTGCTAGGAGGGCGCGATGTCCCTGAACGCCGTCCTCTCCAATGCGCTCAGCGGCCTGACCGTGGCTCAGAACGCCCTGGCGGTCACCTCCAACAATGTCGCGAACGTCAATACCGAGGGCTACTCGCGGCAGATCGCGCAACAGGAGGCGGTGATCCTCGACGGGCGCGGCGCCGGGGCCCGGCCACTGCCGACCATGCGCGCCGCCGACGAGCTGCTTGCCGGACGTGCCCGCGAGCAGTCGGGTCGGGTCGGCCGCAGCGATGTCCTCGACGGTCTGCAGGCCCGGATCCAGGAGCGCCTGTTCGGGGCCCCGGGTGATGCCGGCCGCGGCCTGGCGGCACGCCTCACCGCGCTCGCCACGGCGGCCGGAGCGCTGGCGAACGGTCCCCAGGAGGCCGGGCTCGCCGCCGATCTCCTCGGCGCCGCCGAGGACCTCGCGCAGGAAATCCGCTCCGCCGGCCAGAACGTCCAGGACCTGCGCAAGGAGATGGACGCCCGGATCGGCGGCACGATCGGCGAGATCAACGCCACCTTGCGCGATCTCGACGATCTCAACCGGGCCCTGCTGCGCAACGGCGCCACGCCGGAGCTGCTGGACAGCCGCGACCGGATGCTGGCCGGCCTCGCGGAGCGGGTCGACCTGTCGGTGGCCTTCGCCAAGGAGGGCTCGGTCAGCCTCTACACCGGCGGAGGCGTCCCGCTGCTCGACGGCGCGCTGCGCCAGCTCACCTATGCTCCGGCCGCCACCGTCGGCGCCGCCACCAGCTTTGGCGCGATCCGGGTATTCGACGCCGGCGATCTCGATCCCACGAGCGGCCAGCCCCTGCCGGGGGCAGCCGGCGACGTGCTGGTGAGCGGCGGCCTCCGGACCGGGCTGCCGCCCGAGCTGCTGTCCGACTCGGTTCCCGACCCGTCGCAGCGCATCGCCTCCTCCTTGCGCACCGGCCGCCTGGCGGGCCTCCTGGAGGCGAGGGACAAGGTGCTGCCCGACCTCGCCGACCGGCTGGGCGAGCTGGCCGACGCCACCCGCTTCGCGCTCAACGCCGCGCACAACTCGGCCAATGCCCATCCGCCGCCGGTCGAGCTGGTCGGCACGCGCACCGACACGGGCGCGTTCACGACCGCCGTCCGGACCGGTACGGCCTTCGTCGCGGCCGTCGACCGCGCCACCGGCGCCGTGGTCGCCACCGTCGCCGTCGATGTCGGCGCGGCCGTGGACGCCGGCGCCCTCGCGGCGCAGCTTGCCGCGGGGCTCGGCGCCTATGGCACGGCGGGCCTGGCCGGCGACGGAAGGCTCGAGCTGCGGGCCGCGAGCGGTTACGCCCTGGCCGTGAGCGAGGGCGACAGCGCGATCACCGCGACCGACGCGGCGGGACATGCCCGCCCGCAGGGCTTCAGCCATTTCTTCGGCCTCAACGATCTGCTCGTGCCGGGCGGCGGCGGGGCCACGGACCTGCGCGTGCGCGCGGATCTCGCCGTGAACTCCGGGCTGCTGGCGCGGTCGCGGCTCGAGGTCGAGGCGGGGCCGCCGCCCACAGGCCGGCTGGGCGGTGCCGGCGACAATCGTGGCGCCCAGGCCCTGGCGGGTGCTTTCGACCGTGCGGTCGCGACGGTCGCGCGGGCATCGCTGCCGGCCGGTTCGTTCAGGCTGGCCGACTATGCCGCCGAGCTGGTCGCCGTGCAGGCGGTCGCGGCCGGCCGGGCCGGCGACGCGGCCGCACTCGACCGCACCCTGGCGGACGATCTGGCGGCGCGGCGCTCTGCCGTGGCCGGGGTCAATCTGGACGAGGAGCTGTCGCGCCTCGTGCTGTTCCAGGAAGCCTACAGCGTGTCGGCGCGCGTGCTGGCGATCACCGATCAGCTGTTCGACGAGCTGCTCGCCGTCGTCGACTAGGAATGACGATGACCCTCCGCATCGGCGATTTCGCCCGAAGCCAACGGCTGATCGCCACCATGGGCGGCATCCAAGCGCGGCTCGCGGACGATCAGGCCGCGGCGAGCTCCGGCAAGGCGGCCGCGAGCTACGATCGGATCGCCGACCGGGCCGGCGAGCTGCTGCGGCTTCGGGACGCCAGCGCCGTGCGCTCGGCGCTGGCCGATCGGAACGAGCGGCTGGGGCAGGAGCTGCAGCTGATGGACGGCGCGCTCGGAACGGTCGTGGACATCGCCGCGCGGGCGCGCGTGACCATGCTGCAGCGCCGCGACGGCGGCCTCGGCGGCGAGGTGGCGCTCGACGGCGAGGTCGATTCCCTGCTCGCCCAGCTCGAGGATGCCCTGAACACGCAGTTCGACGGCCGCTATCTGTTCGGCGGCACGCGGACGGACACGGCACCGGTGAGCCTGCCGGCGACGCCCGCGATCACGGCCGATCCCTCGCTCTATTACCGCGGCGACCAGGTGCGCCTCTCGGCCCGCGCCGACATCGGCGTCGAGCTCGTCTACGGCGTCACCGCCG
>JBFWWD010000161.1:0-13753 GCA_050246385.1 Geminicoccaceae bacterium
TGCGCGCTCATGTGGTGGAGAATTTCGAGAACGTCGGTGAGCGCTTTCCCGAAGAGGCGAGACGCATCCACTACGGCGATGCCGAGGAGCGGGAGATCTATGGTCGCGCCACGCTCGACGAAGCCAAGGAGCTCGTCGAGGAGGGTATTTCGGTGCGTCCGTTGCCCGATGTCCCCGAGCTGGACGGCTGATCAGGTCCGTACGGCCGCAAGCAGATAATTCACGCTTGGATCGCGCTCCAGCCTGAACGTGTCGCGCGCGCCGTCGTATGATGCGCCGCGGATGGCGACCGGCCGCATTCCACTGGCTCTCAGCATGCGCGACAGCTCGGCAGGAGTCAGGAAGCGGCGCCAATTGTGCGTGCCACGGGGCAGCCAACCGAGCAGGTATTCGGCGCCGACGATCGCCTCGGCAAAACTCGCCAAGGTGCGGCTCAGGGTCGTGAGCACCAGCATCCCGCCGGGTCGGGTGACGGACGCCAGAGCGTCGGTGAAATCCCCGGGCTCCGAGACATGCTCGATCACCTCCGAGGCCACGACGAGGTCGAACCGCTCGCCGCGAAGCCTCAGGGTTTCCAGGACTTCGGCGCAATAGTTCACCTGGAGCCCAGCCGCTTGCGCATGGGTGCGCGCTGCCTCGATGTTGCTGTCGATCGGATCGATGCCGGTGACCAGGCCGCCGAGACGCGCGAGCGGCTCCGCCAGCAGTCCGCCACCGCATCCGACGTCGAGCACGCGCAATCCGAGAAGTGGCTCGAACCCGCTCGGATCACGTCGGAGCTGTCGGCAGGCCTCGTCTCGAATGAACGCGACCCTGACCGGGTTGAACTTATGGAGCGGTGCCATCGGCCCGGTCGTGTCCCACCAGGAGCCACCGATGGTTGCGAATTTGTCGAGTTCCGCAGGATCTGTGGTGGCCGAGATCCCGTCCGCGATGCTCGTCACGGTTGAGCTTACTCCATCGTCCTGCCTTGCCGAGCGGGGCCGGCGCGATTACAAGGCGGGCCATCCGTTCATGCTGTTCGGCGCGCGGCTCGCAGGGGCGTTGTTGTGCCGTTACGCGGATTGCGAGCGTTCCCGTGACCCTGGTAGTGCAGAAATATGGCGGCACCTCTGTTGCCGATCTAGATCGCATTCGCAATGTCGCCGCACGCGTCAAGCGGCAGGTCGACCGAGGAGAGCAGGTCGCGGTCGTGGTCTCCGCGATGGCCGGCTCGACCAATCAGCTCGTCGGCTGGGTTCATGGGCTGGACGCCGCCGACTACGACACTGCCGAATACGACCAGGTGGTGGCGAGCGGCGAACAGGTGACCGTCGGGCTGCTCGCGATCGCGCTGCAGACCATCGGCGTGCCCGCACGATCGTTCCTCGGCTGGCAGGCGGGCTTCGTCACCGACGCCGCCTACGGCAAGGCACGCATCCTTGACGTCGACCCGATCCCGGTTCGGACGTGCCTCGACGAGGGCAGGGTCGCCGTGGTTGCCGGTTTCCAGGGAATGGGTCCCGATCGCCGGGTGACGACCCTGGGCCGCGGCGGCTCCGACACCTCGGCCGTGGCCCTTGCTGCCGCACTTCGTGCCGATCGCTGCGACATCTTCACGGACGTGGATGGGGTCTACACGACCGATCCGCGCATCGTGGCGAAAGCCCGCAAGCTCGACCGCATCACCTACGAGGAGATGCTCGAGATGGCCTCGCTGGGGGCGAAGGTCTTGCAGACCCGGTCGGTGGCACTGGCCATGCAGCATCGCGTCCCGGTGCAGGTCCTCTCGAGCTTTGATGACGTGCCGGGGACGCTCGTTGTCGATGAGGGTGAGATCGTGGAAAGCCAGATCGTCAGTGGGATCGCCTACAGTCGTGACGAGGCGCGCATCACCGTGCTCGGCGTCAACGATCGCCCCGGGGTCGCGGCCGCCATCTTCGGCCCGCTGTCCGAAAGTGGCATCAATGTCGACATGATCGTGCAGTCGGTGAGCCGCGACGGTGTCTATGCCAATCTCACCTTCACCGTCACCCGCGCGGACCTGCCGCGTGCGTTGACGGTGCTCGAACGTGCCAAGCCGGATATCGGCTATGAAGCGCTGGGTGCCGACGCCGACGTATGCAAGGTGTCGATCGTCGGGGTCGGCATGCGCTCGCATGCCGGCATCGCCCACAAGATGTTCCAGACGCTGGCGGCCAAGGGCATCAACATTCACGCGATCGCCACGTCAGAGATCAAGGTCAGCGTGATCATCGGCGAGGAGTACACGGAACTCGCTCTGCGTGCCCTGCATTCTGCGTATGGGCTGGACAAGGACTGACATGCCGCCGGTCTGTTCGCGCGTCGAGGCGCTGAGTCGGCGGGGATGCGAGTTCCTAGGCTCGGAGCTTGCGATCATGGCCGGCGCCATGACGTGGGTGTCGGAGCGACAGCTGGTGGCGGCCATCAGCAATGCGGGGGCGTTCGGCGTTCTGGCATGTGGCGCCATGGGCCCGGAACGTCTCGGCGAGGAGATCGCAGCGACCCGTGAGCGGACGGCCTGTCCCTTCGGCGTCAATCTCATCGTCATGCACCCTCAGCTCGCCGAGCTGGCACAGATCTGTCTCGAGCACCGCGTCGGCCATGTCGTGCTTGCCGGCGGGCTGCCTCCACGTGAGGTGATCCAGCAGCTGAAGGCAGGCGGTGCCGGGGTGATCTGCTTTGCGCCCTCGCTGGCGCTCGCCAAAAAGCTCGTCCGCTCCGGCGCCGATGCCCTGGTCATCGAGGGCATGGAAGCCGGCGGCCATATCGGCCCGGTCTCGACCTCGGTCCTGGCCCAGGAGATCCTCCCATTGCTCCACGAAGTCCCGGTCTTCGTGGCCGGCGGCATCGGCCACGGCGAGATGGTCGCCGCCTATCTGCAGATGGGCGCTGCCGGCGTGCAGATGGGCACGGCGTTCGTCTGCTCGGAGGAATCGACGGCGCATCCGGCCTTCAAGCAGGCCTTCATCCGTGCGGCCGCCCGCGACGCGGTGCCCTCGGTCCAGGTCGATCCCGAGTTCAAGGTCATCCCGGTCCGTGCGATCACCAACAACGCCACGCGTCGGTTCACCGAGACGCAGATCGAGGTGATCGGCCGCTACCGCCGCGGCGAGCTCACGCACGAGGATGCGTCTCTCGCCATCGAGCACTTCTGGGCGGGCGCGCTGCGGCGGGCCGTGGTCGAGGGTGATGTCGAGAACGGCTCGCTGATGGCGGGACAGAGTGTCGGTCTGGTGCGGCGGGTCCAGCCGGTGGCCGAGGTCCTCGCCGAGATCTTGAGACAGGCCGAGCATGCGCTGGAGCGTTGCGGCCAGGGGCCGCCGCTCGCCCGGTCCGCGGCGCCATGACGTCGACGGTCGGCCGCGCCGGATCGGGACAGGGCGCCGAGTCGCGGCGACCGACCGAATTCTCGGCGTCGCGGATGCTGCTTCGGCGGCTGGTCGAGGTCGTAGCCGAGCCGGTCGCGCCGCAGCAGCGCCTCGACCGCATCGTCGAGCTGATCGCGAGCAATCGTGTGGCCGATGTCTGCTCGGTCTATTTCAACCGGGCAGGCGAGACGTTGGAGCTTTTCGCCACCGTAGGGCTGGCCGCCGAGGCGGTGCATCGTACCCGAATGAGCGTAGGAGAAGGTCTCGTCGGCACAATCGCCGCCCAGGGCAAGGTCATCAATACGGCCGACGCCCAGACCCACCCCAATTTCCGCTACTTCCCCGAGACGGGCGAGGAGATCTACCAATCCTTCCTCGGCGTGCCGATCCTTCGCGCCGGACGGGTCGTCGGCGTGCTGACGGTGCAGAACCGGACTCAGCTCGCCTATGGCGAGGAGGAGATCGAGGCGATGCAGGTCATCGCCTCGCTGCTGGCCGAGATGTTCGCCTCGGGCGAGCTGATCGACGCGTCGAAATACGCCGACATCACTGCCGACACGGCCGTGATGCATCGTCTGGACGGTTCCCGGCTGGTTGAGGGTGTAGGAATTGGTCGCGCCTGGCTGCATGAGCCGCGGGTCGAGGTCACACGCCTGCTCGCGGAGAGCCCGCAGGCTGAGCTGGAGCGACTCGAGCGTGCGGTGGATGGGCTCCGCGAATCGCTCGACCAGATGCTCGCCACCAGCGATCTCGTCGGCGGGGAGCAGCGCGAGGTCCTGGAAGCTTACCGGCTGTTCGCCCAGGATCGCGGCTGGCTGAGGCGGATGCGCGAGGCTATCGGCACGGGCCTCTCGGCCGAGGCGGCCGTACGCCGCGTCCAGGAGGAGACCCGCGTCCGAATCGGGCACGCCAGCGATCCCTACCTGCGCGAGCGTCTCATCGACCTCGACGACATCGCCAATCGATTGCTGCGCCATCTGGTCGGCAAATCGATGAGCCACGATCCCTCGGGGTTGCCCGAGGACACGATCCTGGTGGCACGGAACCTCGGCGCCGCCGACCTGCTCGAGTACGACCGGCGCAGGCTGCGCGGCGTCGTCCTCGAGGAAGGGTCGATGACCGCGCATGTGACGATCATCGCGCGCGCGATCGGCATCCCGATGGTCGGCCGGATCGACGGCGTCATGGATGCCATCAACCAGGGCGATGTCGTCGCGCTCGACGGTGACAATGGCCATGTCTACGTCCGGCCGAACGACGAGACCTTGGCCGCATTCCAGAGCGCGGTGCGCACGCGCGCGGAGCGGAAACGCTTCTTCGACGAGATCCGCCAGCTGCCGTCGGTCACGCGCGACGGCATGCCGGTCACGCTGTCGATCAACGCGGCGTTCCTGATCGATCTGGCCGAGATGGAGGCGGTGGGTGCCGAAGGCTGCGGCCTGTTTCGCACCGAGTTCGCCTTCATGACGCGCAGCCGCTATCCGGACGTCGAAACCCAGGCGGCACACTATCGTGAGGCGCTCGACACGGCGGGTTCACGCCCGGTGGCCTTTCGCACGCTGGATATCGGCAGCGACAAGCATCTGCCCTATTGGCGGATGCCTACCGAGGACAACCCGGCCATGGGCTGGCGTGCGCTGCGCATGGTGCTGGACCGGCCGATGGTGCTGCGCCGCCAGCTTCGCGCACTGATCCACGCCGCGGCGGGCCGGCGCCTGCTGGTGATGTTCCCGATGGTCGCGGAGGTCGCCGAGCTCGACGCGGCGCGGAGTCTGCTCGATATCGAGCTGGCACGTGCGGTCGCGAGCGGTGTCGAGCCGCCTTCCGGGGTGGAGGTCGGCGCGATGGTCGAGGTGCCGTCACTCTACTGGCAGTTGAACGCCCTCCTGAGGCGGGTCGATTTCCTGTCCATCGGCAGCAACGACCTGTTTCAGTTCCTGTTCGCCTGCGATCGCGGCAATCCCGTCTTGGCGGACCGCTACGACGTGCTGTCGCCGCCGGCCCTCAGCTTCTTCCGCGACATGGTCGAGCGCTGTCGCGGGGCAGGCGTGCGGCTGGCCGTTTGCGGCGAGATGGCGAGCCGGCCGCTCGAGGCCATGGCGCTGATCGGCCTGGGCATCCACCATCTCTCCCTCACGCCGAGCGAGGTCGGACCAGTCAGGGCGATGCTGCGCAGCCTGGATGCTGCTCCTCTGGGGCGATATTTGAGGGGTCTGCTCGACCTGTCCGATCACAGCCTGCGCGGCAGGCTCCAGGCCTATGCCCAGGATCACGACGTGGTGTTGCCCCCGCGCGTCTATCAGCCGTTCTGATTGCTCCATTTGGGCCTATTGATCCGCCGCTGTTCCATTCGAGTCGCTCCATCTGCTAAACTGTAGATTGCAGAATCGGTCATGCGCCTTTGGCGGGAGCGGTCGATCGATGCCTCGGCAGTTGGCCCACGAGCGTGATGCTCTCGGCAGTCAGCCATATGAAGGGTTGCGCCGGCTCGGCGCGGAGCTTCGCGAGGCCAGGCTGGCACGTGGCGAGGATGTGGCCCACGCGGCTTCCTGGCTGCGAATCAGGCCCTGCTTCTTGATCGCCTTGGAGAAAGGTGAGCTGACCGGGTTGCCGGGACGCATCTATGCCAGGGGCTTTCTGCAGAGCTACGGCGAGCATCTTGGTCTTCGCGGCAGCGCTCTGGCGGCTCGCTTCGACGAGGCACTCGGTCTGGGAATCGGATTCCGGCCCCCTCAGCGCCCGCTTTCGACGGGACGCTACCTGCCGGATGCCACCGCGGTTGCGGCGATTTTGTTGCTCGGCGCCGTCGGGGCTGGCGTTTACCAGCTTCTCGCGGCTGGCGGGGCTTCACCTCTCCGATCGTTTGCCGATCTGTCCTATTCCGACGGTGCGAGAGCAGCGGAACCGGCGCAGCCCTCGGCTCTCGTCTCGGTGGATGCTGAGCTGAGCTCGCGCGCGCTCCCGAGCTCGGCGGTGGCGGGGCGTGTGATTCTCGTCGGACGCAGTCCTGGATGGGTCCGCTTGACCGACGCGACCGGTGACTTCGTGCGCTCCTGGACGGTCGCTCCGGGCGATTGGATTCCCGTTCCTCCGCATCGAGGGCTCGCCCTGTCCACGGGGGATGCGGGCAGCGTCGAGATCCTGGTCGACGGCCGGAGCATCGGAACCGCGGGACCAGACGCGGCCGTGGTTCGCAGCCTCCCGCTCGATCCGGACGTGCTTCTCGCGCGCATGCCGGCCAGCTGAGGCTTGCCCCTGCGCTGCGCCTGCGCCATAGGGCTGGCGATCGTCCCGACCGAGTTGGAACCGAGCCTGCCATGGTGGCACTGAGCGAGCGGACGCGGCATCGCACCCACGCCGTCCGCGTCGGCAAGGTCACCCTGGGCGGCGGCGCGCCCGTTGTCGTCCAGTCGATGACCAACACCGATACCGCCGACGTCACCGCGACGACGCGCCAAGTGATCGATCTGGCACGCGCCGGCTCGGAGATCGTCCGGATCACCGTCAACAATGAGGATGCCGCGCGCGCCGTTCCGGCGATCCGGGAGCGGCTCGATATCCTCGGACATGGCGTGCCCCTGGTCGGCGACTTTCATTACAACGGCCATCGCCTGCTGGCGGACTTTCCGGAGATGGCCCGCGCCCTTGCCAAGTTTCGCATCAATCCCGGCAATGTTGGCTTCGGCGAAAAGCGCGACCGACAATTCGAGATGATGATCGAGGTGGCCCTGAGGTTCGAGCGTCCGGTCCGCATTGGGGTCAACTGGGGCAGCCTCGATCAGGACCTCGCCGCGCGCCTGATGGACCAGAATGCGGCCACTGCGGTGCCGCAACCCGCCGAGTTCGTGCTCCGCGAGGCGCTGGTGCGCTCGGCGCTCGACAGTGCGGCCTATGCGGAGCGCCTGGGTCTCGGTGCGGATCGGATCGTCATCTCCGCCAAGGTCAGTCGGGTACAGGATCTCGTCTCGGTCTATCGTGAGCTCGCCCGTCGCTCGAACTATGCGCTGCATGTCGGGCTGACCGAGGCTGGCATGGGTATCAAGGGTCTGGTCGCCACCGCCGCCGGCCTTGCTCTCCTGGTCCAAGAAGGCATCGGCGACACGATCCGGGCCTCGCTCACGCCGCGGCCGGACGAGCCGCGGACCAATGAGGTCGTCGCCTGCCAGGAGCTGCTGCAGTCGCTCGGTCTGCGCTCGTTCACGCCGCAAGTGGCGGCCTGCCCCGGCTGTGGCCGCACCACGAGCACGGTGTTCCAGGACTTGGCCGATCGGATACAGGGTTGGCTCCGAAACCAGATGCCGGAGTGGCAGCGGCGCTATCCGGGCGTGGAAAGCATGAACGTCGCGGTGATGGGCTGCATCGTCAACGGGCCCGGCGAGAGCAAGCACGCCGACATCGGCATCAGCCTGCCCGGCACGGGCGAGAGCCCGAGTGCTCCGGTCTTCATCGACGGCCGCAAGGCCCGTACCCTGCGCGGTGAGCGGATCGCCGAGGAGTTTCAGGCGATCGTCGCCGACTATGTCGAGCGTCGCTACGGCAAGGTCACCGTCGACGCCTGAGCCCTTTGCTATCCGGCAGATCGTCATCATGAGCCAGCTCCGCCCACCGCGCGGAACCCACGACCTACTCGGCGACGAGATCCGCCGTCACCGCCACGTGGCCGAGACGGGGCGGGAGGTATCTTCTCGCTACGGCTACGGTGAGATCGCGACCCCGGTGTTCGAATTCACCGAGGTCTTCCAGCGCACGCTCGGCGAGACCTCGGACATCGTCACCAAGGAGATGTACACCTTCACCGATCGCGGCGGCGATCAGGTGACGCTGCGGCCGGAGAATACCGCCGGCGTGGTCCGTGCGATGATCAGCGGCGGCCTGATCCAGGATCTGCCGCAGCGCTTTTTCTATGCCGGCCCGATGTTCCGCTACGAGCGGCCGCAGAAGGGGCGTCTGCGCCAATTCCACCAGATCGGCATCGAGCTGGTCGGGGCAGCCGAGCCGGAAGCGGATCTGGAGGTGATCACCGTCGGCGCCGACATTCTGCAGAGTCTGGGGGTGCTGGGCGAAACCGTCCTCGAGCTGAATACGCTGGGCGATCGCGAGAGCCGTCTGAACTACCGCAGCGTCCTGGTCGCATATCTCGAGGAGCATCGCGATCGGCTGTCCCAGGACAGTCTCGTGCGCCTGGAACGCAATCCGATGCGGATCCTCGACAGCAAGGACGAGGGGGACCGCGCGGTGGTCGCCGAGGCGCCGCTGCTGCACGAGCACCTGAATCAGGCCAGCCGTGACTTCTTCGCCCGGGTCCAGGACGGTCTCGCAAGTCTGGGCATCGAGTTCCGGCTCAGCCCACGCCTGGTGCGCGGTCTCGACTACTATACCCACACCGCGTTCGAGTTCGTCACCACGGCCCTCGGCGCGCAGGGGGCGGTCATGGCCGGTGGCCGCTATGACGGTCTGATGAAGGAGATGGGTGGGCCGGACCTGCCTGGCGTCGGTTGGGCGGCGGGCATCGAGCGTCTGGCGATGCTTGCCGGCGCACCGCCTGCAACCGCGCGGCCGGTGGCCATCGTGCCGATCGGTCCCGAGGCCGAGAAGCAGGTGAGTGTGCTCGCCCACGACTTGCGCCGTGCCGGTGTCACCGTCGATCTCGCCTTCAAAGGCAAGCCTGGCCAGCGGATGAAGCGCGCGGACCGGCTCGGTGCCCGCTGGGCCGTGTCGATCGGCCCGGACGAGCTCGCCCGCGGCGTCGTGAAGCTTCGGGATCTGGATGCCGGCACGGAGGAGGAGCTGAGCCAGGAAATGCTTGCGGCACGGCTCGGATCCTGACGGTGGCAGGGCTCGACGATCGCCTGGGCCAGATCCTCGCTCGTCGCGACGAGCTGCAGGCGCTGCTCGCGGAGGTCCAGCCGAGCGAGTATGCGCGGCTCGCCAAGGAGTTCTCCGAGCTCGGCCCGGTGGTGGAAGCGATCGAGGCCTATCAGGCCGCGAAGCGGGAGCTCGCCGAAGTGGAGCAGCTCGCCACCGACCCGGAGATGCGCGAGCTGGCGGAGCAGGAGCGGCAGGAACTGGAGGGCCGGCTGCCCGAACTCGAGCATCAGGTTCGGCTGATGCTCCTGCCGAAGGATGCCGACGACGAGAAGAGCGCCATCCTCGAGATCCGGGCTGGGACCGGCGGTGACGAGGCGGCGCTGTTCGCCGGCGACCTGTTCCGCATGTATCAGCGCTACGCTGACCTCAAGGGCTGGCGCTGCGAGGTCCTGTCCGTGAGCGAGAGCGACCTCGGCGGCCTCAAGGAGATTGTCGCGGACGTAACGGGGCGGGGTGTATTCGCGCGGCTGAAGTACGAGGCGGGCGTGCATCGCGTTCAGCGGGTGCCGGTGACCGAGGGCAGCGGTCGGATCCACACCTCGGCCGCCACCGTGGCCGTACTGCCCGAGGCCGAGGATGTCGATATCGATGTCGACGACAAGGATCTGCGGATCGACGTCTATCGCGCCAGCGGCGCCGGCGGCCAGCATGTGAACCGGACCGAGAGTGCGGTCCGCATCACCCATCTGCCGAGCGGGCTCGTGGTTGCCATTCAGGACGAGAAATCCCAGCACAAGAACAAGGCCAAGGCGCTGAAGATCCTCAAGGCGCGGCTCTACGAGCAGGAGCGCGAGGCGAAAGCCTCCGAGCGCGCCGCGAGCCGCAAGGGGCAGGTCGGCTCGGGAGACCGCTCGGAGCGCATCCGCACCTACAACTTCCCGCAGAATCGGCTCACCGACCATCGGATCAATCTGAGCCTCTACAAGCTCGACCAGGTGATCGGGGGCGAGGCTCTGGACGAGGTGATCGAGCCGCTGATCCACGAGGAGCAGGCCGCGCTGCTGGCCGAGGCGGGTTGACCACCGTCGCGCTCCTGCTGCGTGAAGGGAGGGCGGCACTCGCCGCGGCGGCGATCGAGCAGCCAAGGAGGGAAGCGCGCATCCTGCTCGAAGCAGCAACCGGCCTGGACCGCAGCGCGCTGCTGACCTCGGACGGTTGGAAGGTCGGCGCGGACACGGAGGCGCACTATCGGGCCTGGATCGCGCGCCGGGCGCATCGGGAACCCATGGCCTACATCCTGGGCTCGGTCGAGTTCTGGAGCCTCGATTTCGCGGCAGCGCCGGGTGTCCTCGTGCCACGCGCCGACAGCGAGACTTTGATCGAGGCCGCCATCGCCAGATTCCAGGACCAGAGTCGGCCCCTGCGGCTGCTCGACATCGGCGTCGGCACCGGCTGCCTGCTGCTGACCCTGCTGCACCACTACCGCGAGGCCAGTGGCGTCGGCACGGACCTGTCCCCGGCCGCCCTGACCTGCGCTGCAGGCAATGCCCAGCGGTTGGGCGTGGCGGATCGCCTGGAGCTGGTGGCGACGAGCTGGGCCTCGGGTGTGGCCGGCCCGTTCGATCTCGTCGTCAGCAATCCGCCTTACATCCGCTCGGCCGAGATCGCGACCCTTCAGCCCGAGGTTGCCTGTTACGAGCCGCGCCTTGCCCTGGATGGCGGCGCCGACGGGCTCGACGCCTATCGTGCCATCCTGGGCGGGCTGCCGCGGCTTCTGGCAACCGAGGGGATCGTCATCCTCGAACTCGGGCACGATCAGTTGGCCGATGTGACCGCGTTGGCCACGCGTGCGGGCTACACTGCCATGGCACACAGCGATCTGGCCGGCATCGCGCGCTGCCTGATCCTCGTCCCGGCCCGGAGGGCAACCGCAAGACCCGCGTGGCTTCGCGGCCTGCCGCTCCTGGCTTTGCTCGCCGCCTGCGGTGGTGCTGCCGAATCGACCGAAGCTCCCGCTCTGCCCAATCCAGCCGCGCGTCACTGCGTCGAGCAGGGCGGCAAGTCGGAGATCGTCCAGGAGCCGGGCGGCTGGCGGGGCGTCTGCCGTTTCCCGGACGGCCGCGCATGCGACGAGTGGCAGTTCCCGCGCGCGGGGATCTGCTCGGGCTGACCGCGCTCAGGCGGCGGGCTTGTGCAGCGCTTCCAGCGCCGCCTGGGCAACCGCCGGTGCTACAGCGCCTTCGGCGACCTGCACGGTCGGGAAGGCGAACTTGATGCCGTTCTCGGCGAATGCCTTCTTGATCATGGCATAGGCGCGCCGGCGCGGCACGAACTGCTTGGTGGGCTTGGTCATCATCTTGAGGCGGACCTGCATCCCGAGCTCGCTCACCGAGTCCACGCCCTGCATCTTCAGCGTCTCGAGGATGTCAGGCCCCACGGCGGGGTCGGCCAAGAGATCCTTGCCGATCTGCTTGACGATCCTCTTCACCAGATCGAGGTCGGTGTCGAATGGGACAGTGATCACTTGCTTGTCGATCACCCAGTCCCGGCTCATGTTCTGGACCGCACCCAGCGAGCCGAACGGCACCGTGTAGAGGGAGCCGCGATGGTGGCGCAGCTTGATTGAGCGCAGCGAGAAGCTCTCGACCGTGCCCTTGTAGCTGCTGCTGACGATGTACTCGCCGACCCGGAATGCGTCGTCGAGCAGGAAGAAGACGCCCGAGATCACGTCCTTCACGAGCGTCTGCGAGCCGAAGCCGACCGCGACGCCGATCACGCCGGCACCGGCGATCAGTGGTGCTATCTGCACCCCCATGGCCGAGAGGGCCATCAGCACCGCCATCGCCGCGAACACGATCATCAGGATGTTGCGCAGGATTGGCAGCAGCGTGCGGATGCGTGAGCGGCGGCTGATCTCGTCGGGATCCGTGGTCTCCACGGTGGGCTGGGCCGCATGGACGTGCCGGTCGATCACGGTGCGCACGACGTGCCAGGCGAAATCGGCCACCAGCAGGATGACGATCGCGTTCAGCACGCCGCGCAGCAGGCGCGTCGCGGTGGTGTCGCTGGCGGCGAGGGTGTCCAGGTCGATGCCCCAGCCCCACGCCAGCAGCCAGATGGCGAACACGATCATGAACACCCGGGCGCCGCGCTCGAGGGCGGCGGCGACGACGCTCGGTGGGCCCTTGGTCGTCGGCGCGCCGGGCGGCGTGAGGATGTGATCGACCGCCTGATCGACGAACCGGACGGCAGCGGGCAGGGCCGCCACCACCAGCAGTGTCCAGAACAGCTTGTTCGAGCCGAACACCCAGATCAGCCAGAGCAGCGCGACCAGGATCGACACAGCGACCGTCACGGCCTTGGCATGTCGGTGCTCTGGCTGCGTTTGACGCATCATCGCGGGTCGGCGCCAGAGCGCGACGAGACCCAGGATCAGCAGGACGAAGCCCAGGCCATAGGCGATCGGCTCGCGCATGGAATGGTCCATGTCGAAGTCGCGAAGAACCTGCATGGCGACCCAGCCACCGAAGAACCAGCTCAGGAGGACGACGCTCCAGTGCTGCCAGTGCCGGGCGGAGGCGTCGTCGATCGGATAGACGCGCAGCCGGGCGCTGTGCGGTGACAGGAGGAAGCGCAGCAGCACCGCCCAGAGCCCTGCCACGACGATGATCAGGAACAGGGCCGTCAGCACGGTTTTCAGCAGAGGTGGCCAATTGAAGAGGAGAAACGCTCCCAGGCTGCTGAAGGCGAAGCTCGCGAGCCACAGCAGGTTGTAGCCGAGGCGCAGGCCTACGACCGCGAGCCGCTGGTTGACCGTGTCGTGCGGCATCGCCAGCACATGCTTGCGCCAGCTGCGGGTCAGAGCCCAGTAGGCCTTCTGGATGCCGTAGCCCAGGACGAGCAGCGAGCCGGCGAGAAACAGGATGCGCCACAGGCCTTCCTGCTTGAGCTCGGCGCTGATCAGCCGGCCGATCCACGCCAGCTCGCCCGGGATGGCACCGAGATTGTCGCGGATGGTGACGAGATGGGTACGGGTGTCCGCTAGCCAGTGGCGGAACGCGCTCGAGACATTGCTCGACATATTGTCGGCCGCGTCGTTGGGCGCGACCGGCGCCGGCCCATGGGGTTGCGCGAGCCATGCCTGGACATCCGGCTTGCGGAGCAGCTCGATCAGCTGCTGCACGTCCGCCGGCGGCGTCGTGCCCTGTGCCGACGCGAAACCGGTGGGCAGCAGCAGAAGCAACAACAGGGTCAACGCAACTCTGACTGTCATGCCGTTGCTCCTGCCCGCCGTTTGCCGACCGCTCGCCTATGCTGCCGGCTTTTGCATCGCGTCCAGAGCTGCCTTCGCTGCTGCGCCGGCCTCGCCACTCGCCACCTGGACGGTGGGGGTCGCGATCCGGATGCCGTTCTCGGCGAGCCGCTGCTTGAGCATCGAATAGGCCCGGCGCCGCACCGCGAATTGCTGCCCTGGCTTGGTCATCATCTTCAGGCGCACCAGCATGCCCATTTCACCCATGCCCTCGACGCCCTGCATCTTGAGCGGCTCGATGATGCTCGGCGCCAGCTCCGGG
>JBFWWD010000162.1:0-13749 GCA_050246385.1 Geminicoccaceae bacterium
GAGAGCGAGCTCGGCGACGTGCTCGACTACCTGGCCCTGCAGCTGTCGGCGCGGGCCATACTCGTTCACCTCGAAGGCATCGCCGACGCCCGCCGCTTCATGTCGGCGGCGCGGGCGGCGGCACGGATGAAGCCCGTGCTGGTGCTGAAGGCCGGACGGCAGCTCGGCCAGCCGGCGGCACGGCGGCAAGGCTTCGGCCTCCGCCTGCATCGGGACCAGGTCTACGACGCGGCGTTCGCCCGCGCCGGTCTCGTCCGGGTCGGGTCGATGGAGGAGCTGTTCGCGGCAGCCGCCAGCCTCGGCGCCGGCGCGGCCCGGCGCGGCCATGGCTTGCGCAAGGGTCGCCTCGCCCTGCTGACGAACGGGCATGGCCCCGGCGAGTTCGCCGCCGACGCGCTGGTCGCCGGTGGCGGCCAGCTGGTGGCGCCCGGCGCGCGCCTGCTCGGCGCGATCGCCGGAGCGGTCGGCGAGGTGGCATCGCTGGCAAGCTCGGTCGACCTCGGCCCGGACGCCGACGCTGTGGCGTACGGGGCCGCGCTGGCCGTGCTGCTCGAGACGCCGGAGGTCGACGGCATCATCGTCATCCACGGGCGATCCGCGGGCATCGACCCTGCCGCTGTCGCCGCCGAGGTCGCCGCGGTGACGGACCGGAAGAAGCCACGTGGCACACAGCGGCCAGTGCTCGCGGCCTGGCTCGGGGGGACCGCCGCGGACATGGCGCGGCCGACCTTCGAGGGCGCCGCGATTCCCGCCTTCACCACCCCGGAGGCGGCAGTCCGGGCCTTTCTCTATCGGGTCCAGCATGAGCGCCGGCAGTTCCTGCTGCACCAGGTCCCGGCCTCCCGTGGCTACGGACGCGAGGCCGCCGTCGACGCCGTGAGCCGGACCATCGCGGTGGCGTCGCGCGAGAACCGCCAGGCGTTGAGCGAGTGCGAGGGCATGGCCCTGCTCGACGCCTACGGGATCGCGAGCGTGCCGACCCGCCTCGCCCCAGATCTCGATGCCGCCGCCGCTGCCGCCGCGGAGCTCGGCTATCCGGTAGCGCTCAAGATCGTCAGCCCGCGCCTGGTGCAGAAGAGCTCCGTCGGCGGTGTCGCGCTGGACATTATCGACGACGCGTCGCTGATGCGCCGGGGCCGGCACATGCTGAACCAGGTGCGCGCGGCCGTGCCGGATGCGGCGATCGACGGCTTCCTGGTCCAGCGCATGGAGCGCTCGCTCAGGCCTATCGAGCTCTATCTCGGCGTCGAGATCGACCCGACCTTCGGCCCGGTGCTGCTCCTCGGCCATGCCGCATTGCGCGCGAGCGCCACGGCGATCGTCTATCTCCTCCCCCCGTTGGACTCGGCTCTGGCCCACGCGATGGTCGACGAGACGCCGCTCGGCCGCTTCCTCTCGCAGCAGGGCCAGGACGGAGCCATTCTCGAGGGCGTCGTCGAGGCGCTCGTGCGCCTGTCGGAGCTGGTGGTGGAGCAGCCGTCGATTCGCCGGCTGGCCATCGACCCCCTCCTGGTGAGCGCGGGCCGTCAGGTCGTGCTCGACGCCCATGTCGAGCTGGTCCGGCCCGGCGCGGAGGGCAGGTCACCGCTGGCGGTGCGGCCCTATCCGCGCGAGCTTGAGCAGACCGCGACCCTGCGCGACGGTCGACCGATCCGGCTGCGGCCGATTCGCCCCGACGACGCGCCGAGGCTACAGCAGCTGTTCGGCAGCCTCACGCCGGAGGACCGGCGGCGGCGGCTGTTCTCGTCGGTCAGCGGGCTCTCCGACGAGCTCGCGGCCCGCATGACCCAGATCGACTACGACCGGGAGATGGTGCTCGTCGCGCTCGATCCCGAGGATCCCGAGCAGCTCTGGGGCGGCGCGCGCATCGCCGCCGATGCCGACAACCGCCGCGCGGAGTACTCGGTCACGATCCGCTCCGACAAGCAGGGCCTCGGGCTCGGCCGCATCTGCTTCGAACGGGTGCTGGACTATGCCCGGGCCCGCGGCCTCGAGGAGATCTGGGGCACGGTCCTGGCCGAGAACGACGGCATGCTGGGCCTGGCACAGCATCTGGGCTTCACCCGCCGGCGCGATCCGGACTCGCCCGAGCTGATCATCACCGAGAAGCGGCTCGTCTGATCGCTCAGCTCCGCAGGCCGGCGGCCACCGAGCCTCGATAGGCGAGCAGCGCGGGAATCGTGGCGAGGCACAGTCCGATGACGATGATGGTGACGACCAGCTCCAACTCCTTGCCGGACAGCGCCACCGGCAATGATACTGCCGTCTCGGCCGCGAACACCTGCGCCAGCGCGAGTGCGGCGCCATAGCCGAGCAGGAGGCCGAGCACCGAGCCCGCCGTCAGCATCACGGCGACGCTCAGCCAGACCGTCGCGAAGATGAACCGCCGGGAGGCGCCGAGCGCGCGCAGCACCGCGATCAGCCGCCGGCGCTGCGACAGGCTCGCGAGCACGGCGAGGAGCACCGCACCGATCACCAGCATCTGGGTCAGGATCGAGACCATGGCGAGCAGGTCGCGGACGTCTCCCAACAGGCTGTAGAGCTTGATCAGCACCTCCGCCGGGAACACGGCCATGGTGCCGTCGCGGCTGCGATACTGCTGGCGTAGCGCATAGGCGGCCGCGAACGTGGCCGGCTCGACCACGATCGCGGGCACGCCGGTCAGCTCGTCCCGATCCCAGGGCGGTCCCAGGGGGATCGCAGTCCAGTCCGGGGCGGCGTCGGGGCCGTTGGGATAGAGCCGCTGGTCGTCGATCGCATGCCCGATCGGCAGCGAGTGCACCCACCACACCGCCTCGATCGGCGCCAGGATCGCCCGGTCCCACGGGCTGCCGAGGCGGGGCATGCGGCCGACGGTGCGGTAGCCGAGCTCGTGCTCGTCATGCTCGCCCTCGATCGCGATCATGCCGTGGGTGGGCTGGAACTGCGTGCCGATCGGCAATGGCACGTCAGCCCCGATGACGACCTCGTCGAGCACGCCGAAGGCACGACCCTCCGGCAGCGCCCCCCCGGCAAGGTGGGTCAGGAGCTGCGGCGTGACGCCGACGACGGGATGACCGCGCCAGCTGTCGCCGAAGCCGATCGGCGAGGCGAGCTTCACCGTCCGCTCCTGGCCTAGCTCCTCCAGCACCTCGGGCGGTACCAGCCCGATCGCCGCCGCCTGGAGATAGACAGCACTCAGGACGAGCTGCGTCTCGCTGCCGGGCGCTCCGACGAACAGCGAGACCTTGTCCGCGGCGCGCGCGCTGCCCAGGCGCAGGGCGCGATCCTGCGCCGACACCGCCACGCCCAGCGCGACGGCCAATGCCACGAGCAGCACCACCGCGACCGCCCCGACCCGATTGCGGCTGAGGTCCGCGAGCACGAGCGGCCAGGGATTCACCGTGTTGCCCCGACGTGGTCGCGGCCTAGGTTGCAGCGGCGTGTCACGCCGGACCGCAGCTCGGAGAGGATCGCCTCATGTCGCTCCAGTTCGCCGTTCTCTATGGCTCTGTCCGCTCCGAGCGGCAGGGCATCCGGGCGGCCCGGTTCATGCTCCGCCAGCTCGAGAGCCGCGGGCATGCCGCCACCCTGGTCGACCCGCTGGAGGTCCGGTTGCCACTGCTCGACCGGATGTACAAGGAGTACCCGCCCGACGCGGCGCCGCCGGAGCTGCGCCGGCTGGCGGAGCTGTACCGGGCCGCCGACGGCTTTGTCATCATCAGCGGCGAGTACAACCACGGCATCCCGCCGGCGCTGAAGAACCTGCTGGACCACTTCCTGGAGGAGTATTTCTTTCGCCCCTCCGCCATCGTCTGCTACTCGGGCGGCTCGTTCGGCGGCGTACGCGCGGCGATGCAGCTGCGCATGACCCTGGCCGAGCTCGGCACCGTCACGATCCCGTCCCTGTTCCCGATCCCCAAAATCCAGACCGCATTCGACGAGGACGGCACCGCGCTCGATCCTTCCTACGACAGGCGCGTGCAGCGCTTCCTCGACGAGCTCGAATGGTTCGCCCGGGCGCTGCAGGCCGCACGCGCCGCGGGCACGCCCTACTGAGCCTGCATGCCCACGGAGGAGTTGCCCGATGACGCAACCGGCGCCGGCGCTGATCGCGGCCGGCCTCAGACACGCCTATGGCGGCAACCAGGCGGTGGTCGATCTCGACCGGCTCGAGCTGCCGGCCGGCGCGACGGTCGCGATCACCGGCGCGTCGGGCTCGGGCAAGACCACGCTCGCCTATCTGCTCACCGGCATCGAGCGCGTGCAGAGCGGCTCGGTCGCCTGGGGCGACACCGACCTGGCCCGACTTTCCGAACGGGAGCGCGACGGCTGGCGGCGCGAGCGCGTCGGCTTCGTGTTCCAGGACTTCCACCTGATCCCGGGCCTGTCGATTCTGGGCAACGTCCTGGTGACCTGCTGGTTCGCCGGCTGGGCTCCGACAGCGGCGGCCAAAGCCCGCGCGGAAGCGCTGCTCGCCGCCTTCGCCGTGCCGAGCGAGAATCGGCAGGTCACCGATCTCTCCCGCGGCGAGCAGCAGCGCGTGGCCATCGCCCGTGCCCTGCTGCACGAGCCCGAGATCCTCGTTGCCGACGAGCCGACCGCGAGCCTGGACGCGAAGAGCGGGGACGCGGTGATCGACCTGCTGCTGAGCGAGGCGCGCAAGGGCGGCGCCACGTTCCTGGCCGTCACGCACGATCCCGCATTGATCGAGGCCTGCGCGGTCGAGCTGCGTCTCGATCACGGCCGGCTGGAGCGTCGGCGCTGAGCTCAGCTCGCCGCGAGCAGCCGCAGCCCGAGCGCCGCCAGTGCTGCGCCGAGCACGCCCTCGATGCCGCGCTGCAGGCGGGCGTAGAGACGGGTGACGCGCCGCCCGGAGAAGGCCAGCGCGAGCAGGCCGTGCCAGAGCAGGGAGAGCAGCACGCACACCGCGACCGTGAGGAGCACGGCACCGGCCGGAAGCTCGGCACCGAGCAGCACACCCGTGAGCGACACCCAGAAGAAGCCCGCCTTGGCGTTCAGGAGCATGAGCGCCAGGCCGGTCCAGAATCCGCCGCCGGCGTCGTCCGTCGCAGGCTCGCCCGCGAGGCCCGGACCCCGCCACGCCGACCGCAAGGCACCCCAGGCGAGCCAGAGCAGAAACATCCCTCCCGCCCAGCGGATCGCCGTCGCCAGCATCGGATAGCGCAGCGCCAGGGCGGCGACCCCGAACAGGGCGGCGAAGCCCCACACCGCCTCGCCGACCGCGATGCCGAGGGTGGTGCGCAGGGCGGCGGCGCGACCGGAGGCGAGCCCGATCCGCAGCATCAGCGCGAAATTCGGGCCGGGGCTCATCAGCGCCAGCGCGAAAGCGCCCCAGAATGCGAGCAGCGCCGCCCAGCTCATCCTACGAGGCCGGTCGCTGCGGCTTGAAGCGCTCGATCAGCCGCGGGCAGTTGGCGGCTGTCAGCCGCTCGTCCTCCGGCAGCTGCAGCTGCTGCAGCAGGTCGGCATAGGTGGCGCGAAGGCTGTCGGCCGTGGCGTCGATCAGCGCCGTCTGCTGCTCCGGCGTGAGGATACCCTTCTCGACGCCGACCTGCGCCGCCGTGCAGGCGCCCATCAGCGTACCGCCGATGCCGCCGCCCAACGCCCCGACCGCGGCTCCGCCGGCGCCACCGACGAAGAAGCCGACGGCCCCCACGGCGAGGAACGCCACGATCCAGAGCAGCACCTTGAGCACGCGCATGATCATCTCCCGCGCCGGCGAGAGTGCCGTTTATCCGCTTCACCCTCCTCGGGGAAGCGGTCCCGGTTGACCCGGTGGCGGTTCGTTCCCAGTGTCTCGGCCGCGGTGAGAGGGATGACGTCTTGGGCCAGGGCTGGCGTACTGCGGCGATCTGGGGCGTGGCGGCCCTGGCGGTGCTGCTCGCCCTGTGGCTGCTCAGCGGCATCCTCCTACCCTTCGTCGTCGGCATCGCCGCCGCCTACATCCTCGACCCCCTCGCCGATTGGCTGGAACGCCACGGCTTCCGGCGCGGCGTGGCGACGCTGCTCATCACCGGCCTGTTCTTCGCCGGCCTCGCCACCCTGCTCCTGGTCCTCCTGCCGGTGGCGATCGACCAGGCGGTGGGGCTGGCAGGAAAGCTGCCCGGCTATTTCGACGAGCTGCGCACCCGCATCCTGCATCTGGTCGAGCGGCTGGAGCGCGAGAACGTGGTCGAGGGCGGCTCGGTCCAGGGCCTCGCCTCGAGCTTCGCCGAGCGCGCGCTCAGCTATGTCGGCACCGCGGTGACCAACGTGGTCCAGTCCAGCCTGGTCGTGTTGAACCTGGTCTCGCTGGTGTTCATCACGCCGATCGTGACCTTTTACCTGCTGCGCGACTGGGACCGGCTGGTGGCGGCCCTGCGCAGCGTCGTTCCGCCCCGACATCGGCCGGTCGCCCGCCGGCTGGCGCGGGAGATCGACCAGGTGCTGGCCGGCTTCCTGCGTGGTCAGGGCATGGTCTGCAGCTTCCTCGCCCTGTTCTACGGCACCGGCCTCGTCCTGGTCGGGCTCGACTACGGTGCCATCATCGGCGTGCTCACGGGCCTCTTCTCCTTCATCCCCTATGTCGGCATGTTCGTGGGCGTCGCCGTCGGCCTGACCGTTGCGATCTTCCAGTTCGGCGCCCTCGTCCCCGTCCTGCTGGTGACGGCCGTGTTCGCCGTCGGCCAGTTCATCGAGGGCAACTTCCTGACACCCAGGGTGGTCGGCTCGCGCATCCGCCTGCACGAGGTCTGGGTGATCTTCGCCGTCCTCGCCGGCACCGCCCTGTTCGGCTTGGTCGGCACCTTCCTCGCCACGCCCGTGGCCGCCGTGATCGCGGTCCTGGTCCGCTTCGGCGTCGAGCGCTGGCGCCGCAGCGACTATTTCCGCGAGGCGCCGGCCGTGCCGGCCACGCCGCTTCCGCAGCGAGGCGATACGCGCAAGTGAGGCGTCGAATCCCCCTCTGAGCCGCATTGCGATCTGACCCTGCGGAGAGCACGGCGCGAAGAAAGACTGGCATTGGGGAGAAAACCGCGGGCGGCCTGATCCCGGCTCAGAGCGCGACCGCCCCTGTCTGCACCGTCTCGATCCGGAACGCCGCCGCCATCAGAGCCCGGGTGTAGGCCTGCCGCGGTGCCGCGAAGATCTGCTCGGTCCGGCCGCGCTCGACCACCACCCCGTCCTTCATCACCACCACCTCGTGGCTCATGGCGCGGATCACCCGCAGATCATGGCTGATGAACAGGTAGGCGAGCCCGTGGCGGCGCTGCAGGTCGCGCAGGAGATCGATGATCTGGGCCTGCACCGACATGTCGAGAGCCGAGGTCGGCTCGTCGAGGACGACGAGACGCGGCCGCAGGACCATGGCGCGCGCGATCGAGATGCGTTGCCGCTGTCCGCCGGAGAATTCGTGCGGGTAGCGGTCCTGGTCGCCGGGATCGAGCCCGACCTCCTCCAGGATGGCGGCGACCATGGCCCGCCGCTCCGCCGCATCGTTTCCGATCCCATGGATCTCCAGACCTTCCGCGACGATCTGGCCCACCGACAGGCGCGGGCTCAGACTGCCGAACGGATCCTGGAACACGATCTGCATCTCCCGCCGCAGCGGGCGGAGCTCGTGCCAGGAAAGACCCTGCAGCGGGCGGCCCTCGAGCTCGACCGGGCCCTGGCTCGGGATCAGGCGCAGGAGCGCCATGCCCAGGGTGGTCTTGCCCGAGCCGCTCTCGCCGACGAGGCCCACGGTCTGCCCGGCCCGTATCTCGATCGACACGCCGTCGACCGCCTTGACGTGGCCGACCACCTTGCGGAACAGCCCGCGCTGGATCGGGAAATGGACCTTGAGATCGTCGGCCGTGAGCAGCACCGCCGCCCCGGGATCGACGGGCGCCGGCTCGCCCTTGGGTGCCGCCGCGAGCAGCCTGCGGGTGTAGACGTGCCGCGGCCGCTCGAACACCTCGGCCACCGGTCCCTGCTCGACGATCTCGCCCCTGGTCATCACGCACACCCGGTCGGCGAGGCGCCGGACGATGGTCAGGTCGTGGGTGATGAACAGGATCGCCATGCCGAGCCGGGACTGGAGATCCTTCATTAGCTGGAGGATCTGCGCCTGGATGGTGACGTCCAGCGCCGTGGTCGGCTCGTCAGCGATCAGCAGGTCCGGGTCGTTGGCGAGCGCCATCGCGATCATCACGCGCTGCCGCTGCCCGCCGGAGAGCTGGTGCGGGAACGAAGCGAGCCGCGTTTCCGGCTCCGGGATGCCGACCAGACGCAGAAGCTCCAGCACGCGCCTGCGCGCGTCGTCGCCTTTCATCCGACGATGGATCAGGAGCACCTCGCCGATCTGCCGCTCGACCGTGTGGAGCGGATTGAGCGAGGTCATCGGCTCCTGGAAGATCATGCCGATCCGCGCGCCACGGATCGCGCGCAGAAGCCGCTCCTCACGCCCGACCAGCTCCTCGCCGTCGAAGCGGATGCTGCCGGACGGATAGGTCGCGGCAGGCTCGGGCAGGAGCTGCAGGATCGACAGTGCGGTGACCGACTTGCCCGAGCCGCTCTCGCCGACGATCGCCAGCGTCTCGCCGCGATCGAGCGCGAACGAGACTCCGCGCACCGCCTCGACCGGCCGGCCGGCGCCCGCGAACGACACGCTCAGACCGCTGACCTCGAGCAGCGCCATCAGCGGAAGGTCCGGCGCGGGTCGAAGGCGTCGCGAACCGCCTCGCCGATGAAGATCAGCAAGGAGAGCATCACGGACACGGCGATGAACCCCGAGAACCCGAGCCAGGGTGCGGTCAGGTTGTTCTTGCCCTGCGACAGCAGCTCGCCCAGCGAGGGCGATCCCGGCGGCAGCCCGAAGCCCAGGAAATCGAGCGCCGTCAGCGTGGTGACCGAGCCGATCAGGATGAACGGCATGAAGGTCAGCGTCGAGACCAGGGCGTTGGGCAGGACGTGGCGCCACATGATGGCGAGGTTGCCGGCGCCCAGGGCCCGCGCGGCGCGGACGAAGTCGAAATTGCGGGCGCGCAGGGTCTCCGCGCGCACGAGGTCGACCAGCGTGGTCCAGGACACGAGCAGCATCAGCCCCAGGAGCCACCAGAAGTTGGGCACGATGATGCTGGAAAGGATGATCAGCAGGAACAGGGTCGGCAGGCCGCCCCAGATCTCGATCAAGCGCTGCGCGATCAAATCGACCCAGCCGCCGAAGAAGCCCTGCGCGAGCCCCGCCGTCACGCCGATGATCGAGGACAGGATCGTCAGCACGAGGCCGAACAGGACCGAGATGCGAAAGCCGTAGATCAGACGTGCCGCCACGTCGCGCGCCTGGTCGTCCGTGCCCAGCCAGTTGCGCCGGCTCGGCGGCGAGGGTGCCGGCTGGCCGAGATCGCGGATGATGGTGTCGTAGCGGTAGGGGATCGGCGGCCAGAGCACCCAGCCGTCGGTCTCGATCGTCTCCAGCACGAAGGGGTCGCGATAGTCGGTCTCGGTGGGCAGGAAGCCGCCGAAGTCGGTCTCCGGATAGGTGACGAAGATCGGGAGATAGAGCGAGCCCTGATAGCGGACCAGAAGCGGGCGATCGTTGGCGATCAGCTCCGCGCACAGGCTGAGCAGGAACAGGACGGCGAACAGCCAGAGCGAGACATGGCCACGGCGATTGGCCTTGAAGTTGGCGAGCCGCCGTCGCCCGAGCGTGCCCAGCGGCAGCGGGATGCCAAGGAGGCTCACGCGCTTCGGAGGCGGTGCGACCGAGGCGCCGCTCATCTGGTCTCGAAGTCGATCCGGGGATCGACCAGCGTGTAGGTCAGATCGGAGACGATCTTCAACACCAACGCGAGCAGCGTGTAGATGTAGAGCGTCGCGAAGACGATCGGGTAGTCGCGCTGGATCGCGGCCTCGTAGCCCAGCAGACCCAGGCCATCGAGCGAGAAGATGATCTCGGTCAGCAGGCTGCCGGTGATCAGGACGCCGATGAACGCCGCCGGGAAGCCCGCGATCACGATCAACATCGCGTTGCGGAAGACGTGGCCGTAGAGAACGCGGCGCTCGTCCAGCCCCTTCGCCCGGGCGGTGAGCACGTACTGCTTGCCGATCTCCTCGAGGAACGAGTTCTTGGTGAGCAGGGTCAGCGAGGCGAACGTGCCGACCACCAGCGACAGCAACGGCAATGCCAGGTGCCAGAAATAGTCGGCGATCTTCTGCCACCAGCTCAGCTGCGCCCAGTCGCTCGAGACGAGGCCGCGCAGGGGGAACCACTGGAAATAGCTGCCGCCGGCGACCAGCACGATCAGCAGCACCGCGAACAGGAAGCCCGGCACCGCATTGCCGACCGAGATGACCGTACTGGTCCACAGATCGAAGCGGCTGCCGTCGCGCACCGCCTTGCGGATGCCAAGCGGGATCGAGACCAGATAGGTGATCAGGGTCGCCCACAAGCCGAGCGAGACCGACACCGGCAGCCGCTCGATGATCAGGTCGATCACCGGCCTGCCCCGGAAGAAGCTCTCGCCAAAATCGAAGGTCGCAAAGCGGCGCAGCATGTCGAAGAAGCGTACATGGGCCGGCTGGTCGAAGCCGTAGAGCTTTTTGAGCTGCTCGATCAGCTCGGGCTCGATTCCCCGCGAGGCGCGGGTGGTGCCCACATCACCGGTGGCGCCGCCGGTGACGCGGTCGAGGGCGCCGCCGCCGGCGCCACGGATCTGCGCCAGGGTCTGGTCCACGGGGCCGCCCGGGGCCGCCTGCACGATGACGAAGTTGATCACCATGATCCCGAGCAGGGTCGGGATCACGAGCAGCAGCCGTCGCGCGAGATAGGCCCACATGTCGGCTGATCAGGGCTGCGTGGCCTGTCCCCTGCCTTGCGCCAGGCGGCCCGCCTTGCCCGAGTCGATCCACCACATCGGCACGGACCCGGCCGGCATGGAGACATATTTGGGCTGGATCTCCGGGATGCCGAACTCGTTCCAAAAGGCTACCCGGTATCTGTCCTGATACCAGTTCGGCACACCATAGTGACCGTGCAGGAGCACCCGGTCCAGCGCCCGGACGCGGGTGACCAGCTCCGGGCGGGTGTCGGAGTTCACCACGAGCTCGATCAGCTCGTCCACTACCGGGTCCTTGATGCCCGACAGGTTCGAGCTGCCGGGCGTGTCGGCGGCAGCGCTCGAATACATCTGCCGCAGCTCCGCGCCCGGATTCAGCGAGGCGCCGAAGTTCACGCTCAACATGTCATAGTCGTATTCGCGGGTGCGGATGTCGGCCTGGGCCGCATCGACGCTGCGGATCGTGCCTTTGATGCCGAGCCGCTGCAAATTCTGCAGAAACGGCAGGATCACCCGCTCCAGCCGGGGCTCGTCGCTCATGAACTCGAACTCGAACGGCTGGCCGGTCGCGTCGTTGACCAGGCGGTTGTCCTGGTAGCTCCAGCCCGCCGCCTTGAGGAGCCCGAACGCCGTGCGCAGTCCCTCGCGGAATGCGGCAGGGTCCGGATAGTCGGGTGGGTCGAACACCTGGGTGAAGACGGTCTCCGGCACGCGACCGCGATAACGGTCGAGCAGCGCCAGCTCGTCACCCTCGGGCAGACCGCTGGAGCCGAGATCGCAATTGTTCCAGTAGCTCTTGCAGCGCTTGTACGAATCGTAGAAGTAGGTCTTGTTGTACCACTGAAAGTCCAGGGCATAGCCCAGCGCCTGCCGCACCCTGATGTCCTGGAACAGCGGCCGCCTGGTGTTGAAGACGAAGCGCTGCATCCCCTGCGGGACATCGTGCTTGACCTCCCGCTTCACGACCAGACCCTGCTTCACGGCCGGGAAGTCGTAGGCATTGTGCCACTCGGCCGCGGTGTTCTCCTCGAACACGTCGATCAGCCCGGCCTTGAACGCCTCGCGCATGACGGTGTGGTCGCGGTAGTAGTCGACCTGGATCCGGTCGAAGTTCGACGTACCGCGGACGATCGGCAGATCCTGCGCCCAGTAGTCCTTGACCCGCTCCCAGATGATGGCGCGGCCGGGCTGGATCTCCGCCATGCGATACGGCCCGCTGCCGAGCAGCGGCTCCAGGGACGGCCGATCGAACTCCTTGCCCTCCCACCACCTCGACGGCAGCACCGAGATGCCGGACACCGTCAGCGGCAGGGTGCGATCGGTGTTGTTCTTGAACCGGAACGTCACGCGGCGCTCGCTCTCGGCCTCGACCTTGTCGACGTCCGCGAGCATCACGCGATAGGCGGGGTGGCCCTTGCTGGTCAGGATCTGATGGCTCCACACCACGTCCTGCGCCGTGATCGGCGAGCCGTCGTGGAAGCGCGCCTGCTCGCGGATGTTGAAGGTGATCGACATCCGGTCGTCCGGGAGCTCGACCGATTCGGCGATCAGCCCATAGGCCGTGCTCGGCTCGTCGGCCGACCCCGCCATCAGGCTGTCGAACAGCGAGCCGCCGCTCATGAAGGAGTTGGAGAACCGCACGAACGAGACGCCCTTCAGGATGAAGGGATTGACGTTGTCGAACGTGCCGAGATCGCCGAAACGCACCGACCCGCCCTTGGGGGCATCCGGATTGACGTAATCGACGTGGGTGAAGCCGGGCGGATACTTCACGTCCCCATAGAGGGACAGCGCATGGGATGCCGTCGAGGTCGCCGCCCGGACGGCCACCCGCGGCAGCAGGAGTGCCACACCCAGCCCGGTGACGAGCGTGCGGCGGGTGGTCAGCATGGGCTTAGGCCTCCGATACGGGGCGGAGAGGTCAGCGGAACATCCGTCAGGCCGAAGCGGCGAGGAGATCGCGGGCGGCGCGCTGCACCCGCTCGTCGCCTCCCGCGACCACCTGGCCCGACGAGTCGAGATCGAGCGGCTTGCCCTGCCAGTCCGTGATCACGCCGCCGGCACCTTCGATCACCGGCACCAGCGCCATGTAGTCGTAAGGCTGCAGTCCGGCCTCGATCACGAGATCGGCGAACCCCATGGCGAGCAGGCCATAAGCATAGCAGTCGCCGCCATAGAGCGGCAGATGGACCCGCTTCTGGACACGGTCGAACGCGCTGTTCTCGGCTCCCGCCTTGAACATCAGCGGACTGGTCGCGAACAGGACCGCGTCTTCGAGACGCGGGCACGACCGCACCCGGATCGGGCGGCCATTGTGCACGCTATCCGTGCCGGTCGAGCCGACCCACCGCTCGCGCAGGATCGACTGGTCGATCATTCCGAGCACGGGCCGGCCGCGATGCGCCAGCGCGATCAGCGTGCCGAACAGCGGCCGCCCGGTGATGAACGACTTGGTGCCGTCGATCGGATCGAGCACCCAGACGAACTCGGCATCGAGCCGCTCGCGGCCATGCTCCTCGCCGAGGATGCCGTGCTCGGGATAGTACGCGGCGATCAGCTCGCGCATCGCCGCCTCGGCCTCACGGTCGGCGATGGTGACCGGGCTCGCATCGGCCTTGGTCTCGACCGAGACCGGGCTGCGGAAATACCGCCGCTGGATCTCGCCGGCGCGGTCGGCCAGCCGATGCGCCAGCCCTTCGAATTCCCGGTAGGGAGCATCGGCCATCACGGCGGCCGGCGTCAGCTGCCGGGCAGGGGGGCCGGATTGTCCGAGAGCGACCGCAGATAGGCGATCACGTCGGCGCGCTCCTGATCCTTGCTGATGCCGGCAAAGCTCATCTTGGTGCCCGGCGCGTAGGTCTTCGGGCTGGTCAGGTAGTGGTTGAGATGATCGTAGTCCCAGACTTGGTCCTTCTTGCCGGACAGGGCATCCGAGTAGGAGAAGCCCTCG
>JBFWWD010000163.1:0-13498 GCA_050246385.1 Geminicoccaceae bacterium
GGCGCTGACAGTGCCGCCCGGGAGCTGGTGGCGGGCAACGAGGCCCTCGAGGCGGACGAGGCGTCGCTCGCGGACCAGCTCACGACGAGCCGGAGCGATCTGCAGAGGCTGCAGGGCGATCTCCAAGCCGCCAAGACCGAGCTGCTGGCGGTCCGCAACGACCTGAGCTCCGCCGAGCGGGAGCTGGCCGAAAGAGACAAGCAGATCGCGGCGCTGACCAGCACCGGCCGTGAGCTGGTTGCCGGAGGCGAGGAGCTGGCGGCCACCAATCTCGCACTGGAGGGCCGCCTCGCCGAGCTGACCGGACCCGGCGAGATGTTCATGAAGGCGCTGGCCGAGACGCTCGGTCCGGACAGCGCTGTGGAAGCTGTCGATGGCCGCTTGGTGTTTCCGAGCGATCTGGCGTTCGCGCCGGGCGCATCGAACCTGAGTCCCGCGGCCCGGGCGAAGGCGCTGGAGTACGGGCGCGCAATTGCCGCCGCACTCTCCACGCTGCCGGACGATTCGCCCTGGTTCCTACGCGTCGACGGTCATACCGATCGTCAGCGGGTTGGCGGACGCCGCTTCGCGTCCAATCGTGAGCTGTCCGCGGCGCGAGCGCTGGCGGTGACCAACGTGCTGATCGAGGCCGGCGTGCCACCCGAGCGGATCGCGCCGACGGCCTTCGGCGAGTTCCGGCCGGTGGATCCGGCCGATACGCCGGAGGCGTATGAGGCGAACCGGCGCATCGAGCTGGAGCTGGACGAGGACTGAGGCAGCTCAGGCCGCGGATCGCCAGCCGATCCGCGGCAACAGCCGCGTGTCGCCGGCGAGGTGGTGCACCAGGTGCTCCACCAGCTCGCGAGCATCGGCGCCGGCGCCGTCGATGAGGGTCGATTTCCGGCGTCGCATGAACGGCAGGCCCATGACGTAGAGCCCGGGCGAGGCTACCACCCCGCCGTCGTGGACGAGCTGGCCCTTGCGGTCGAGCACCGGCACATGCAGCCAGCCGTAGTCCGGGCGATATCCCGTGGCCCAGACGATCGAGCGGATCTCCCCGCGGGCGAGATCCAGGGAAAGCCGGGGCTTCTCGGGAAGGATGGTCGGCCGATAGCGCTCGGGCGGCGCAGCGCACGCCGCGAGGCAAGGAGCCCGTTCGTCGAGCAGATCGAGCAGCCGATCGAGCTTGAGATCCGCCAGGGCGCACTGGTTGCGCAGGGAGCCCGAGAACTGCAAGCGTCCGTCATGGATGCCGGCCAGCCGGCCGACGAGCTCGACGCCCAGCCCGCTCAGGCGGTTGAGGTCGAGCGTGCGCCGATCGTCGGAGCCGACGAGCTGGAGGGACGGCAGGCGGCGGGCGCGGCCGATGTCGTCGACCTCGTCATGGCGCTGGTCGAGCAGCCCGACGCGATCCATCCACCACTGGATGTCCTTGCCACGATAGGTTCGCGGCACCCGGACATGGTCGCCGACCGTGAGGGCCACCTGCCGCCCGGAGCGATGGATCTCCTCGGCGAGCTGGACCCCGCTCGCCGAGGCACCCACGACCAGGACGCCCCCGCCCGGCAGCTGGTCGGGACTGCGATAATCGTGAAGCGTGAACCTCCGGATCGAGGACGGCAGCGCTCCGGCCAGTGCCGGCACGGACGGCAGGTTGCAGGCACCGGTCGCGATCACCACCGCGCGGGCCGACCAGGCGCCATGGTTCGTCTGAACCCGGTAGCCATGGTCGGCCTGGCGGACCGAGAGCACCTGCGTCGCGATCTCGACGGGCGCCTCGATCGTGCGGGCATAGCCCTCGATGAGACCGATCACCTCGGGCATCGTGCGAAAGCCGTCCGGATCGCCGGTGTCATCGGCCCGACCCGGCAGGCGGCTCTGCCAGTTGGGCGTCAACAGGCGGAGGGAGGCCCAGCGCTCGGTGCGCCATGAGTTCGCGATCTCGCCGCGCTCGAGGACGATGTGGTCGATCGAACGGTCGGTGAGACAGCAGCTCATGGCCAGGCCGGCATGCCCAGCGCCGATGACGACGACCGTGGTCCTGCGCATGGGTCCCCCGCGTCTCAGTTGCTCACTTCACCTCGACCGTCACGTTGGTCGGGTTGGTGACGATGTCGAACACCGCCGAGCGCTTCTGGGACTGAGCGACGAGTGCCCGGATCTCGTCGGGCGAGGCGTCCGCATCGACGTCGAAGGTCACCTTGATGCCGTCGAAGCCGTTGCGGACGTCGCTGTCGATGCCGAGGATGCCCTGCAGGTCCATGGCACCCTCGATCGTGGCTTTCACCGAGCGGAGCTGGATGTTCCGGTTCTGCGCGATGGCGGCGATGCCGGCGGTGAGGCAGGAGCCCAGGGCGACCAGCACGTACTCCACGGGCGTGGCACCCTTGTCCTCGGCGGCGAAAAGCTCCGGATGGTCCGCCTCGAAGGTGAACTCGGTCCTGTGGCGTTGATCCTGGCCCAGCCCGAAGAAGCCATCCACGCTGGAGCGGCTGTGCGTGCCGTTCATCCAGGTGCAGACGGCACGCCAGTTGAAGCGGGCGGCTTCCGGAGCCGCCGAGAGCGCCTCTCGAGCATCCAGCAGGGCGGCGACGTTGACGCCATTGTCGACCATGGTCTCAGAGGAGAGCATCGGCGAGTTCCTTTCCGCGCCGCTGGGTGAGAGCGGAGACCCGGGCGGCGGCGACGACAAACTCGCCCGGGATCCGATAGCCATCGCCGGCCGCGTAGGGCGCGATGGAATCCAGGTATTCGGCGTGCGCGGCGCGGCGGGTCGCCGGATCGAACCGGCTGTAGGCGAGCGCCACCGGGCCGCCCTGGAACGCCGCGGTCAGGGCAGCGTCCGCCGAAGCGTAATGCAGCACGGTCGGGATCCGCTCGACCGTCACGCCGGAAAAGCCCGCCGCATCGAAGGCGTGGGCCATCGTGTCGCCCGTCCCGAGATGGAAGAACATCGGGCATACGTCGGAGGCGACCCGGGCATCGGTGATCGGAAAGATCTCGGCCCATCCGCAGGCGCGCCGGGCGCCCCACACGGCCACGGCTGCACGGCCATTCGGCCGCAGCACACGCCGCATCTCGCGCAGTGCCACAATCGGGTCGGGGACGTACATCAGCCCCAGCCCGCAGAGCGCGACGTCGAAGGTCGAATCGTGGAACGGGAGGGCCTCGGCGTCGGCCCGCTCGAAATGCAGCCGGTCGAAGCCCAGTGTCCGGGCGCTGCCGATCGCAGCCTGGACCATCTCACCGGAAAGATCGGTTCCGACCACCTGGTCCGCGCCGGCGATCCCGGCGACGCGCAGTGAGACCAGCCCGGTGCCGCACGCCACATCGAGAACCCGCTCGCCCGCCCGGATCGCCGCCATGTCCAGCATGAGGTCATGGGCCGGTGCGAGCTGGGATTGCCAGGCAGGCTCGTAGCACTTCGCGGCGCGATCCCAGCCGTAGCGCTGGACCCGCCGCTGGAGACGCGCGTCCATGAGTCTCAAGCTCCCGCCGATCTGATGTGATGGCTGCAGGTGATCGGGACCGCCCGACCGAAGACGTCGAGATAGGGGCTGTGCTGCTCCACCATGGCGAGGAGATGGTCGACGTCGCTGCGGCTGGCAGGGCTGTCGACGCTGATCCGGCAGCGGACGACCGAGTAGCCTGGCTCGACCTTGCCCATGCCCAGCTCACCGCGGGCATCGAAGTCGGTCTCGACCTCTACCTCCACCGCAGCCACCTCGATGCCCAGCCTGGCCGACCAGGCACTGATGCCGATGACCAGACAGCTGGCCAGCGCGGCGCGGCCGAGCACGCCGGGCGTAGGGCCCGTCTCCTCGCCGCCGATCTTGCGCGGCATGTCCGCGGCGAGACGCCAGGAACCCTCCTCGATCTCGCACCGCAGCCCGGCCACGCGCCGGGCCCGCGTCCGGCAGGTCAGGAGCCCCCGATCAGGCCGGCGGGCGAGGAGCTCGACATGGCGCTCCGCGATCTGACGGATGGTGGTTGCGTCGGCCATGACGCCCTCCTCGTGGCAGGCAGCGAGATCCAGCGCGATGGGACCACTGTCGACGCGCGACGTTTCAGTCCAATGCCGTCACAGCCGCCGTTCGTTTCCGACATGGCGGGCGCCGTGCGATGCTTCGGAGTCGACGCGGGGCCGCCGCTGCGCCATCTTGTGGCAGGTAGCCGGTCGCATGATGCGTGCCGGCGACTCGACGGCACGTTTGGGGGCTCATGACCGACTGGACGATGCGCGACCTGGAGTACTGGGACGACAAGATCCGCGAGCAGGTGGCGGAGATCGGGCTCGACTGCTACCCGCAGGAGTTCGAGGTGTGCGACCAGAACAGCATGCTGGGCTACATGGCCTATCACGGCATGCCCTCGCACTATCCGCACTGGAGCTACGGGAAGGCGTTCGAGCAGACCAAGACCATGTACGATCATGGCGTGTCCGGCCTGCCCTACGAGATGGTGATCAACAGCGACCCGTCGCTCGCTTATTTGATGCGCGACAATTCCCTATGCCTGCAGATCCTGACCATTGCCCATGTCTACGGGCACAATGACTTCTTCAAGAGCAATTTCACCTTCACCTCGGCAACGGACGCCAGGGAGACGATCGCCGCGTTCAAGGCACGGGCGGACCGCGTCCGCGCCTACATCGAGGACCCCTCGATCGGGTCCGAGGCGGTCGAGGAGTTTCTCGACGCCGCACATGCCATCTCGTTCAGCCGCTCGCGCAATCTGGCGATCCGCAAGCTGAAGCCGGGCGAGCAGCGGCAGCGCCTCCTGGATGCGGCACGGCCCGCCCCCGACCCATTCGCCCGGCTGCGTCGCCCGCCCGAGCCGGTCGCGGTGGACCTCTCCCGCGAGCCGCTCGAGCCCGAGGCCGACATTCTCCTGTTCATCCGCGACCACAATCGCGACCTCGCGGACTGGCAGAAGGACCTGCTCACGATCGTCGACGAGGAGGCGCGCTACTTCCTGCCGCAGATCGAGACCAAGATCATGAATGAAGGCTGGGCCAGCCACTGGCACCACCGGATCATGAACGCGCTCGACCTGCCCTCGGACGTCCGGCTCGAGTTCATGGTCCGCCACAACCAGGTGATCTGCCCGCATCCTGGGGGCCTGAATCCTTACCATGTCGGCTTCATGGTCTGGCGCGACATCGAGAAGCGCTTCGGCGGCGAGCACAGCGAGGAAGGGCGCAAGAAGCTGTTCGAGGTCCGCGAGACCGAGCGCGATGTCTCGTTCCTGCGCCGCTTCCTGACCGAGGAGCTCTGTCGTGAGCTCGACCTGTTCACCTGGAAGCCCCGCGGCGAGCATCTGGTCGTCTCGGAAGTCTCCGACGAGGAGCATTGGGATCAGGTCAAGGGTGCGCTGCTGCGCCAGATCGGGACCGGTTCGATGCCCTCGATCAGGATTCACGACGCCAACTACAAGGGCCGCCGCGCGCTCTATCTGGTCCACGACCATGACGGGCGCGACCTCGACATGACCCATGCCGACAAGACCCTGAGCCACCTCCGGACCCTGTGGGGCCGCGACTGTTACCTGCTGACGCAAGTCCGTGGGAAGAAGACGCTGATGAGCGTCACGGATTCCGGCTTCGATGCGAAGCTGGTGAGCTGAGCGATCCACCTTGGGCGACGTTCGGCGACCGGCGCAACGCACCGGCCGCCGAATCACTCGCCATTGGACTAAGGCGTGATCGACAGCGTGAAGCAGCCGAAGGAGCCTTTGACTCCCGAGACCTTCACCTTTCCCTTCACCTTGCTCAGCGCAAAGACCGAGTAGGTTTCGGCCTTTCCGGGGCCAAACCGGTTCACCTTGTGATTGAGGCCCGGGTAGACGACCTGAAACTGAACGTTGAATCCCTTTCGATCGGGAACTACTCGGTGCAGATAGGAACGGCCTTTAGGCAGAGTGATGCCCGAAAAGGTGACGACGGTGCCACCGAAGACGCAGCCACTCCGGAAGACGGCGCGCTGGGCAGCCCGCGATCCCGACAGATCCTCCGCCTCGATCTCCGCACTGCCGGTCTCGCTGGCCGTGAGCTCCCCGCCGCTCGCGGGATAGGAGCCGGTCGCGGCCGGCGCCGCCCAGGCGCCGCCCGCACCCATCATCAACGCCATAGCGGACAGCGATAGCCACACCTTCCGCAAACCGCCCATGAGGTTTCCCCTTTTTGATTGGCATCGCGCCAATTTCAAATGCCCAGGCGCCCTATCATCTTCTACGACAAGCTTCAACTATTATTGCCAGTAAATAAGTATTGATTTCGAGAAATACATCTGGGAGTTGGAATGATGGCGGACAATTGGGCCTGGGGACTGATGTGCCCGCTCCGGCGGACCCGCGGATCCGCCCGATCGGTGGGCGCTGACATGATTGAAACGCCCGCGTCGTCGGGCGCGAACGAGCGGAAACGTCCCGGCTGCATCTGGAGCGCGGGCGCGCTATTGCGTCACGACACCATCCTGGACGGGCCACAATGCGCATCCTTGCTATCCTGGGTTCTGCGGCGTTCCTGACCTTCCCCGCCCATGCCGAGGACGCCGCCACGCGCGGCGCCTATCTCGCCCGGATCATGGACTGCGGCGGCTGCCACACGCCCGGCGCCTTCACCGGCAAGCCGAACGCCGACATGGAGCTGGCCGGGGCCGACGTGGGCTTCGCCGTGCCGGGCCTCGGGGTGTTCTACCCGCCCAATCTCACGCCCGATCCCGAGACCGGTCTCGGCGAATGGAGCGAGGCCGAGATTGTTGCCGCGATTCGGACGGGCGCACGCCCCGACGGCCGCGAGCTCGTGGTGATGCCGTGGCGCTCCTACGCTGCGTTGTCGGACGAGGACGCGAACGCGCTTGCCGCCTACCTGAAGAGCATGGCGCCGGTGGCGAATGCGGTTCCACAGCCGTCGGGGGCGGATGAGAAAGCTCCGGGGCCCTATCTCGCCGTCATGATGCCGTGATCCTGCGCGCGACGGCGCGCGGTGCAGCGTCGGTGGCTGTGAGCGCGAGGTGCTGTCCGACGAGCTCCACGTCCCCAAGGTCTACTGACCGCTGGCCGAGCCCGCGGCGGCCCTGTTAGGGTCGCGGCGCCCGGCGAGCACCCCGCGCGCGCCGGCGCAGGAGGAGAACGCGCCGGCATCATGGGCTCCCGCTTCGTCCGTCGACCCTCGACCCTGTTCGGCCTTGTCGTGGTGTTCGCCACCCTGCTGGCCGCGCTGCTGGCGCCGCACCTCGCCCCCTATTCGCCCGACGAGCAGTTCTTCGACGGGCTGACCCTGGAGGGCTCGCCCCTTCCCCCCGACGCCCGGTTCTGGCTCGGCACCGACCTGCTCGGCCGCGACCTGCTCTCGCGGCTGATCTGGGGTGCGCGGACCTCGCTGCTGATCGGCGTGGTGGCGAACGGCGCCGCCGTGCTGCTCGGCACGGCATTGGGCGTGACCGCGGGCTTCCTGCGCGGCTGGCTCGGTGCCGCGATCATGCGCTTCACCGACCTGATGATGGCATTCCCGGCGCTGCTGCTCGCGATCACGCTCGCGGCGATCTTCCGCCCGTCCTTGTGGATCGTGGCGCTGGTGATAGCACTGGTGAACTGGGTGCAGATCGCGCGCATCACCTTTACCGAGACCACGGCCCTGGCCGAGCGAGAGTTCATCGAGGCCGCGCGCGCGGTCGGGGCCAGCCCGGCGCGCATCCTGTTCACCCACGTCCTGCCCCATCTCGTGCCGACCATGCTGGTCTGGGGCACGCTGGGCATCGCCACCACCGTCCTGCTCGAGGCGACCCTGTCCTATCTCGGCGTCGGCGTGCGCCCGCCGACGCCCTCCTGGGGCAACATCATCTTCGAGAACCAGACCTGGTTCGCCACCGCCCCCTGGCTGGTGTTGTTCCCCGGCGCCGCGATCCTGCTCCTGGCGCTCTCGTTCAACCTCCTGGGCGACATGCTGCGCGACGCGCTCGACCCGACTCAGCGCGGCCGCGAGTGATGGGACGCTACCTCGCCCGCCGCCTCGGCCAGTCCCTGTTCATCCTGCTCGGCATCACCCTGGTCACCTACCTGCTGCTCTTCCTGCTGCCGGCCGACCCGGTGCGGCAGATCGCCGGCCGCAGCGCCACGCCCGCCGTGGTCGAGAGCATCCGCAGCCAGCTCGGCCTCGACCTGCCGCTCTGGCAGCAATATCTGCGCTATCTCGGCAATCTGCTGCAGGGCGATCTCGGCCGCTCCTACATCCAGAAGACCGAGGTCACGACCCTGATCCTGTCGCGCCTGCCGGCGACGCTCCTGCTCATGGCCGGTGCCATCGTGGTCGAGCTGGCCATCGGCCTGACCGCCGGCATCCTCGCCGCCTCCCGGCGCGGCCGGCCGCTCGATCGCGGGCTGATGGTGGCCTCGTTCACCGCCGTCTCGGCTCCGCAGTTCGTGGTCGGCATCCTGCTGCTCTACCTGTTCGCGGTGCGGCTCGCCTGGCTGCCGCTCGGCGGCTACGGCACCTTCGCCCATCTGGTCCTGCCCGCCCTGACGCTGGGGCTGCTCGGCGGCGGCTGGTACGCCCGGATGACCCGCTCGTCCCTGGTCGACGTGCTGCGCCAGGACTACATCGTCACCGCGCGCGCCAAGGGTGCCGGCTCCGCCCGCGTGCTCCTGGTCCACGCCCTGCGCAACGCCGCCCTGCCCATCGTCGCCATGATCGGGCTCGACATCGGCATGTTCATGAGCGGGGCGGTGGTGGTCGAATCGGTGTTCGGCTGGCCCGGCATCGGCCAGCTCACCTGGCAGGCGATCCAGACCGTCGACATCCCGATCATCATCGGCGTCACCACCGTCGCCGCCGGCTTCATCGTCCTCGGCAACCTGCTCGCGGACCTGGTGGCGCCCTTCGTCGACCCGCGGATCAGGCTGCGCTGACGCTTGACGTAACCACGTCTGTAATTACATATTCCGTCATCGATGGAGATGGTCATGGGCGCAGCCACGAAGATCCGCCAGATCGGCAACAGCGACGGGCTGACCCTGCGCGCCGACCAGCTGCGCGCCGCCGGCATCGCCCGCGGCGACGAGGTCGTGGTCGAGGCGCACCCCGGCCGGATCGTCATCAGCAAGGCCGAGAGCCCTTACGCCCGCGCCATGGATGCGCTCGACGCCTGCATGACGCGCTACGACGAGACCCTGCGCCGCCTCGCCAAATGAGCGGCGTCGAGTATCCACCGCTGGAGGCGATCCTCGAGGCCCACCAGCGTCTGATCGAGCGCTACGGCGGTGCCGTAGGCGTCCGCAACCCCGGCGGGGTCGAGGCGGCGCTGGCCAGGGCACAGCAGATCGAGGCCTACGCGGAGACCGCGCCCTCGCTCTTCACCCTCGCCGCCGCGATCGGCTTCGGCTTCGCGCGCATCCATCACCCGTTCGTCGACGGCAACAAGCGCGTGGCCTTCTACGCCACCTTCGCCACCCTCTGGCTGAACGGCTGGCGCCTCGACGTCGCCGAGCAGGACGCCGCGGCAATGGTCGAGCGCGTCGCTGCCGGCGAGGTCGAGGAGGACGAGTTCGCCCGTTGGCTGGAAAGTGGCTGCCTGCGCCGCTGATCCCGGTCCCCGTCGACCCGCGCCCCGAGCTGCGCTATCCCCGCCACAAGAGCGAGGGCGCGAGCCCAGAGGAGTTGGGCGAGATCGTCCATGAGGCCTTGGAGGCCATGCCCGACGATCGGCAGGCCTTGGCCCCTTGCGCCGATTGGGCGGAAATTACGTTCCAGTTGGAAGATCTATTGTCAGAGCTCACCAACCGCATGGCGGCCGAGGCCGAGGTCGGCCGCGAATAGGAGCCCATGCATGACAGCCACTCCGCTGACCTCGGCCGAAACGACACACCGGAACTTGCTTTCGCTGCACCGATACTGGATCTATGCCGACAAGATGAAGCGATTGTTTTTCAAGGAGCTAATGAGCGTCGATCTTAAAAAGATCACCCACGCTGAGGTATTTCTCACGGACTACTGCGTGTATATGTTCTATTGGTATGGCGCCTTGTATGTTGTCATTGAAGGATATCAAGAATTACCTATCTCCGATGCCGAAATAGATCGATTACTGTCAGATAACCGGATATATCTTCTTCGACGGTTCCGAAATGGCACCTTCCACTATCAGCCCGATTACTTCTCCGTTAAACTTCTCGATTTCGCTACCAGCCAAGGCTCGGCGACTTGGGCGCAATCGTTGCACGAACGACTTGGGGCGGTCCTACTGGCGCGGCTTACGGCAGCCGGAGCGGGCGTGGCCGCCGAACGGCTGACCGAGAAGTAAAACCGCGTGCTGCAACGCGAAGGATGGGCGCAGAATACTGTCTTTAGGCAATTCCTGGCGCCCGTTTCCTGGCGCCCGTTCGACCGGCCCGTCGACGCCAGCGCGAGGCGCCAGCCTAGGCGGGCTAGCTAGCGCGGCCACGGCTCTGGCCTGAAGCTCGATCGCTTTGCCAACGAACGGCTCAAGCGGCCGGACGATGCCGCCGAGGTCGACACAGAAGCGGCTCACACCGGGGCCGAGGATCATGCCCAGGCTGCGGTCGGCTGATCCGGACTCGCCGATGCGACGCCGAACCAGATCGGGCGACAGTACCGGGATTGATCGGTGTGGCTTACCGCCAAGCCGCATAGGCCGACGACGGCAGGCAAAGCCGGAAAGCCGCGTCGGCGCTTGGTGCAGCGGCCGAGCTCGTGCTTGAGGTTGCTTCGAGCTCCTGCGCCGCTGATCTCAGTCCCCGTCGACCCGCGCCCCGTGCTGCGCTATCTCCACCTGGAGAGCGAGGGAGTGGGGCGATGAGGAAGTTGCTGGTCGGCAGCGCGCTGGCGCTGGTGCTCGCCATGTCCGGGGCCGCCATGGCGCAGGAGGCGCCCACGCAGGGCGGCGAGATGATCGTCACCTACAAGGACGATGTCAGCACGCTGGACCCGGCGATCGGCTACGACTGGCAGAACTGGTCGATCATCAAGAGCCTGTTCGACGGGCTGATGGACTACAAGCCCGGCACCATGGACCTCGTGCCGGACCTCGCCGAGAGCTACGAGATCACGCCGGACGGGCTGACCTACACCTTCAAGCTGCGCCCGGGCGTGAGATTCCACAATGGCCGCGAGCTGGTGGCCGAGGACATCAAATACTCGATCGAGCGCGTCCTCGATCCGGCCACGCAGAGCCCCGGGGCCGGCTTCTTCGGCTCGATCGCGAGCATCGAGGCACCCGACCCGCAGACGGTCGTGTTCAGGCTGAACCGGCCCGACGCCACCTTCCTGCACGTGATGGCGATCAACTTCGCCCATGCCGTGCCGAAGGAGGAGGTCGAGAAGTACGGTGCGGACTTCGGCAAGCACCCGGTGGGCACCGGCGCCTTCAAGCTCGCCGACTGGACGCTCGGCCAGCAGCTCGTGCTCGAGCGCAACCCCGACTACTTCAAGGCCGGCATCCCGCATCTCGACAGGATCACCTTCGAGGTCGGCCAGGAGCCGCTGGTGGCGCTGCTGCGCCTGCAGCGCGGCGAGGTCGACATCCTGGGCGACGGCATCCCGCCGGCCAAGTTCGTCGAGGTGATGCAGAGCCCCGACTGGAAGGACAATGTCGTCGAAGGCGGCCAGCTCCACACCGGCTACGTGACCATGAACGTCAACGTGCCGCCCTTCGACAAGCAGGAGGTGCGCCAGGCGGTCAACCACGCGATCAACAAGGACCGCGTCGTCAAGCTGATCAACAATCGCGCGGTGCCGGCGAACCAGCCTCTGCCGCCCTCGATGCCGGGTTACGCCAAGGACTATCAGGGCTACGCCTACGATCCGGCCAAGGCCAAGGAGCTGCTGCAGTCCGCCGGCCTGCCCGACGGCTTCGAGACCACCCTCTACGCCACCAACACCGACCCCAACCCGCGCATCGCCCAGGCGATCCAGCAGGATCTGGCGGCGGTCGGCATCAAGGCCGAGCTGCGCACGCTGGCCCAGGCCAACGTGATCGCCGCCGGCGGCGAGAAGGAGGGTGCGCCGATGATCTGGTCCGGCGGCATGGGCTGGATCGCCGACTTCCCCGATCCCTCCAATTTCTACGGCCCGATCCTCGGCTGCGGCGGCGCCGTGCCCGGCGGCTGGAACTGGGCCTGGTACTGCAACGAGGATCTGGAGAAGCAGGCGGTCGCGGCCGATTCGATGGCCGACCCGGCCAAGGGCGAGGAGCGCCTCGAGCTCTGGCACGACATCTTCGTCGCCATCATGGGCGACGCGCCGTGGGCGCCGGTGTTCAACGAGCAGCGCTTCACCATGAAGTCCGACCGGCTGGGCGGGCCCGACGCGATCTTCGTCGACCCCGTGCACATCCCGGTCCATTACGACGAGGTCTTCATCAAGGATGGCCAATAACCACACGATCCATCGCCACCAGCACCATCTCGGCTGGGACAACGCCAATCCCCCGGCGCTCGAGGTGGCGCCGGGCGACACGGTCGAGTTCGAGACCGTCGATTCCTCCGGCGCCCAGCTCTCGGCGACCTCGACCCTGGCCGATCTGGCGGCGCTTGACTTCGGCAAGGTCAATCCGGTCACCGGCCCGGTGCGCGTGGCCGGCGCCGAGCCGGGCGACGCGCTCAAGGTGACGATCCTGTCCTTCCAGCCCTCGGGCTGGGGCTGGACCGCCAACATCCCGGGCTTCGGCCTGCTCGCCGACCAGTTCGCCGAGCCGGCCCTCCACATCTGGAAGTACGACCCGACCAGCCTCGGGCCCGCCGCCTACGGCCCGGGCGGGCGCGTGCCGCTCAAGCCGTTCGCCGGCACCATCGGCGTGGCGCCGGCCGAGCCGGGCCTGCACTCGATCGTCCCGCCGCGCCCCTGCGGCGGCAACATGGACATCCGCGACCTCGCCGCCGGCACCGAGCTCCATCTGCCGGTGCAGGTGCCGGGTGCCCTGTTCTCGGTCGGCGACACCCACGCCGCCCAGGGCGACGGCGAGGTCTGCGGCACCGCGATCGAGAGCCCGATGTCGGTGGCGCTGCGCTTCGATCTGGTGAAGGGTGCCAATCTGAAGATGCCGCGCTTCACCACCCCCGGTCCCGTGACCCGCCATCTCGACGGAGCCGGCTACGAGGTGACCACCGGCATCGGCCCCGACCTCATGCAGGCCGCGCGCGACGCGGTCAGCGGCATGGTCGACCTGCTCGCCACCCGCTTCGGCATGGCGCCGGTCGAGGCCTACATGCTGTGCAGCGTCTGCGCCGATCTGCGCATCAGCGAGATCGTCGATCTGCCCAACTGGGTCGTCTCGCTCTACTTCCCGCGCCTCGTCCTGCAGTGAGCGGCGCGGGCGCGGCTCCCGCTCCCATCCTCGAGATCGACGGGCTGGAGATCGGCTTTCGCGGCGAGGGCGGGGTCACGCCCGTCGGCGAGGGCGTCGGCCTCGCCCTGCCCGCCGGCGGCACCCTGGGGCTGGTCGGCGAATCGGGCTGCGGCCAGAGCCTGACCGCGCGGGCCGTGATGCGCCTGCTGCCCGAGCCG
>JBFWWD010000164.1:0-13448 GCA_050246385.1 Geminicoccaceae bacterium
GTTTGGGGCAGATGGGCGCCGCGATGGCGGCGAACCTCGTCGCCGCGGGCCACACGGTCACGGTCTACAACCGCTCGCCGGCGAAGGCGGCGCCGCTGGTCGAGAAAGGCGCCCGCCTCGCGGCCGGTGTCGCGGGCGCGTGCCGGGGCGAGGTGGTGGTCACCATGCTGGCCGACGACCGTGCCGTCGCCGACACCGCGCTCGGCGACGGCGGCATCGTGGCCAGCCTGTCGCCCGGTGCGCTTCACGTCTCGATGAGCACGATCAGCGTCGAGCTCAGCGACAGGATGGCGGCGGCGCACGAGGCAAACGGCCAGCGTTATCTCGCGGCGCCGGTGTTCGGCCGTCGCGACGCTGCTGCCGCCGCCAAGCTGTTCGTCGTCGCCGCCGGCGCACCGGAGAGCGTCGCGACCGCACAGTCTCTGTTCGACGCGATGGGTCAGCGCACCTTCGTCGTCGCAGACCGGCCGTCCGCCGCGAACTTGGTCAAGCTCAGCGGCAATTTCCTGATCGCGTCGGCCATCGAGGCGTTGGGCGAGGCGATGGCGCTGGTCGCCAAGGGCGGCGTCGACCGCAAGCTCTATCTCGAGCTGCTGACCTCGACGCTGTTTGCCGCACCCGCCTACCGGACCTATGGCGGGCTGATCGCGGAGCAGCGCTATGAGCCGGCCGGATTCGCGGCTCCGCTGGGGCTCAAGGACCTCCGGCTCGCCCTGGCCGCGGCCGAGGGTCTCGAGGTCCCGATGCCCTTGGCGAGTCTGCTGCGCGACCGGCTGCTGGCACTCGTGGCCCAGGGCGGCGCCGATCAGGACTGGTCGGCGATCGCGCGCCTGGCCGCCCGCGATGCCGGGCTGGAGAGCCCTCGACCCGGCCCAGGCGCTTGACCGCGGCCGTCGGACCGGCCGATCCTCGACCCATGACCTGTGACATCCGCACCATGAGCCACGCCGAAGTCGAGCTGGCGCTCGACTGGGCGGCGGCGGAAGGATGGAATCCCGGCCTGGGCGACGCGACGCCGTTCCAGGTCGCCGACCCCGACGGCTTCGTGGTCGCCACGGCCGAGGGCGCGCCCGCGGCCATGGTGTCGGTGGTGCGCTATGGCGCGGATTTCGGCTTTCTCGGCTTCTACATCGCCGCACCCGCGCGCCGCGGACGGGGCTTCGGCCTGCGGGTGTGGAACGCCGGGCTCGCGCGTCTCGCCGGCCGGACCGTCGGGCTCGACGGGGTCGTCGCCCAGCAGGACAATTACCGCCGCTCCGGCTTCGCCTATGCGTGGCCGAACTTCCGCTTCGGCGGCCGGGTCGCCGCGGCTCCGGACGCCGGCCTCGTCGACGCCCGCAGCCTGCCGTTCGATGCGCTCGAGGCGCTCGACCGGGAGCTGTTTCCCGCGCCGCGGCCGGCCTTCCTGGCGGCATGGCTCGCCATGCCGGCGAGCAGAAGTCTGGGCCTGGTCGAGGATGGCCGGCTCGTCGGGCTCGGCACGATCCGCCGCTGCCGGCAGGGTTGCAAGATCGGCCCGCTCTACGCGCCCTCGCGCAGCGGGGCGGAGCGGCTGATCGGGGCTCTCGCGCGCTTCGCCGAAGGCGACGAGCTGTTCCTCGACGTGGTCGGCCTCAACGCCGATGCGATGGCGATGGCTGCCGATCTCGGGCTCGACCTGCGTTTCGAGACGGCGCGGATGTATCGGGGGCCGGCTCCCGTCCTGCCCATGCATCGGATCTTTGGGATCACCACCTTCGAGCTGGGTTGAGGGGCGGTGCGGTGGCCGGTCCTGGTCGACCTGTCCCGGGTCGGCGAGCGGATCGCGATCGGGCTCGAGGGCGAGCTGTGGCTGATTCCGCACCTGATGATCGGCACCAATGGGCCACGCCCACGCGATGAGCTGCAACGGCGCGTCATGAGCGCTCGCCAGCAGGTTGATGAAAATCCGCTGCCTGCCGCGGTTCTATCCGGACCCGCCCTCACGCTACCCTTGGGCTAACGCGTTCCAATTGAGACGATAAAATTTGATACGTTTTTTGCGCGATTTCGTCTTGCTTTTATATCGTGCGTCGTGCTTTAGGACCGTGCGCGTCAACCCTAGTTCGTTAAAGGGCCGGGCCACTTTCCGTATCGGATACAGATGCCAGAATCGCGCGAGTGCCCGGCACGAACCCGCCAGCATCGATTCCAGCGAAGACAGGCAATGTGAGACAGGCGGGAAGTTTCCCTGAAGCAGTGTCGGAGATAATCATGGTTGCAGCTGCACGTGTACGCACCTCCAATGAGGCAGGTCGCGCGCGCCCACAGGATATTGATCGTCACGTCGGCGCTCGGATGCGCGAGCGCCGGATCATGCTCGGCCTCACCCAGCAGCAGATGGCCGAGTTGATCGGTGTCACATACCAGCAGGCGCATAAATACGAGAAGGGCATCAATCGGATCGCCGGTGGTCGACTTTACCAGATCGCCCAGGCGCTGGGTGTCGACGTCAGCTACTTCTACGACGGTGTCGGCGCCCAGGGTGGGGCCTTCAAGCCCACCCAGCAGCAGCGTCTGCTCCTCGAGCTCGCGCGCAACTTCACGGCCCTGCCCAGCCGACGGCATCAGGAGGCCATCTGCGGCTTGGTCCGTGCTCTGGCCGATCCGACGCTCGCCGGTGACGTTCCGCTGGAGCTGGAGCAGGTCCAGGACGACACGCCCGCAGCCTGATCACACTTTCCCGGCCCGCTGACATGCGGGCCGGAATACCGCCTCGCCATAGTCTCGCGACGGCGCTATCCCAACCGAGTTGGGACCTGCCGAACGGAGTTGCATGGTCGAGGTCGACACGCTCATCGTCGGCGGCGGTCCCGCCGGTTCCAGCTGTGCGTGGCGTCTGCGCCGTCACGGTGTCGAGTGCTTGCTGCTCGACCGCGCTGCGTTTCCCCGTCTCAAGCTCTGCGCAGGCTGGGTCACGCCCGAGGTGCTGCGCGACCTCGAGCTCGAGCCGGGGGAGTATCCGTTCAGCTTCCTGACCTTCGAGTCGCTCCGCTTCGGCTGGGGCGCGTTCGGGGTCGGCCTCAAGACCAGACAACACTCGATCCGGCGGATCGAGTTCGATGCCTGGCTGCTGCGACGGTCCGGGGTCGAGGTCGTTACCCACAATGTGCGCGAGATCCGCCGCGACGGCGCTCGGTTCGTGGTCGACGGGCAGTGGCGGTGCCGCCGGCTGGTCGGCGCCGGCGGCACCCGTTGCCCGGTCCATCGCGCCCTGTTTCGCGAGATCGCGCCCCGCAAGGCGGGCAAGCAGGCGGTCGTGCTCGAGGAGGAGTTCCCCTACGAGTGGGACGATGCCAGCTGCCGGCTCTGGTTCTTCGAGCAGAGGCTGCCGGGCTACAGCTGGTATGTGCCGAAGGCTGGAGGTCACCTCAATGTCGGCGTCGGCGCCATCGCCCAGGATCTCAAGGCGCGGGGCGATTCCATCGGCCCGCACTGGAGCCGGCTCACCGCCAAGCTGGTGCGCCGGGGCCTCGTGCCCGAACGTCGCTGGGACGAAGGCGGCTACACCTACTATCTGCGCAGCGGGCGCGACCTGATCGAGTGCGACGGTGCCTTTCTGGTCGGGGACGCGGCCGGCCTGGCCACGACGGACCTGGCCGAGGGGATCGGCCCCGCGGTGCGGTCAGGACTGGCCGTCGCGGACGCGATCGCCCGGCAACGCCCTGCGACCTTCGCTCATCTGTCCCGCAGGTCACTCCCAGCCATGCTGCGCGAGCATGGCGGTCTGCCTTCCTTCCTGCCACGATTGCTCGGCTGGAACTGAGGCCGCCGTCATGGCCTTCTATCGCGCCACCGGTTCACGAGAATCGACTGACGACGCAGCATTGCCCGACGAGCGGGATGGCGGTCGAGGTCCGGAGACGAAACGCTCATGGGGGTGACCGTTGACGGAAGCCACGGCAGCGTCGAGGCCGACGCCCACGCACCGCACGCGCCCAAGGTAAGCTTCTGGGCATTGGCGCTCGGCTCGGTCGGCGTCGTCTATGGCGACATCGGCACGAGCCCGCTCTACGCCCTGCGCGAGGCGCTGTTTCATGCCCGGGCCGGCGGGGTCACCCGCGAGGAGGTCCTGGGCGTCACCTCGCTCCTGTTGTGGGCCCTGATCTTCATCGTCACCTGCAAGTATGTCCTGTTCCTGATGCGGGCGGACAACCGTGGCGAGGGCGGCACGCTGTCGCTCATGGCGCTCGCACAGCGTGCGATGGGTCGCGCGGCGACGCCCGTGTTCTTTCTGGGGGTCGCCGGTGCCGCGCTGTTCTATGGCGATGCCCTGATCACGCCCGCGATCTCGGTCCTTTCCGCCGTCGAGGGGCTCAAGCTCGTCACGCCGGTGTTCGAGCCCTACATCGTGCCGATCACGGTCGTGATCCTGCTCGCACTGTTCGCGGCGCAGCGACACGGGACGGGCAAGGTCGCGGCCCTGTTCGGCCCGATCACCGCGGTCTGGTTCCTGGTGATGGCGGGCCTGGGCCTCAGCCACATCAGCGACGACCTCGGCGTGCTGGCCGCGTTCAGCCCACACCACGCGTTCGTCTTCATCTTCTCGCACGGCTGGATCGGCTTCGTGGTCCTGGGCAGCGTGTTTCTCGCGGTGACCGGAACCGAGGCGCTCTATGCCGACATGGGGCATTTCGGGCGCCGCCCGATCCAGACCGCCTGGGCCTGCCTCGTGTTTCCCGCCCTGTCCTTGAACTATCTGGGCCAGGGCGCGCTCGTGCTGCGGCACCCCGAAGCGCTCGAGAATCCGTTCTTTCTGCTCGCCCCGGAATGGGCCGTGCTGCCGCTGGTGATCCTCGCGACGGTGGCGACCGTCATCGCCAGCCAGGCGGTGATCACGGGCGCCTTCTCGGTCACGCAGCAGGCGATCCAGCTCGGCCTGCTGCCACGCATGGAGATCCAGTACACCTCGGACGTGCATGCCGGGCAGATCTATCTGCCGGACGTCAATCGGCTCCTGCTGATCGGCATCCTGCTGCTCGTGCTGATGTTCCAGACCTCGAGCCACCTCGCCTCGGCCTACGGCATCGCCGTCACGGGCAGCATGGCGGTCGACACGCTGCTGGCGTTCATCGTCGTCTGGAAGGCGTGGCGCTGGCCGCTGGTCGTGGCGATACCTTTCATCGCGCCGTTCCTGCTCGTGGACAGCACCTTCCTGCTCGCCAACCTGATCAAGGTGCATGACGGCGGCTATGTCCCGCTCGCGATCGCGGCCGGGATCGTGGTCGCGATGTGGACCTGGGTCCGCGGGATGCGGATCATCTACCACAAGACCCATACCGGCCTGCCGCTCGCCGACCTGATCCGCCAGCTCGAGCGCAGCCCGCCGACGCGGGTGCCGAACACCGCGATCTTCCTGACCAGCGACCCGGACGTCGTGCCCACGGCACTGCTGCACAACATCAAGCACAACATGGTCCTGCACGAGCACAATGTGATCATGAACGTGCGGACCGCGACGATCCCACGGGTCGACGACGAGGATCGGGTCAAGATCGAGCGCCTGTCCGACGACTTCAGCCGCGTGCTGTTGACCTTCGGCTACATGGAGACGCCGAACATCCCCAAGGCGCTGGTGTTGGCGCGACGCCAGGGCCTCAAGTTCGACATCATGAAGACCTCGTTCTTCGTCGGCCGGCGCTCGATCAAGCCGGCCACCAAATCCGCCATGCCGCGCTGGCAGGACAACATCTTCCTCTCGCTGGCACGCCGCGCCACCAACGCCAGCGACTTCTTCAACATCCCCGCCGGCCGCGTGGTCGAGCTGGGCACGCTGGTGACAATCTGACCGCGCCGAACCATGGCGTTGAGAGGCCGCGGCATCCCGGCTTCTGGGCCATGGCCTTGGGCTCGATCGGCGTCGTCTACGGCGATATCGGCACCAGCCCGCTCTACGCCATGCGCGAGGCCCTGCTGCATACTCAGGAGGGCGGGATCAGCCGGGAGGAGGTGGTGGGCGTCACCTCGCTCCTGCTGTGGGCGCTCCTGTTCATCGTCACGGCCAAATACGTCCTGTTCCTGATGCGGGCGGACAATCGCGGCGAGGGCGGAACGCTCTCGCTGATGGCTTTGGCACAGAGCGCCCTCGGTCGGTCGACCGGGGCGGTATTCTTCCTCGGTGTCGCGGGGGCTGCCCTGTTCTACGGCGACGCCGTGATCACGCCGGCAATCTCCGTTCTCTCCGCGATCGAAGGGTTGAAGCTGGTCACGCCCGCTCTCGACCGCTTCGTCCTCCCGATCACCGCCGGCATCCTGATCCTGCTCTTCCTGGCGCAGAAGCAGGGCACCGGCAGGGTCGCGGCGCTGTTCGGCCCCGTCACCCTGGTCTGGTTCCTCGCCATCGCCCTCCTCGGGCTGCGGCATATCGGCGACGATCCCGCGATCGTGGCGGCCTTCAATCCCGGGCACGCCTTCTCGTTCCTCGCCTCACATGGCGGGATCGGCTTCGTCGTGCTCGGCAGCGTGTTCCTCGCCGTGACCGGCGCCGAGGCGCTCTACGCGGACATGGGCCATTTCGGGCGCGGTCCGATTCAGGCCGCGTGGACGGTCGTGGTCTTTCCCGCCCTCGCCTTGAACTATCTCGGTCAGGGCGCGCTTCTGTTGCGAGCTCCCGAGGCGATCGCCAATCCCTTCTTCCTGATGGCGCCCGACTGGGGCCTGCTGCCGCTGGTGATCCTCGCAGCCATCGCCACGGTCATCGCCAGCCAGGCGGTGATCACGGGTGCCTTCTCCGTGACGCAGCAGGCGATCCAGCTCGGCCTGCTGCCGCGCATGGAGATCCAACACACCTCGGACGTCCATGCCGGGCAGATCTATCTTCCCGAGACCAACCGCCTCCTGCTGTTCGGCGTGCTTCTGTTGGTCTTCACGTTCCAGACGTCCGGCGCCCTGGCCTCCGCCTATGGCATCGCCGTCACGGGCACCATGGTCGTGACTACCTGTCTCGCCTTCGTCGTGGTCTGGAAGGCGTGGCGCTGGCCGCTCACGCTGGCGGTCCCGTTCATCTTTCCCTTTCTCGCCGTCGACATGACGTTCCTGGCGGCGAACCTGCTCAAGGTGCTCGACGGCGGCTACGTGCCGTTGCTCATCGCCGCCGCGATCATCATCGCGATGTGGACCTGGGTGCGCGGGACGCGGATCGTCTTCCGCAAGTCCCATACCGGTCTGCCGCTCGCCGACCTGATTCGCCAGCTCGAGCGCAGCCCGCCGACGCGCGTCCCGAACACCGCGATCTTCCTGACCAGCGATCCGGAGATCACGCCCGGCGCCCTCCTGCACAATCTCAAGCACAACATGGTTCTGCATGAGCAGAACATCGTCATGAACGTGCGCACGGCGACCATTCCCCGGGTCGAGGAGGAGGACCGGGTGGAGATCGTCCGGCTGTCGGGCGATTTCAGCCGGATGAGCCTGAGCTTCGGCTACATGGAGACGCCGAACATCCCGCGCGCGCTGGTGCTCGCGCGGCGCCAGGGCCTCAAGTTCGACATCATGAAGACCTCGTTCTTCGTCGGCCGGCGCTCGATCAAGCCGGCCACCAGATCCGAGATGCCGGCGTGGCAGGATCAACTCTATATCGGCCTGTCACGTCACGCGACCAACGCCAGCGACTTCTTCAACATTCCAGCCGGACGCGTGGTCGAGCTGGGCACGCTGGTGACGATCTGACCACGGCCGCCTACCAGAGCGTCGCCATTCCGTACTCCCGAAAGACAGGGTCGACGGAAACAAGTGTCGGCTCCTCGAGCCGAGCCTGAGCCATCAGGAGCCGGTCCCACGGATCACGATGCGGCCCCGGCAACGCCGCAGCGGCTATGGCATGATCGAGCGATATGGCCACTACCGGCAGGGCCGCCCGCCGGATCATGAGCGCAAGCTCGCTGGCGAGGGCGGGTTCAGTTTTCCCAATCGCTGCTTGTTGACCAGCTCGTAGCCGCTGACCGCGCTGGCCCAAATCTTGTTCGACGGATCGACGATCGCCGCCTTTGCCTGAGAGAAGAGCGAGGGGGAATCACGAGCCACCAAGCCAACGCATGGGTGTCGAGCAGAAGCCTCATCGGTCGCTTCTGGTGATTCCAACCGCATCCGTGTGCGCTCCATCGGCCCAGTCGAGGTCCTCCGGCTCCGTGGGCGCGAGCAGCGCCGCGTCGTCGAGCTGCCAATGACGCGCGACACCGGGCTGGCGCGGCGTCGCGGCGGGTAGCGCCGTCAGCCGCGCCAATGGTTTGCCTGCCCGTGCGAGGATGATCTCCTCCCCGGCCGCGGCTCGATCGACGAGCGCTGAAAGCGTCGCCTTGGCACGCGCGATGTTGACGATGGACATGGCGGCCTCACGACAGGTGACTGCGTAAAAGACTTGGTCGTCGATGTTGGTCATTGCAATTCCGCGCCAACGTGACACCGGCTGCGCCCCTCTGCTAGACCGCCGCCATGGCCGACGTCGCGACCAACCTAGCCGAATACACCGTCACCGAGCTCGCCTTCGCGCTGAAGCGCACGGTCGAGGACGCCTACGGGCTGCTCCGCGTGCGGGGCGAGCTGTCGGGATTCAAGAAGGCCGCTTCCGGCCATCTCTACTTCACGCTCAAGGACGAGAAGGCCTGCATCGACGCCGTCGCCTGGCGTGGCTCGGGCGCGCGGCTCACCTTCGAGCCGGCCGACGGCCTGGAGGTAATCTGCACCGGCCGGCTCACGACCTATCCGGGGCGGTCGAAATACCAGATCGTGGTCGAGCGGATCGAGCCCGCCGGCATCGGCGCGCTGATGGCGCTGCTGGAGGAGCGGCGGCGGATGTTCGCGGCCGAGGGGCTGTTCGACGCCGGCCGCAAGAAGCCGCTGCCCTATCTGCCCGAGGTGGTCGGCGTGATCACCTCGCCGACGGGGGCGGTCATCCGCGACATCCTGCACCGGCTCGAGGAGCGCTTTCCGCGCCGGGTGCTGCTCTGGCCGGTGCTCGTCCAGGGTGAAGGCGCGGCGGCGCAGATCGCGGCGGCGATCCGCGGCTTCGGCGCGCTGGGCGATGGCCCGGTGCCGCGGCCCGACGTGCTGATCGTCGCCCGCGGCGGCGGCTCGATCGAGGATCTGTGGGCCTTCAACGAGGAGGCGGTGGTGCGCGCCGCCGCCGAGTGCGCGATCCCGCTGATCTCGGCCGTCGGCCACGAGACCGACACCACCCTGATCGACCATGTCGCGGACCGCCGGGCGCCGACCCCGACCGCCGCCGCCGAGATCGCGGTGCCGGTCCGGCGCGACCTGATGCTCCAGGTCACGGATCTCGGCAGCCGGCTCGACCACGGCGTCGAGGCGCGCATCCACCAGCTCGACCAGCGGCTGGCCGGCCTCGCCCGTGGCCTGCCCAGGCCGCAGCAGCTCCTGGGGCTGGCGGCGCAACGGCTCGACGATCTCGGCGAGCGGCTGCGGCTGCGCGCGCCCGCCGAGCTGGTGCAGCGGCAGCTCGAACGTCTGGACCTGCGCGCGCGCCGTCTCGCCGAGCTGGTCGGTGACCGCCTCGCCCGCAGCGGGGCCGAGTTCCGCCAGCAGGCGGCCCGTCTGGCGCCCGAGCTGGTGACCAGCCGCCTGGCGCTGCTCCGGCCGCGCATCGAGCGCGAGGAGACGGCGCTGCGCCGGTCGATGGCGGCCGCGCTCGATCGGGCGCACAGCTTCCTCGACGCCCAGTCGCGCCATCTCGAGGCGCTGAGCCATGCCCGCGTGCTCGAGCGGGGCTACGCGATCGTCCGCGGGCGCGGGGACGGGCGCGTGATCCCGCGGCTGGCCGCCCTCGGCAGCGAGAGCGATCTCGACCTCGTCTTCGCCGACGGCACGCTTCCCGTGCGGCGGACCGACCGCGGCCGCGCGGCCCGATCGGGCGAGAGCCGCCAGGGCAATCTGCTGTGAGCGATCAGCGCGGGATCGACCGGCTGCTCGCCGTGATGCGCCGGCTGCGTGACCCCGAGCGCGGCTGCCCCTGGGACCTCGAGCAGACCTTCGCGACCATCGCACCCTACACGATCGAGGAGGCCTACGAGGTCGCCGACGCGATCGAGCGCGAGGACTGGCCCGCGCTGCCCGGCGAGCTCGGCGATCTCCTCCTGCAGGTCGTCTACTACACCCAAATGGGCGCCGAGGCGGGTCGCTTCGACTTCCACACCGTGGCGCACGCGATCGCCGACAAGATGGTCGAGCGCCATCCCCACGTCTTCGGCGGGGACGAGGTGGCCGGCGGTACGGCGCTCAAGACGCTCTGGGAGGACCGCAAGGCCGCCGAGCGCGCCGCGCGCGGCGCCGACCCGAGCGTGCTCGCCGACGTGCCGGTCGGCTTCCCCGCCCTCACCCGTGCGCTCAAGCTGCAGAGACGGGCGGCACGCGTCGGTTTCGACTGGGGTGCCGCCGAGCCGATCCTGGCCAAGGTCGAGGAGGAGATCGCCGAGCTGCGCGCCGCGGTCGCAGAAGGCGCCAGTCTGGCCGAGCGCGAGCTGGAGCTGGGCGACCTCCTGTTCACGATCGTCAACCTCGCCCGCCATCTCGGCATCGATCCCGAGACCGCATTGCGTGCCACCAACGGCAAGTTCGAGCGGCGGTTCAGGTCGATGGAGCAGGTGGCCCGCGACGGCAAACCCCTCGCGGACCGAACGCTCGACGAGCTCGAGGCGATGTGGGAGGCGGCGAAGGCAGCCGAGCGCTCCTGACCCCCCGCGTCAGCCCGGAAAGGCCACGAAGTGCGCCGGCAGCACGGCGCGCGCCGCCTCCCGGCCGACCTTGCGCAGCTGCGGGATCGATTCCACCGCGTCCAGCTTCTGCACCGCCTCCGGCATGACGTCGTGGCAGCCGAGCCTGGCGAGCCCGGCGGCGCTCAGCTCGGCATTGTAGCGGACATAGGTGAACAGCTTGTCCTTGGCGGCGAGCGGCCCCGACGAGCCGATCAGGTCGCCCAGCTCGCGGTCGATCGTGTCGCCCGACAGGCAGTCGCCGAACACGCGGCAGAGCAGGTCCTGCTCGTTGAGCGCCGCATACATCAGCGCCCCGGGAATGCTGCTGACGTTGAACAGCAGGTTCATCTCGTCCGGGTCGAGCCCCGAGCGGGCGCCGGAGCTCGTGCCCGTGCCGACCGAGACCAGCAGCATCCGGTCCCGGCCGGTGGCCCAGCCGCGCTTGCCTTCGGGCGCTTTCGGCCAGTAGCGGTCGACCGTCGCCATCAGGAACAGCTGGAACGCCGGATCGTTGTACATCGTCACGCCGCCGTCGACGAAGACGAACTGGCGCGGGCCGACCTCGATCACCTCCGGCGGAAAGTAGGTCGGCGCCGCGGTGCTGGCCCGGACGAGCTGCCAGAGCGGCAGATTGAGGTTGCAGTCGGGGCGGCCCGGATCGTTGTACTTGGCGAAGGGGTTGCTCGAGATCGGCCAGGGCGAATCGGTGGTGGCGTTGCGCAGCACCAGCAGCAGCAGGCTCTGCAGCGTCGGCGAGCCGAGCGTGGTCTGCGGCCCGAACACCTCCTGCAGCTTGCGGGCGAGCGGCTCGTCCTTGAACTTGAACTTGAGCCGGTCGAGCAGATTGGCCCGCTCGAACATCTGGGCACCTGCGTCCAGGTAGAACGCGGTGATCTCCGCCGCCTTCATCCCGCGCGCGAGACCGGCGGCGATGATGGCGCCGGTACTGGTGCCGGCGATGTAGTCGAAATACTGGCTGAGCCGGAACTCCGGCCGGCCTTTGCCGAGCACCTCCTCGATCCGGGCCAGGATCTCCAGCGCCAGGACGCCGCGGATCCCGCCGCCGTCGATCGCGAGCAGGCGCTTCTGGCCGGGTGCCGTGATCCGCTCGACCGGCGAGGTCATCTCTCGTCGCCGCGCAGGCGCTGCTTCAGGGCGCCCACGATGTCCTGCAGCCTTCCCGGCGCCACGGCGGTGAAGGCCTGCTCGAGCTGGTCGCTGCAGGTCTTGATGCTGGCGAAGGCCTGCTCGCTCAGCTCGCCCTTGGCGTGCGACAGGTCGGCGACCTCGCGCAGGCGTGCGAGGATCGCGGACGGGGAGGCGTCGATCGTCAGCTTCTTGGCGTCGACGATCGAGAGCTCGGGCTGCCCCAACGCCTTCTCCCAGCGCGCCTCGAAGCTGAGATCGGCGTCGCTGCCGCTGGTCGTGATCTCGGCCATGGATGGTCTCCTTCGCTCACAGGGAGATCTGGTTCACCGTCAGCCGCTCGAACCGCAGATCGCCCGCCGACACGCCGTGCACGGTGACCGGCAGGCTCACGCCCTCGACCCGCAGCCGGTCGATCGCCGCCGAGAGCGAGACGTTGCTCAGGATCAGCGTCCCGATGTGGATGTCGACGACGGGCGCCACCCAGAAGGTGAAGCCGATCACGCCCAGATCGAGCTCGACGCCGCGCCGCGTGGCCTGCGCATTGGCGATGTCGACGGCCCCCTGCGAGGTGACGTTCGGCACCTGGGCCGCCGGCACCCGGATGTTGCCGACCTCCACCGCCGGCAGGCGCAGGGCGCCGCTCGGCGTCAGCTCGCCCACGGCGAGGCCGCGCGCCGTCGCGTCCGGCGCGCCGAGGCTCGCGACCGTCACCGCCCCGAGCTGGAGCCCGTCCAGCCCGAAGCCCGAGGCCGGCAGCTTCACGTCGTCGACGCGGACGTCCTTGAGGCCGGCGGAGCCGAGATTCAGGTTCTGCACCGGTGCCACGTTGAGCGAGGCTCCGGTGACGGTGGCGCTCGGCACGGCGAGGTTGATGTCCGACAGCGAGGGCACGGCGACATTGCCGATCCCGAGCGCGAAGCTCAGCGAGCCCAGGCCCTGGTCGCCGCTGTCGCTCCACAGGCCGACATCGTACCACCAGTGCACGGAGAGCCGCAGCTCGAGCAGGACGCGCACGTTCTGCAGGAAGGCGCTGCCGGCATGGATGCCGGCGGTGATCCCCTGGACCACGAGCCGGTCCACGGTCGCGGCGCCGATGCCGATGTCCTGAACGCGCAGCGAGCCGATCGTGCCGCCGCCCACGAGCACCTGCGAGATGTCGATCGTCCGCAGCGCCGTGGCGATGAGGTCGGCGACGCCGGGCGGCGGCGTGATCGCGAGCGTGGGACCGGAGGTTGTCGGTGCCATGATGCACGTCTCCCTGTCTGATACGGTCCGCAACCACGGTTATCGGCCGTACCATACACGGTTCCGGCCGTGAGGATGTGCGGTTTCACACCGAGCCGGCGGATATTATGGCGACCAGTTCGCCGAGTTATCAACCCGCAGTAGAGATCCTGGGCGCAGATTGTGAGTTTTGCCATGGTTGGGAACACCCCGATGCGCTATCCTCTCAACCGATCGATGCACGAACGCTCAAGCGGTCACGATCGGGGATCTCGCATGAGACGCAGCCGGCAGGTGGTCCTAGGTGCCTTGATCGCGGCCGGGCTCTGTCTCGGCGTCTGTATGCCCAGC
>JBFWWD010000165.1:0-13355 GCA_050246385.1 Geminicoccaceae bacterium
TCGCTGCCTGGCGGCGGGCCATCGCCGAGGTCCCCGGCGCGAGTGCTGTGCTCGCCGTGACCTTCCCGCCGGACAGCGAGCTGCCCCGGAGCGAGATCCAGCAGATCGCGGGCTTCGGCCGGCCCGGCGGGCTGCCGCCGGAGCCACCGGCCGAGCCCCTTCCGCCCGACGAGCCGGTGCCTCCTCCGCCTCCTCCGCTGGCCCTGCCGCCGCCGGGGTTCGACGCGCTGCTGATCGCCGACGGTGGCAAGCGCGTCAGCGAGACCGTGGCCCTGCTCGCCCACTATGACATCACGCCGCTGAACGTCGCGATGCTCGGGACCATGCGCTGGCAGGACGACAGCGTGCTCTTGAGCGATCCCAATCTGCAGGGTGCTTGGCTCGCCAGCTGGCCGCCGACCGAGATCGCCGCCTTCGGGCGACGTTTCGCCGATACCTATGGGCGCAACCCCTCTCCGCTTTCGGTTCTCGCCTACGATGCGACCGCGCTGGCGGTGCTGCTGTCGCAGAACCAGCCGCGCTTCACCGGCAGCCAGATCACCGATCCGCAGGGATTCCAGGGCGCAGCTGGCATCTTCCGGCTGCTGCCGAACGGCTTGGCCGAGCATGGCCTCGCCGTGGTCGAGATCGGCGGAGGCGGGCTCCGCGTGCTCGATCCGCCGCCTCCGCGCTTCGAGGCGGGCGTTGCTAGCCGCTGAGGCGACGTGCCCGGATGCAGGCGCGGCGCGGCCTTGACACGCTCCGCGCCGGCGCTTATGAAGTAACTGGTTAGTTCAGTTACCGTCTGAGACAGCAGGGGAGGCTGCGACGGTGCGCAAGAGCGTGGGAACACGGTTCTGGGAAGCCAAGCTGGCCCGGCGCCGCATGCTGCAGACCTCGCTGGCGGGCCTTGGCGCCGTCAGCACGGGCATGCCGCTGGCGCGCGTGTCGTTCGCGGCCGACAAGCCGCAGCTCGCCAACTCGCTGCGGTCGTTGACCAACCCCTACCACGCCTCGTTCGCCAAGGGCGGCGAGGTGTTCGCGAAATCGGTCGACTGCCCGTACGAGGTGCTGGTCACCGAGGGCAACAGTGAGAAGGGCATCGCCGACGTCAAGGCGCTGCTCGCCCGCACCGGCGGCAATCTCGCTTTGTGCATCGATCCCAACGATTCGCCGGACGCCCGGATCATCGTCGAGGCCTGCGCGCAGGCGAAGGCCAGCGTGGTCACGATCTGGAACAAGCCTGCCGACCTGCACCCCTGGGACTTCAACCCCTACTACGTCGCCCACATCTCGTTCGACGGCGTGCCCTACGGCAAGCTGATGGCCGAGACCCTGATCCGCAACATGGGCGGCAAGGGCGGCATCGTGGCGCTGGGCGGAATCTTCAACAACGTGCCCGCGATCGAGCGCAAGGCGGGCCTCGACGAGGCGCTCAAGGCCAATTCCGACGTCGAGCTGCTCGACTTCCAGGTCGCCGACTGGACCGAGACCAAGGCGTTCGAGATCACCAGCGCCTGGCTGACCCGCTTCGGCGACAGCATCAAGGGCATCTGGGCCGCCAACGACAGCATGGCGATCGGCGCCCTCGAGGCGCTGCGCGGCGAGGGTCTGGCCGGCAGCATCCCGATCACCGGCATCGACGGCATCAAGCAGGCGATCGACGCGATCAAGGCCGGCGAGATGGTCGGCACCGTCGACTGGGATCCGATCTGGGTCGGCGGCATGGGCCTGTCGATCGCCTATCACGGCCACACCGGTGCGATCGACGTCGCGGCCGAGCCGCAGCTCCATCGCGAGTTCTACGGCACCGGCGTCCCGGTCACCGACCAGACCGTCGACGACTTCATCAAGAACTATGTCGAGAGCACGCCGACCTACGACTGGAACGATCTCTGGGGCCGCGTCTCCGGCCAGATCCGCCAGGGCTAGGGCATAGGGTCGGGGCCGTTCCGGCGGCCCCGCCCGCCAGCGCAAGGAACCAGCGAGCATGAGCGCTGCCGCCGCTGTGGCCCCGCGCCGCGACTGGCGTGCCCGGCTGCGACCCTGGGCGCCGCTGCTCGTGCTCGTCGCCCTGTGCGTGGTCATCGGCGCCATCGCGCCGTCCTTCCTCAGCATCGGCAATCTCGTCCGCATCCTGAATGCGGCGTCGATTCCGCTGATCGTGGCGCTCGGCGCCACCTTCATCATCATCATGGGCAGCGTCGACCTCTCCCTGGAGGGGGTGGTGGCGATCGGCGCGGTCGCGACGGCACTGCTCGTCGCCAACGACACCAACGCCTATTCCCTCGGCCTGTTCGCCATCCCGATCGTGCTCCTGATCGGCGCCCTGTTCGGCCTGCTCAACGGGCTGATCCATGTGGCCCTGCAGATTCCCTCGTTCATGACCACGCTCGGCATGGGCTTCGTCGGGATCGGCATCGCCACCGTGATCCTCACCGGCGAGCGGGTGCGCATCACCGACCCCTTGATCCGCGACCTGGCGCTCGGCCGCGTGCTCGGCATCCCGGGTGCGGTCTGGATCGCGGCGCTGGCGACGCTCGCCGCCTGGGTGGTCCAGGAGCGTACCCGGCTCGGGCGCTGGATCTACGCCGTCGGCGGCGGCGAGGACATCCTGCGCCTGACCACCGTGCCGGTGCGCCGGGTGCGGATCATGGCGTTCACCCTCGCCGGCCTGTTTTACGGCCTGGGCGGCGTGATGAGCGCCGCCCAGCTCGGCCAGGGCCACGCGCTCATGGGGCAGGGTCGGCTGTTCACCGCGATCACCGCCGTCGTGGTCGGCGGCACCTCGCTGGCGGGCGGCCTCGGCGGCGTGCAGAACACCGTGATCGGCGTCCTCGTCGTCGTCGCTCTCGCCAACGGCATGGTCCTGATGGGCGTGCCGCCCTACGTCCAGACCGGCGTCCAGGGCCTCCTGATCATCGCGGCCGTAGCGTTGGCGCTCGACCGCTCTCGCGTCCGGATCGTCAAGTGAGCCAGCCTGCCGCCCTTGAGCTCGAGAGCGTCGACAAGCGCTTCCCTGGCGTTCACGCGCTGAAAGCCGTCAGCCTCGCGGTCCGCCCGGGCGAGGTGGTCGGCCTGGTCGGCGAGAACGGTGCCGGCAAGTCGACGCTGATGAAGATCCTCTCCGGCGTCTACCAGCCGGACGGCGGGCGCATCCTCAAGGACGGACAGACCATCGTCCTGCGCCATCCCGCCGAAGCCGCGGCCAGCGGCATCGGCATGGTGCATCAGGAGCAGTCGCTCCTGCTCAACCTCTCGGTCGCCGAGAACATCTTTCTCGGCAAGGAGCAGCCCTTCCTGCGCGCCGGCCTGATCGATCGCGGGAAGATGCACGAGGCGGCGGCGCGGCAGCTCGCCAAGGTCAAGCTCGCGGTCGATCCGGGCGCGCTGACCGAGAGCCTGACCTTCGCCCAGCGCCAGATGGTCGAGCTCGCCAAGGTGCTGACGCTCGAGGAGGAGCGTTCCGGCCATCTGGTGATCATGCTCGACGAGCCGACCTCGGTCTTGGAGCAGGCCGAGATCGACATCCTGTTCGCCCGCGTCCGCGAACTGCGCTCGCGCGCCTCCTTCGTCTTCGTCTCGCACCGCCTCGACGAGATCATGGAGCTCAGCGACCGGATCTACGTCATGAAGGACGGTGCCGTGGTGGCCGAGATGCCGGCCGCCGAGGCGACCAGCCATCGCCTGCACGAGCTGATGGTCGGCCGCTCGCGCAACGCCGAATATTATCGCGAGCAGCTGCAGCAGCCGCACCGGGCCGAGATCGTCCTGTCGGCGCGCGGGCTCGCGCTCGAGGGTGCTTACCGCGACGTGGACTTCGAGCTCCATGCCGGCGAGGTCCTGGGCATCGCCGGCGTGATCGGCTCGGGCCGCGAGGAGCTGTCGCGCACCCTGGGCGGCTTGGCGCCGGCGACGACGGGCGAACTTACGGTGTTCGGCGAGCCGCACCGGCTGGCCAGCCCCGGCGAGGCGGTCGGGCTCGGCATCGGCTACGTGCCGCGCGAACGCCGCGTTGAGGGGGTGATCGGTTTCCTGCCGGTCTTCGCCAACATCACGCTGGGCAATCTGGGCGCGGTGATGCGGCACGGGCTGCTCGATCACGGCGCCGAGCGGCGGACGGCCGAGAGCTGGGTCAAGCGCCTGACCATCCGCACGCCGTCGATCAAGGCCCTGGTGCTGAACCTGTCGGGCGGCAACCAGCAGAAGGTGGTGCTGGCGAAGTGGATCAGCGCCGGTGCGCGGATCATCGTTCTCGACCATCCTACCCGTGGCCTCGACGTCGGGGCGAAGGAGGAGGTCTACGAGCTCGTGCGCGGCCTCACCGCCGAGGGAGTCGCGGTCGTGCTGACCTCCGACACGCTCGAGGAGACGATCGGCCTCGCCCACCGCATCCTGGTCATGCGCGACGGCCGGATCACGGCGAGCTTTGACGCGATGCCGGGTGCGAAGCCCGACCAGCTGGCCCTGATCGAGCACATGGTATGACGCCCGCCACCGCTGCCCGCCTGCGCGACGTCGCGCCGATCGTCACCCTGGTCCTGCTGGTGCTGCTGGTCGGCGCCGTGGCGCCGGGCTTCCTGGCGCCGGAGACGCTGCTGGTCCTTGCCTCCGACACCGCCACCCTGTTCATCATGGCGGCCGGCGTCACGTTCCTCATCCTGCTCGGCGGCATCGATCTTTCGCTCCAGTCGATGGCCTCGATGGCCAGCGTGATCATGGCCCTGCTGCTGCCGACGGTCGGCTGGGCGGCCTTCCCGCTGGCGCTTGCGGCGGGCGCGCTGCTCGGCTGGCTGAACGGGCTGGCCTACACCCGGCTGGCGATCCCATCCTTCATCAGCTCGCTCGCCATGGGTGGTGTGGCGGCCGCGATCGCCCTCGTCATATCGGGAACCCGGTCGGTCCCGATCAGCGAGCCCGATCGCGACGCCTATCTGTGGTGGATCACCGGCCGCCTGTTCGGGGTACCGGCCGAGATCTGGATCGCCCTGGTCGTCCTCGCCCTCTGCCTGTTCATCGAGCGCTACACGGCCTTCGGGCGCTGGAGCCTCGCCGTCGGCGCCGGCGAGCCCGCCGCCATCGCCAGCGGGGTGCCGGTCAACCGCGTGAAGGTGTGGGCCTGCATCATCTCGGCGGCGCTGGCGGCGTTCTCCGGCATCGTGCTTGGCGGGCGGCTGGTCAGCGGCTCGCCCACGCTCGCCAACGAGTTCCTCCTGCCCGCGATCGCCGCGGTGATCGTCGGCGGCACGGCGCTGACCGGCGGCGTCGGCAGCGTCTGGCGTACGGCGATCGGTGCCCTGATCGTCTCGGTCGTGCGGGTCGGCATGACCTTCATGGGCGTCAACGTGTTCGCCCAGCAGATCGTGCTCGGCCTGGTCCTGATCGCCGCGGTCTGGATCACCATCGACCGGAGCAAGATCCCCGTCGTCAAGTGAGCCGGTCGGGCTCCTTGAGGACGTAGCGGAGGATCGTGTCCTGGATCACCTCGTGCCGCCGTGCGAGCGCCTCGGGGGTGTTGAGGTCGGTGTCGTAGATGATCGAGGTCGTGTAGCGGTTGGTCAGGTAGTAATAGGCCAGCGCCGTGATCGAGATGTAGAGCTGCACCGGGTCGATGTCCGGTCGGAACAGGCCGGTGGCCTCGCCGCGCTGCAGGACCTCGCGGATCATGTCCATGAACGGGACGTGCATCGACTTGACGCGGCTGCTCCGCTTCAGATGCACGCCCCGGTGCAGGTTGGCGCTGTTGAGCAGGCGCAGGAACTCGGGGTTCTTGACGAAGTAGCTCCAGGTGAAGCTCACCAGCTTCTCGATCGCCGCCACCGGGCCCAGCGTCTCGAGCCTGAGCGCCCGCTCCTTGCTGCGGATGTCTTCGTAGGCGGCCTCGAGCACGGCCAGGAACAGCTGATCCTTGCTCGAGAAATAGTGGTAGATCATCCGCTTGTTGATCTTGGCCCGGTCGGCGATCTCGTCGACGCGGGCGCCGGCCAGGCCCTTGCGCGCGAACTCGACCTTGGCCGCCGCCAGGATGCGCGCCTGGGTGGCCACCGGATCGCGCACCCGGCCGGAATCGTTCGCCGGGGTCGGGGTCGTCGCCGCTTCGGCCCGACCCGTCGCCCGTGTCTTGCGCACTGTCGCCGCCATCTCCATTCCCTGGCCCGGATCAGCGGCCTGTTTGTATCTGGTTAGTTACTTGCCGTACAGGGCCGACCGCATGACGCGCCGTCTCGACCAGCTCTCGCTCAACACCGCGACCCTGGGCTTCCAGTGGCCGCTCGACCGGGTGATCGCAGCCTGTGCCGCGCAGGGTATCGGCGGGATCGCACCCTGGCGACGCGACCTCGCGGCGCTCCCGCCCGAGGAAGCGGGCCGGCGCATCCGCGAGGCGGGGCTGGCCGTGACCAGCCTGTGCCGTGGTGGGTATCTCGTGCACCGGGACCCCGCGGAGCGCGCCCAGCTTCTCGACGACAATCGCCGTGCGGTGGACGAGGCGGCCGCTCTGTGCGCACCGGCGCTGTGCTTCGTGGTCGGCGGCCTGCCGGCCGGCAGCAAGGATCTCGCCGCGGCGCGGACTCAGGTGATCGACATGCTCGGGCTGCTGCACGAGCATGCGCGCGGCACCGATGTGCGCCTCGCCGTCGAGCCCCTGCACCCGATGTATGCCGGCGACCGGTCCTGCATCAACACGCTGGCGACCGCCCTCGACGTCTGCGACGCGGTTGCACCCGGAGTCGGCGTCATGCTCGACGCCTATCATCTTTGGTGGGACCCGGCGCTGGAGGCCGGCCTCGCCCGCGCCCGCGCCGACCGGCTCCTCGGCTGGCAGATCTGCGACTGGCTGGTGCCCACCAGGGACCTGCTCAACGACCGGGGCATGCCGGGCGACGGCGTGATCGACCTGCCGCGTCTGGACCGGCTCGTATCGGCCGCAGGCTACCGCGGGATGACCGAGGTCGAGATCTTCTCCGACGATTGGGGCCGCCGCGACCCGGCCGAGACGTTGCGCGTGTGCGCCGAGCGGTGGCTGGCGCTCTGAGCGAGGTCTATGCTGCGCGGCCACGATCGCTGGATGGCGCCGCCCGCCCAAAGTTGGCATCCGGAGGTCGGGTAGCTGGAGAATCCCGGCTCGAGACAAGGCTGGCCGAAGCCAGGCAGCCGTCGTGGCGCCGCCGCTGGCGCCAGGAAAGTGGAAGGCTCACGCCGCCGGGTGGCGTGTTGGCGCACCGCAGCGCGGAGATTCCGATGAGCATGGAATTTGCGGGACGTGTGGCCGTGGTGACCGGCGGCGCCAGCGGCATCGGCCGGCGGATTGCGGAGCAGCTCCGGGACCACGGCGCCGCGGTCGAAGTCTGGGACGTCGGCGACGCGAACGGGTTCTTCACCAGCCACGTTGACGTCAGCAGCGAGGCGGCCGTCGCGGCCGCAGCCGAAGCCACGCTCGCGCGTAACGGCACCGTCCACATCCTGGTCTGCTCCGCTGGGATCCTGGGGGCGGTCGCCCCGGTCGAGCGATACCGGCTGGCTGACTGGGAGACCGTGCTGAGCGTCAACCTTGCCGGCACGTTTCTGGCCTGCCGGGCGCTGATCCCGGCGATGCGCAACGCCGCCTGGGGCCGGATCGTCACCATCGCCTCGATCGCCGGCAAGGAGGGCACGGCGAACTGTGCGGCGTACAGCGCCTCGAAGTCCGGCGTCATCGCCCTGACCAAGGCGCTCGGCAAGGAACTGGCGGGCAGCGGCGTGCTCGCCAACTGCATCGCCCCAGGTCCGATCGAGACCCCGATCCTGGCAGGATTCACGCCGGAGACGGTGGCCTCCATGCTCGCCAAATGTCCGCTCGGGCGTCTGGGTACGTGCGACGAGGTCGCGGCGCTCGCGCTTTGGCTCTGCTCGGACGCGTGCACGTTCAACACCGGCGCCGTCTTCGATCTGTCGGGAGGCCGTGCGACCTACTGAGCCCGCCGCCCGCCGCCCGCCCGGCGAAGCTGAAGGTCGGTGCGATACGGTCCACGAAGCTTTGCTCGACGAGGACGGTCGCCTGATCCTGCCGTCGCGCCCGGTCTGCCTCATCTAGGCCAAGGGCCGATAGGCCCCAGGAATGCTAGAGTGTGTTCGGTCGAGCCGAACACACTCTAGAGCCGCGGCAGCGCCAGCCCGCCATCGACCAGGACGCTGTGGCCGACCGTGTAGGGCAGGTCGCCCGCGGCCATGGTCGCGACGCAGCGGCCGACTTCCTCCGCCTCGCCCCATCGTGGGATCGGTGCCCCGCCCTCCGCGAAGAAGCGGTCGTACCTCTCGCGCGACGGTCCGGTCATCTCGGTGCGGATGATGCCCGGCCGCACCTCGTAGACGCCGATCCCCTCGGCCGCGAGCCGGACGGCGAACAGCTTGGCGATCATGCCGCCCGCTGCCTTGGAGACGCAATACTCGCCGCGGTTGACGGAGATCACCTCGACATTGGAGGAGGTGACGAACACGATCGCCCGGTGCCAGGGTCCGGCTGCGGTGGCGAGCAGGTGCCTCGCGAAGGTCTGGGTAAGGAAGAACGTGCCGCGCGTATTGACCTCGATGCAGCGGTCGAAGCTCTCGGGCCCGACATCGAGCAGGTCGCCGCGGCTGCGCACCGAGACGCCGGCATTGTTGACCAGGCAGTCGAGCCGGCCGAATGCCGCGACCGCGCGCGCCAGCAGATCCGCGTGCCCAGCCAGGTCGGCGATGTCGCCAAGCACCGAGGCCGCCCGCTTGCCCACGGCCTCGACCGCCTCAACCGTCGACGCCGTGTCCTCGGCCGCCGAGCGCTCGTTGACCACCACGTCGTAGCCGCGCTGGGCCAGCGCCACCGCACAGGCGCGGCCGATGCCCCGGCCCGCGCCGGTGACCAGGGCGGCGGGTCGTTCGCTCATGCCGCCTCGCTCGCTTTCAGCAGCTCGCGGGCGATGATCGTCCGCTGGATCTGCTGGGTGCCCTCGTAGATCTGGCAGATCTTGGCGTCGCGGTAGAGCCGCTCGACCTCGAAGCCCTTGATGTAGCCACTGCCGCCGAACACCTGCACCGCGTTGGCGGTCTGCGCCACCGCCACGTCGCCGGCCATGCACTTGGCCATCGAGCAGGCCATGGTCGCCGGCTCGCCCCGGTCGATCCTGCCGGCCGCGTCCCAGGTCAACAGGCGCGCCGCCTGGATGTCCTTGGCCATGTCCGCCAGCATCCACGCCAGCCCCTGATTGTCGACGATGGCGCGGCCGAACTGGCGGCGCTGGCGGGCGTAGCCGAGCGCCGCCTCCATCCCGGCCTGGGCGATGCCGATGGCGAGCGCGGCGATCCCGACCCGACCCTTGTCGAGCACGCTCATCATGATGTGGAAGCCGCGGCCTTCCGGCCCGAGCAGCGCCTCCTCCGGCAGCTCGATGCCGTCGAAATGCAGCGCCCCCACCGGCGAGGCCCGCTGCCCCATCTTGTGCTCCTTGGGGCCGCGCGAGAAACCCGGCCGGTCGGCATCGACCAGGAAGATGCTCATGCCGCGATGCCCGGCTTCCTTGTCGGTGCGCGCCAGCACCACGGCGAAGTCGCAGACCGGCGCGTTGTGGATCCACAGCTTGCCGCCGTCGAGCCGCCAGCCGCTCGCGGTCCGCGTCGCCGTGGTGCGGATGCCCGACACGTCCGAGCCGGCATCGGCCTCGGTGATGCCGTAGGCGCAGCGGCGCTTGCCCTGCAGCAGCGGCCGCAGCCACTGCTCGCGCTGGCCGTCGGTGCCGTAGCGGGTGAGCAGCGTGCCGATCAGCTCGACCAGGCCGCACTGGTCGGCCACCGAAGCATAGCCGCGGCTCAGCTCCTCCATCACCAGCGCATAGGCGGTGGTGTCCATGCCGGCACCGCCCAGCTCGGCCGGCACCGCGATGCCGAACAGGCCGAGCTCGGCCATCTGGTCGTAGATCTCGCTCGGGAAGCGCTCGCTCTCGTCGAGCTCGCCCGCCACCGGGCGGATCACCTCGTCGGCGAACCGGCGGACCATGTCGCGCACCTGCGCCTGATCCTCGCTGAGCATCCCTGCCTCCTTGACGGCCCGAGCTAAGTATGTAACTAGATAGTTATTAATGCCCTCGGATGCTCAGTCCGTCAACTGGGTTCCGGGCGGTGGGAGGCAGGACGGGTTCGGTCATGGCATCAAGCCACGCTGAAGCGAAGTTGACGACGGCGGACGGGGTCGCGGCATCGGTGCCGGACGGCATCACGATCGCGCTCACCGGCTCCGGCGGCGGGCTGATCGAGGCCGACGCGATCCACGCGGCGCTCGAGCGCCGCTTCCTCGCCACCGGCCATCCGCGCGGCCTGACCCTGATCCACGCGCTGGGCCAGGGCGACGCCAAGGCGCGCGGCCTCAACCGCTTCGCCTACGAGGGCATGGTGGCGCGCGTGATCGGGGGCCACTGGACCTGGTCGCCGCGCATGCAGGCCTTGGCCGAGGCCGACGCGATCGAGGCCTACACCCTGCCCGCCGGGGCGATCATGCTGCTGCTGCGCGAGATCGGCGCGGGGCGGCCCGGCCTGATCACCCATGTCGGCCTCGGCACCTTCGCCGACCCGCGCCATGGCGGCGGCGCCTGCAATCGCAGGGCACTCGCCGCCGACCAGCCGCGCACCGAGCTGATCACGGTCGGCGGCCGCGAGCTGCTGCGCTACCTGCCTTTGCCGATCGACCTCGCCATCGTCCGCGGCAGCCTCGCCGACCCGGCCGGCAATCTCAGCCTGGTGCACGAGGCGGCCGACCTCGACGTGGTGGCGGCAGCGCTCGCGGCCCACAACAGCGGCGGCCGCGTCGTGGCCCAGGCCGGGCGGATCGTGGCGCGCGGCACACTGCCCGCCCGGCAGGTCACGCTGCCCGGCGTGCTGGTCGACGCCTTGGTCGAGGCCGCCGACCAGCCCCAGACCTATCTCGGCGCCTACGATCCCGCCATCAGCGGCGAGGTCGGCGGCCGGCCCGACTTCCGCCCCGCCGCCGAGCCGCCGGCCTTCGGCGTGCGCGCGATCATCGCAAGGCGCGCCGCCGACGAGGCCCGCCCCGGCGCCTCGGTCAATTTCGGCTTCGGCATCCCCGGCGCCATCCCCGGCATCCTGGCCGAGCGCGGCACCCTCGACGCCCTCTGGATCACGGTCGAGCAGGGCATCCACAATGGCGAGCTGCTCGACGGCGAGATGTTCGGTGCTGCCCGCTATCCCGAGGCGATCGTCAGCTCGACCCGCCAGTTCGACTTCTACAGCGGCGGCGGGATCGACATGGCGTTCCTCGGCATGGGCGAGCTGGACGCCGCGGGCAACGTCAACGTCTCCCGCCTCGGCAGCAAGGTCGTCGGCCCCGGCGGCTTCGTCGACATCGCCCAGAACGCCAAGCGGCTCGTGTTCTGCGGCACCTTCGACGCCAAGGGCACCGACTATGCCTGGACCGACGGCAAGCTGACCATCCGCCGCCACGGCGAGGTCGCGAAGCTGGTGCCGACCGTGCGCGAGATCACCTTCTCGGCCGACTATGCGCGCGCGGTCGGCCAGGAGGTGCTCTATGTCACCGAGCGCGCCGTGTTCCGGCTGGGCGACCAAGGCGTGGAGCTGATCGAGGTGGCACCGGGCGTGGAGCTTGGCCGCGACGTGCTCGAGCGGATGCAGTTCGCGCCGGCCGTGAGCGGGCAGTTGGCAGAGATGCCGGCACGGCACTTCATCCCCTAGCCGGCTCGGGCTAGGGAAGCGGCAAGACGGCGCTACGGGGAGGCTGAGGCTTGTACGACTACGTCATCGTCGGCGGCGGCAGCGCCGGCTGCGTGCTGGCGGCACGGCTGTCGGAGATGAGCGACGTCCGCGTCCTGCTGCTGGAGGCCGGCCCCACCGACAACAACCGCTACATCCACTGGCCGGTCGGGTTCGCCAAGATGACGGCGGGGCCGTTCACCTGGGGCCTGCGCACCGCCCCGCAGCGGCACGCCAACGATCGCGAGATCCCGTTCGCGCAGGCGCGCGTCATCGGCGGCGGCAGCTCGATCAACGCCGAGGTCTACACCCGCGGCTGCCCCGAGGACTATGACCGCTGGGCGAACGAGGAGGGCTGCCCCGGCTGGTCGTTCGCCGAGGTGAAGCCCTACCTCATCCGCTCGGAGGGCAACGACACCTTCGCCGGCGCGGACCACGGCACCGACGGGCCGCTCGGCGTGTCGAGCCTCTCGCCCAACCTGATGACCAAGGTGTTCGTCCAGGCCTGCCAGCAGGCCGGCATCCCCTACAATCCCGACTTCAACGGCGCGCGGCAGGCGGGCTCCGGCGTCTACCAGACGACCACCCGCAACGCCCGGCGCTGCTCGGCGGCGGTCGGCTATCTCCGGCCGGCGATGGCCCGGCCGAACCTGCAGATCGAGACCGACAGCCTGACCACCCGCATCCTGGTCGAGAACGGTGCCGCGGTCGGCGTCGAGTACACGCGCATGGGCCGGACCCACACGGCGCGTGCCGAGCGCGAGGTCATCGTGACCTCCGGTGCGATCGGCTCGCCCAAGTTGCTTATGCTCTCCGGCATCGGGCCGGCCGACGAGCTGAAAGCGCTCGGCGTGATGCCGGTCCACGATCTGCCGGGTGTGGGCGCCAACCTGCACGACCACTACGGCACCGACGTGGTCTACGAGCTCAAGGGCAGCTGGAGCTTCGACAGATACCAGAAATGGTACTGGGCGCTCCTGGCCGGCCTCGAGTACCAGCTCTTCGGCAAGGGGCCGGTCGCCTCCAACATCGTCGAGGGCGGTGCCTTCTGGTGGGCCGACCGCGCCTCGCCCACTCCGGACACGCAGTTCCACTTCCTCGCCGGCGCCGGTGTCGAGGAGGGCGTCCCGCCGGTCCCGTCCGGCTCCGGCGTGACCTTGAACTCGTACTATCTCCGCCCGCGCTCGCGCGGCCGGGTCGCCCTGGCGAGCGCCGATCCCACGGCCGCTCCGATCGTGGACCCGAACTACCTGGCGGAGCCGAGCGATCTCGCCATGTCGATCGAGGGCCTGAAGCTGATGCGCGAGATCATGGGCCAGCCGGTGTTCGCCCGGTACATCTCGGGCGAGCACCTGCCCGGCAACGCGATCCGCAGCGACGCGGAATGCGCCGAGTACATCAGGCGCCAGGGCCGGACCTGCTACCACCCGGTCGGCACCTGCCGGATGGGCTCGGACGATGCGGCGGTGGTCGACCCGCAGCTCCGGGTGCGCGGCATCGAGCGGCTGCGGGTGTGCGACAGCTCGGTGATGCCGAGCCTGGTCAGCTCCAACACCAACGCCCCCTCGATCATGATCGGCGAGAAGGCCAGCGACCTGATCCGCGGCAACCGCCTGGCGGCCGCGGCATGAGCCCGCTCACCGTCG
>JBFWWD010000166.1:0-13311 GCA_050246385.1 Geminicoccaceae bacterium
AATAGAGCCGCTGCACTTTCCAAAGCCGGGGCACGAGGAAGTAGACCGCGCCGAAGGTCACGAACGCCACCCAGCCGAGGGCACCGGAGTGCACGTGCCCAATGGTCCAGTCGGTGTAATGGCTGAGCGCATTGACCTGCCGGATCGACATGAGCGGGCCCTCGAAGGTGCTCATGCCGTAGAAGGCGACCGACACGACCAGGAAGCGGAGCACCGGGTCGGTACGCAGCTTGTCCCAGGCGCCGGAGAGGGTCATCAGGCCGTTGATCATGCCGCCCCACGAGGGCATCCAGAGCATGATCGAGAAGGTCATGCCAAGCACCTGCGCCCAGTCCGGCAGTGCAGTGTAGTGCAGGTGGTGCGGGCCTGCCCAGATGTAGAGGAAGATCAGGGCCCAGAAGTGGATGATCGACAGACGATAGGAGTAGACCGGGCGATCGGCCTGCTTCGGCACGAAATAGTACATGATGCCGAGGAAGCCCGCGGTGAGGAAGAACCCGACCGCGTTGTGTCCGTACCACCACTGGGTAAGCGCATCCTGGACGCCAGAGAACAACGAATAGCTCTTGGTGCCAAAGATCGATACCGGCACCGACAGATTGTTGACGATGTGCAGCATCGCGATGGTGACGATGAAGGCGAGATAGAACCAGTTCGCGACGTAGATATGGGGTTCTTTGCGCGTGAGCAGAGTGCCGAAGAAGATCACCAGGTACACGACCCAGATGATCGTCAGCCAGATGTCGACGTACCATTCGGGCTCGGCATATTCGCGGCTCTCCGTGATGCCGAGCACATAGCCCAATGCCGCCATGACGATGAACAGCTGGTAGCCCCAGAACAGGAAGTTCGCGAGCAGAGGCCCGCCGAACAGCGGCGCCCGGCAGGTCCGCTGCACCACGTAGAGCGAGGTGGCGATCAGCGCATTGCCGCCGAAGGCAAAGACCACCGCGGAGGTGTGGACCGGACGGAGCCGGCCGAACGTGGTCCACTCCAAGCCCAGGTTCAGGACCGGAAATGCCAGCTGGAAGGCGATGAACACTCCGGCCGCAAATCCGACGATGCCCCAGAACATGGTGGCGATCGTGAACAGTCGGACGACATCCTCGTTATAGCCGGATTGGTCCGCTGCCCGGACGGCTACGGCGGCCGATGCCATGGCGCTCTCCTGCCTTTCCCACGCGGCCGGACGAAGGATTCCAGTGGCAACGGCACTCCCCGAGCGCGCCCCGTTTCGTTCCCCGACCTTTCCAGCACATTGGGTACTCGTTCATGCGCCCGCCGGTGAATATGCTTTCGTGTCGTGCGACGACTTGACCTTGCGAGCACTCTTGAGCCGGCGGGTCGAACCGGATCAAGTGCTGCGGTCTGGTGGCGAGAGCCTCGACATGGCGGGGTGCCGGGCATGGTCGCCCGGGCCGGGAGGATCGAGATGACTGCGGACGCCAACATCGCTGGCGATGCGGTACCGGTATATGTCAGTCCGCAACCTGCGATCCGCAAGATCGAGCTTGACCGACCTTGGCAATGGCTGCTGCGCGGCTGGGCCGATCTGCGCCGCGCGCCCGCCGTCAGCCTCGCCTATGGCGTTCTCGCCGCCGTCACCGGCTATCTGCTGACACTAGGCCTGCTCTGGGCCGACATGCTCTATCTCATCCTGCCGCTCACCGCCGGATTCCTCATCATCGGGCCGATCCTGACGGTGGGGCTCTACGAGGTCAGCCGCCGGGCCGAATTCGGCCAGTCCACGAGTCTGGCCGAGGCGCTCGGAGCCTTTCGCCGCAACGGCAGCCAGATCGCGCTGATGGGCGTGGCGTTGATGTTGCTGATGTTCGCCTGGGCGCGAATCGCGGCGATGATCTTCTTCCTCTATTTCGGACTCGAGCCACCTTCGTTCGAGGACCTGTTCGCGTCGACCTTCCTCGCACCGGGCAGTCTGCCGTTCTTGGTGCTTGGCACCGTTGTGGGCGGAGCCATGGCGCTGCTTGCGTTCTCGATCAGTGTGGTGTCGATCCCGCTCCTGCTCGATCGCCCTCGGGCGAACGTCATCGACGCCATCGCGACCAGCTTCCGCAGCGTCCAGGCCAACTTCGCACCGATGCTGTTCTGGGCCGTGCTGATCGCCGGGTTCACGGCCGGCGGACTCGTCACCCTCTATCTCGGGCTGGTGATCACGCTGCCGCTGATCGGGCACGCCACCTGGCACGCCTACCGTGATCTGGTGAGCTTCCCCGATGGTGCCTGATCCCCGCCAGCCAAGTTAGGAGCGCATCATGGGTACCTGGATCTTCGGCATCATCATGGCCCTGCTCAGCCTCATCGGGCTGCTCGTGGCCAGCCGTGCCCACGACCAGATGATGGCCACGGTGGGCTTTCTCCTCGTGGCCTTCGGCCTAGGCTTCATCTTCTGGCTGATCGCGAAGAACACCGGCCGCCAGCACTAGCCCGGAGTGCCGGTGCCGGCAGCTAGCGAGCCACCGGCAGTGACCGTCCATGCCAGGACTGGGCCGGCTTGGCGCCGACGCGCCTGGGAGCGCCGATCCGACGCTCCGCCTCCTCATAGGCCACCCGGGCGACATCGCCGCGGCCGAGACCGAGATCCGTCAGCTCGCGGTCCGAGTACGCCGACAGCTCCGCCAGCACGGTGCGGAACTCACGCCGCAACGCCCAGGCCCGGTAAATCTCGTTCAACAGGTTCATAGGTCCGATCTCCGTTCAAGACCGGCACGGGCGGCAGGGTGGCCGCCTATCGCCGGGAGGTTCCAACACCTCCCCTGATCCGTCGGGTGCTCATCGGCACCTGACGTTCCAACCATCTTGGGAGCGAGCAACGTTCTCGCCAGGGCCGCATGCTGCAGGGCAGCATTGCGTAAACTTCCGAGCCGTGGGAAGAATCACATTCCACGCAGGCGCAATGCTGCAATGCAGCACGAGCTTCGAGGCAAGTTCCGGACTAGCCGAGGCGCACTTTACCGCGGGATCAATGTCCCTGCGGCGTCGCTCGGTCGGCCAGACGTCGCGCTCAGCCGACCTGGGCGGTGACCGCGATCGCGACCGCGGCGCAGAGCGCCGCGAGGATGATGATCACGCCGAAATCGTAGAGGCGCATGCCGCTGTCCCTTTGCGGATCAGTTCACGTAGTACTTCTGATACTTGCCATAGTACTGGCCGACATCGCCATAGCCATACTGCGCATGGCGGCGAACGTCGACCTGGGTCAGCACCACGCCCGCGACCTGGCCGTGCGCCTCGCGGACATGTGCGAGCGCGTTGATCGCGGTGTCCCGGCTGGTCTTGTCCCACTGGACGACGAACAGGAGCTTGTCCGCGAACCGCGACACGAGCTTGGTGTCCGTGACCCCGAGCAGAGGGGCCGAGTCGATCACCACGAAGTCGTAACGCTCGCGCAGAGTCGCCAGCAGCTCGCGCATCTTCCGGCTGCCGAGCAGATCGGTCGGATTGGCCGTCTGGCGCTTCACCGGCAGATAGGAGAAGCCGGCCTCCTCGTTGACGAGAATCACCTCGTCCAGCTCGCGCTCGCCGGCCAGATACTCCACGAGCCCGCTGTCGTGCGCAGAGCCGAAGTCGCGGTGCACGCTGGGATGGCGCAGATCGGCGTCGATCAGGATGACGCGCTGGCCCGAGGTCGCGGCGAAGGTGCACAGGCTCACCGAAAGCGTGGTCTTGCCCTCCTGCGGCAGCGAGGAGGTGACCAGCACGGTGCGCGGCGGATCGTCGACATTGGAAAGCTGCAACGAGGTGTAGATGGCGCGGATCGATTCCGCGTAGGCCGAGAGCGGTTTGGCGAGCAGGTACTGATGCGGCTTCTGGCCGCGGCGCAGACGCTCCAGGCGCGGCACGAGCCCGAGCGCCGGCAGCCCCAGCGTCTGCTCCACCTGCCGCGCGCTGCGCAAGCCATTGTCGAACCGCTCCATCAGCAGCGCCAGGAGGGTGCCGAGCATCAGCGACGCGGTGAAGCCGACCGCCCCGAACAGCTTCGGACCCGGCGTGCTCGGCCGCGACGGGGGCGCGGCGGTCGACACGACCTTGGCGTCGGCCTCGATCAGCTCCTGCTGGTCCGCCATCTCCTTGTAGCGCTCAAGGAACGAGTTGTAGATGTTCCGCGAGGCATCGGCGTCTCGCTCGAGCTCGCGCAGCTTCACCGACACCTCCCGGTCGAGCGACGTGCCGGCCGAGACCGTGTCGATCTCGTGCTCGAGCGCCTTGATGCGCGAGGCGACAACCTCGGCATCGTTCTCGATGGTCTGCAGGATACGCGCGACCTCGGCCTGGATCTTCGCCGCCAGGGTGCTCTTCTCCTCCCGGATGCTGACGATCCGCGGATGCTTCGTGCCGTAGGTGCTGCGAAGATCCGACTCCTCCTTGAGGAGCTCGGTCTCGCGATCCCGCAGACTGATGATCGTCGGCGAGGCCAGCACTTCCGGAACCGCCTCGACCGCCTGGAAGCCCTGCGAGCGCATCTGCTTGATCTGAGCGATCTTGGCCAGCGCCGCTGCCTCGTCGGCGCGCAGGGCCGACAGCCGCTGGTTCACGTCGAACAGGCGCTGCTCGTTGAGCGTGACGCCGTTGAGGTCGTTGATGTTGTGCTCGGCCCGATAGCGCTCGACCGCCCCTTCGGCGACCTCGACCTCGGCCCTGAGCTCATCCAGCCGTTGCGCGAGCCATGCCGACGCGAGCTGGGTCTTGCCCACCTTCTCTTCGCGCAGCATGTCGACATAGTCGTTTGCCACCGCGTTGACGATCGTGGCCGCCTTGCTGGCGCTTTCCGAGGTATAGGCGAGCTTGATGACGTAGGACCGGCCTTCGGGCGTCACCTTCAGACCCTTGCTGAACGCCTCGATGGTGGCCTCGTGCTGCATCGCCTCGTCTTCCGCGCCAGTCGCGCCGACCGGCTCGGCGGCGAGGCCCGAGGCCACGAGCCACGGTTCCGGCAGCCAGGACAGGAAGCTCTCGAACGGTCCGGCGACCTGCATCTGCACCGTCCGGTCCGGATTGCGCAGCGCCGCGTTGAATTCCGGATCCCTGAAGATGCCGAGATCGCTGGCGAGCCGCTCGAGCTGGAAGCGCGAGCTGATCAGCCGTACCTGGCTCTCGACGGTCGAGGCATCAGTCCCGAAGCCCTGCACCACGCTCTCGACATCGACCACGTTGCTCTTGCGCGGGTCGATCATCACCATGGCCGTGGCGGTGTATTTCGGCGTCAGCTGGAGACCGACGAGCACGGCGACGGCGGTTACCAGGAGCACCGTGGCGAGGATCACTTTCTTCCGGCGCCGGAGGATCGCCAGAAGCTCCTTGATGTCGAGGCCGGCTTCCCCGTCGGTCGAGTCGCTGGGGTGCCGCTGGGCGTCGCTGGCTGACGTCATGTCGATCCGTTGGCTTGGGGCGTATCGGGCTGCGAAGACGCAACCACAGGCATTCATACATCATGCTGCGTTGCAGGAAAAGGCGAACTGCCGGGTCGCGCGGATGGTGCCCACCGATCCAGCACTCGCGCCATCGGCGTGATCCGGGTGGGTACCTCGGTGCCGGAGGCCACGCGCTTGCGACATTACGGGAAATGTCGCAGCGACCCGGGGCGGATATGCCATTAGATCGCAAGCCGTAGCTTGCGACGGGCCGCCTCCGGAAGTCTCTAGCTGATGGGGACAGCGTGGAAGATGACCGACACCAGCACCGAGACGCTGCCCTTGCTGGCGGAGGAGTTCCCGATGCTCGACGAGTCGCGCTGGCGCCAGCTCGTCGACAAGGCCCTCAAAGGCGCGGATTTCGAGCGCAAGCTCGTGGGAACGACCTTGGACGGCATCCCTGTGCAGCCGCTCTATACGGCTGCGGACGGACCGTTCCATCCAGGAGAGCCTGGCGGACCACCAGCCATCCGCGGCTCCTCGGCATCCGGCTCCGTCCTCGCGGGCTGGGATCTGCGTGCGCTGATCGCCGCGGGGCAGTCCGCCGGCTCCGGTCGGGCGCTGCTCGAGGAGCTCGAGGCCGGCGCCACGTCGATCCAGCTTCGTCTTGTGCATCCGGCAGCCGCGCAGCGCATCCCACAGCTCTTGGATGGCATCCTGCTGGACGTGGCGCCGGTGGGTCTCGAAGCCGGCGCCGAGTTCCTGCCGGCCGCCCGTGGGCTTCTCGCCACCGCATCGCGCCAGGGCGCCGATCCCGCGACCATGCGGGCGCAGCTGAACGCCGATCCGCTCGGCGCGGCCATCAATGCCGGCGTCGACACTCTTGAAGCCGAATCCGGGGCGGTAGAGCTGGCCTTCACGGCGGCCGCCGCCTGGCCGCAGGCCACGTCGTTTCTGGCCGATGGCCGACCTTACCATGGCGGTGGCGCCAGCGAGGCGCAGGAGCTCGCATTCGGTGTCGCTACCGGCCTCGGCTATCTCCGCCAACTGGCCGAGGGTGGCATGCCGGTTGCGACCGCTGCGCGCCAGATCGCCTTTGCCCTAGCGGCCGACAGCGACTTCTTCCTCAATGTCGCCAAGTTCCGGGCGCTGCGCCGGCTCTGGTGGCGGGTGCTCGAGGTCGTCGGCGCCGAGGCGGCCATGACCTCGTTGCAGCTCCATGCCGAGACGTCGACCCGGATGTTCGCCCGCCTCGACCCGAATGTGAACATCCTGCGCGGCACCGTGGCGGCATTCGCCGCTGCTGCGGGCGGCGCCTCGAGCATTACGGTGCTGCCGTTTGATCATGCGCGCGGCGCATCTTCGCCGCTCGCCCGCCGCATCGCCCGCAACACACAGCTCGTGCTGCTTGAGGAAGCCAATGTGGGTCGGGTGATCGATCCCGCCGGTGGAAGCTGGCTGGTCGAGCACCTCACCGCGGCATTGGCAGAGAAGGCCTGGTCGTTGGTCCAGGATGTCGAGCACAGGGGTGGCATGGCGGCCGCCCTGCGCGACGGATGGCCGCAGGCCGCGGTGGCGGAAAGCCGCCAGCGCCTCGAGCACCAGGTGGCGACCCGGCGTGCCCCGGTGATCGGGGTATCGGAATTCAGCGACCCGGCGGAGGACCTGCCGACCGCGCATCGCGAGGCCGGGGTTCCCACAGCGGGGCCGGTGCGCTCGATCCCGGGCTACCGGCTGGCCGAATCGTTCGAGCGGGTCCGCGCGCGTGGGGACGAGGTCCTGACCGAGACGGGCGAGCGGCCTCGCCTGTTCCTGGCGGTTCTCGGCCCGCGCACCGAGCACGCCGCCCGCGAGGGATTCGCGCGCGGCCTGTTCGAGGCCGGGGGCTTCGCGGCCCAATCCGGCGGAGAGGTCGCGTCCGACCGTCTCGCCAGCGCCTTTGCGGCCAGCGGGGCCCGTCAGGCGGCGATCTGCTCCAGCGATGCCGTCTACGGCGAGGAGGCCGAAGCCGCGGCGCGGACGTTGCGCGAGGCGGGTGCGCGTGGGATCTACCTGATGGGACGACCCAGCGAAGCACAGCAGGCCGCCTGGTCCGCCGCGGGCGTCGACGAGTTCGTGTTCGCGGGCTGCGACGTCCTCGCCGTGCTCGACCGGGCGCACGACCGCGAGATCGGAGGACGGGCATGAGCCGGATCCCCAGCTTCGCCGACATCCCCCTGGGCGAGAGCGGTCCGCCGGATGCGAGCTGGGCGGCTTCGTTTCTGCGCGAGACGGGCCACACGCCCGCGGATGCGTCCTGGACCACGCCCGAGGGCATCGGCGTCCCGCCGCTCTACACCGAAGCCGACACGTCGGGCCTCGACTTCCTGGACACCTGGCCCGGCCTGCCGCCGTTCCTGCGTGGTCCCTATCCGACCATGTACACCACCCAGCCCTGGACGATCCGGCAGTATGCCGGCTTCTCCACGGCCGAGGACAGCAACGCCTTCTACCGGCGCAATCTTGCCGCGGGCCAGATGGGCCTGTCGGTCGCGTTCGACCTCGCCACCCATCGCGGCTACGACAGCGATCATCCCCGCGTCGCCGGCGATGTCGGCATGGCCGGCGTGGCGATCGATTCGATCCTCGACATGGAGATCCTGTTCTCGGGCATCCCGCTCGACCGGATGAGCGTGTCGATGACCATGAACGGGGCGGTCCTGCCGGTGCTGGCGCTCTACGTGGTCGCCGCCGAGGAGCAGGGGGTCGGGCCGGAGCAGCTGAGCGGCACCATCCAGAACGACATCCTCAAGGAGTTCATGGTCCGCAACACCTATATCTTCCCGCCATCTCCCTCGATGCGGATCGTCTCGGACATCTTCGCCTACACGGCGAAGCACATGCCGAAGTTCAACTCGATCAGCATTTCCGGCTACCACATGCAGGAGGCCGGCGCGACCGCCGACCTGGAGCTCGCCTACACCCTCGCCGACGGCATCGAATATATCCGCTGCGGCCGGGCGGTCGGGCTCGACGTGGACGCCTTCGCGCCGCGGCTGTCGTTCTTCTGGGCCGTCGGCATGAACTTCTTCATGGAGGTGGCCAAGCTGCGCGCGGCGCGGCTGCTCTGGGCCAAGCTGGTCAAGGCGCAGTTCCAGCCGAAGAATCCGAAGTCGCTGGCGTTGCGCACCCATTGCCAGACCTCCGGCTGGTCGCTGACGGCGCAGGACGTCTACAACAATGTGATGCGGACCTGCGTCGAGGCGCTGGCGGCCACGCACGGCCACACCCAGTCGCTGCACACCAACGCGCTCGACGAGGCGCTGGCGCTGCCGACGGACTTCTCGGCGCGCATCGCCCGCAACACGCAGCTGTTCATCCAGCGCGAGACGGGCATCACCCGCACCATCGACCCGTGGGGCGGAAGCTACTATGTCGAGCGGCTGACCTACGAGCTGGCGCATCGCGCTCTCGACCATATCGGGGAGGTCGAGGCCTCGGGCGGGATGGCGAAGGCGATCGAGCAGGGCATCCCCAAACTGCGCATCGAGGAGGCGGCCGCCCGCACCCAGGCCCGGATCGACGGTGGCCGGCAGACCGTGGTCGGCGTCAACAAGTACCGGCCGGATAGGGCCGATGACATTCCGGTCCTCAAGGTCGACAACTCGGCCGTGCGGGCGCGGCAGATCGAGAAGCTGGAGCGCCTGCGCGCGACTCGCGACGAGCTCGCCTGCCGGCGGGCGCTCGACGCCCTGACCCGTTGTGCCGGGACGGGCGAGGGCAATCTTCTGGAGCTGTCGATCGCCGCCGCCCGCACCCGCGCCTCGGTCGGCGAGATCACCTCGGCCATGGAGAAGGTCTGGGGCCGCCACATCGCCGAGATCCGCGCGATCGCCGGCGTTTACGGCAAGGAAGTGGGGGAGCCGGTGAGCGTGCGTCGAGCCCGGGACATGGTCGAGGCGTTCTCGCTGGCCGAGGGGCGGCGCCCGCGCATCCTGATCGCGAAGATGGGCCAGGACGGCCATGATCGCGGGCAGAAGGTGATCGCCACCGCCTTCGCCGATCTCGGCTTCGACGTCGACATCGGTGCGCTGTTCCAGACGCCCGGCGAAGCCGCGCAGCAGGCGGTCGACAACGACGTCCACATCGTCGGCGTCTCCTCGCTCGCCGCCGGTCACCTGACGCTGGTGCCCGAGCTGCGCAAAGAGCTGGAAGCGCGCGGGCGCGGCGACATCATGATCGTGGTGGGCGGCGTCGTGCCGCCACAGGACCATGACGCACTGCTGGCCGCCGGCGCGCGGGCGATCTTCCCACCGGGCACGGTCATCGCCGAAGCGGCCGCCGATCTGCTCGCCAAACTGTCGGCCGATCTCGGCTACGATCTCCAGGCGGCGGAGTAGCGATGACCGCCAGCGGGCTCGCAGATCGGGTGGTGCTGGTCACGGGAGCGGCGGGCAATCTGGGCGCCGCCGTCGTCGCCCGGCTCATCGCGTCGGGCAGCTCGGTCGTCGCGGCGAACCGCTCCGCCGACAAGCTGGCCGTGGCGACGGCGGGTCTCGGCGAGCGGCATCTCGCCCGCGGCGGCGTCGACCTCACGGACCCGGCCGCATGCCGCCGTCTGGTCGACGAGGCCATCGACCGGTTCGGTCGCCTCGATGGGCTGGTCAGTACGGTGGGCACTTTCGCCATGGCTTCGATCGAGGCGGCTGATCCCGCCCATTGGGAGCTGCTGTATCGGGCGAACGTGCTGACGACGCTGAACATCTGCCGGGCGGTCGTGCCGGTGATGCGGTCGGCGGGGCGGGGCGGCATCGTGACGATCGGCGCTGCCGGGGCGGCCCGGGCCGGCAAGGGCACGGCCGCCTATGCCGCCGCCAAGAGTGCGGTCCTGCGGCTGACCGAGAGCCTGGCCGACGAGCTGAAGGGACATGGCGTTCGAGCCAACTGCGTGCTGCCCAGCATCATCGACACGCTGCAGAATCGTGCCGACATGCCCAAGGCGGACACTGGGCGCTGGGTCACGCCGGCCCAGCTCGCCGAGGTGATCGCCTTCCTGCTCTCCGACGCCGCCTCGGGCGTCACCGGCACCGGCGTGCCGGTGACCGCGAAAGGCTGAGCCATGCGCCTGCTCGGTCTGATCGGCGGGATGAGCTGGGAGAGCACCGCCATCTATTACCGCCACCTCAACGAGATGGTCCGCGAGCGCCTCGGCGGGCTGCATTCCGCGCATCTGCTCCTCTGGTCGGTCGACTTCGCCGAGATCGCTGCCCTGCAGCACGACGGACGGTGGGAAGAGGCGGGCGATCGGCTGGCAGCGGCGGCGGCGCGGCTCGAGCGCGCCGGCGTGGAGGGGCTGGTCCTCTGCACCAACACCATGCACCTGTTGGCCGACCGCCTGCAGGCCGCGGTCGGCATCCCGCTGCTGCACATCGCGGATGCCACCGGCGAGGCGATCGTGGCGGCGGGCTGCAAGCGGCCGGCGCTGCTCGCGACCCGCTTCACCATGGAGCAGGCCTTCTATGCCGGGCGGTTGCGCGAGCGCTTCGGCCTCGACCCGCGGGCGCCGGACGGGACGGGCCGCGGCGAGGTCCACCGGATCATCTACGAGGAGCTGTGCCGTGGGGTGGTGACGGAGGCATCGCGCCGGGCCGCGCTCGGCCACATTCACCGCCTGCGCGATCAGGGTGCGGACAGCGTGATCCTCGGCTGCACCGAGCTGACCATGCTGCTCGGCCCCGAGCAGGTCGATCTGCCCCTGTTCGACACGACGCGCCTGCACGCAGAGGCGGCGGTGGCCTTCGCTCTCAATTGATCGACGAGCACGACGTCCCCGGCTGGCGCCAGGCTCAGCCGGCAGGGAACCCAATCAAACCTGCCGCCGCACGCTCAGGCGTCCGAGGTGTGCGGAATCCAATCGAACCAGGGATTGTCCCAGAGATTCATCGTCACCGACTCGCAAGAGAGGCCCATCCGCCAAAGCACGACGGGAAGCGACAGCTGGTCCTGACAGCTCCAGCGGAGATTCTCCTGCCACCATGCCTCATTGATTCGGACGTGACGAGGGTCGTCGGCCCGCCGTGCGATCAGGCCACAGGCCATGAGGCCGCGACGGGCGGGATATCTCTCCGCGCCGTAGGCAGCCACCTGCTGCGCCAACGGCTGATTGCAGTATTTCCGCATCGGAAGTGAGGCGACAAGCTCCTCATAGATGCAGTTGCGGTCCGGGTGCTTGAACATCGCCCAGCCGCTCGGACCGATCCAGGCGATGAACTCCTCGATGAAACGGGGACTCCTGATCCGAATGCTGCCGTCGATCCATACCAGGACGTCGTAGCGAGGCCTTCGTCGCAGCAGCGCGCCGACGCGATGATAGCGCCAAGCGAGCCTGCCCCTCGGGAACACGCGGTGGCTGAGGATCTTGAAGAACTTGGCCTGCATCCGTGGATGCCCGCCCACATTGGGTGCCGCGACGACGGTCCAACCGTTGACAGAAGTCGACCGCACCTCGTCGGCGAAGCAGATGAAATCGGCATCCACTGTCTGCCGAGGCCAGCATTTAAGATCGTCGTAGCCACCGTATACGGCCGTGTAGACGCAGATCTTCATATTGCCCCAGTGCTAGCGAGCCTGTAACATGTCTGATAGAAGAAAGAAGGGTATCTGCCGGCTATGACTGGATCATAGCATGGCGGTATATACTTTCAATCCGAATCGGGCTTCATGGAACGTGAGGACTTGACCGCCGACCGTCGGCTCTTTGCTTCCAGGCGACGCTGCCGGCTCCCTGCGGTCGGGCGCGTCGGGCGCCGCTCGACCGGTCCGACCGTGGCTGCGCGGATCAGGGCGACGAGCCGGTCGACCGCGTCCTGACGGTTGCGCTCCTGGCTGCGGTGACGCTGGGCGGTCAGCACCAGGACGCCGTCCCGGTTCAGCCGCCGTCCTGCCAGCCGCTCGAGCCGGGCGCGGACCTCGTCGGGCAGGGACGGCGAGTTGCGCACGTCGAACCGGAGCTGGACCGCCGTCTCGACCTTGTTGACGTTCTGCCCGCCGGGCCCCGACGCGCGCAGGAAGGTGAGCTCCAGCTCGTCCTCGGACAGACTGATGCCCGGCGTCACGATCAGCATGGGTCACCCCGAGTGCGCACGCCGGCCGATCTTGCGGTGGCCGGCCGCGAGCTTCATATGCCCACCGACGGTCCGCCGCGCCCGCGGCGGGACCTCGACGAGAGGGAGTGCACGCATGAGCCTTCGGATCAACGATACGGCCCCGGACTTCGAGGCCGACACCACGCAGGGTCGCATCCGCTTCCACGAGTGGATCGGCGACGGCTGGGCGGTGCTGTTCTCGCATCCCAAGGACTTCACGCCGGTTTGCACCACCGAGCTCGGCTACATGGCGCGGATCAAGCCCGAGTTCGACAAGCGCGGCGTCAAGATCCTCGGCATCAGCGTCGATCCGGTCGACGATCATCACCGCTGGGTCAAGGACATCGAGGAGACCCAGGGTACGGCGCCAAACTACCCGATGATCGGCGACCCCGAGCTCAAGGTCGCCAAGCTCTACGACATGCTTCCGGCAGCCGCCGGCGACAGCTCGACCGGACGCACGCCCAACGACAATGCGACCGTGCGTAACGTGTTCGTGATCGGCCCGGACAAGAAGATCAAGCTGATGCTGGTCTACCCGATGAGCACCGGGCGGAATTTCGACGAGATCCTGCGGGCGATCGATTCCATGCAGCTGACCACGAGGCATTCGGTCGCCACTCCCGCCAACTGGACGCCGGGCCAGGACGTGATCGTGCTCAACTCGATCCCGACCGAGGAGGCGAAGAAGCGCTTCGCCAAGGGCGTGACCGAGATCAAGCCCTATCTGCGCACCACCCCCGACCCGAGCGTCTAGGAGGTGCGGACGCTGCGGCTGCCGGGCGGCGAGCCCGTCCCGGTGCTCGGTCAGGGCACCT
>JBFWWD010000167.1:0-13082 GCA_050246385.1 Geminicoccaceae bacterium
TCTCCGACGGCGGCGTGATGCGGTTTCGCCAGCTGACCGACTGAGCAGGTGGCACCTTATCGGAGGGAGCCCATGTTGCGGATGCTGGCGGCGACGGCTGCGTTCGGACTCCTCGCGCAGACCGCGACGGCCGAGCCGGTGGATCTCGAGCTGGTGCTGGCGGCGGACGCCTCGGGCTCGATCGACGACGGCGAGATCCGCCTGCAGCGTCGGGGCTACGCCGCCGCGCTCACTTCCAAGGACATCCTGGAAGCGATCGGGGTCGGCTATCTGGGGCGGATCGCCGTCACCTATGTCGAATGGGGCGACCAGAACTCGCAGGTCACCGTGGTTCCCTGGCGGGTGATCGACGGGGCGCAGAGCGCGCAGGCATTTGCCGACGAGCTGCTGGCGCAGCCGCGGCTCGCCTTCGGCCGCAACGCGATCGGCAGCGTGATCGACCACGCCCAGCGCCAGATCGAGACCAACGCCCATCAGGGCGAGCGGCTGGTGATCGATGTCTCGGCCGACAGCGCCTACAGCTGGGGCGGGGTGCCGCTGGCCCTGGCGCGCGAGCGGGCGCTCGCGGCCGGCATCACGATCAACGGGCTCGCCGTGCTCTGCCGCGACTGCTCGGGCCGGCCGATGGGCGGTGATCTCGAAGGCGAGTTCGCGCGCAGGATCATCGGCGGCCCGGCGAGCTTCGTCGTGACCGCCGACGGCAATACGAGCTTCGCCGAGGCGGTGCGCAAGAAGCTGCTGCTCGAGATCGCCGGGCTGACGCCGCGCGAGCGGCCGGTCGCTGGCTGAGGACGGCAGGCGTGGCGGGCAGGCGGACGCCGATCTCGCAGGAGACGCTCGCGGGCCTCGGGGCTTCGGCCCTGGCCACGCTGGTTCTCGGCGAGCCCGCAGCGAACCCGGCATTCGCATGGCGGGTTCGCATGGAACTCGCGGGCAAGGCCGGCGAGGGCAAGCTGCGCGGCCCGATCGCGACCAGACCGAGATGGTGTAATACGTGCTGGCCGCCATCGAGGAGGACGAGTACGGCGTCCTGCGCGGTGCGGTGGGGGCGCTTCTCCAGCCCGTGGGCGAGACGGGGCGGAAGCTGCTCAAGGAGAGCGTCGAGGCGAGGCTCGCCGCGCTCGAGGAGTTGGCCGATGCGGCTGGCGACGTCGACGCCTATGTCGCCGCGTCGGGTGGCGAACCCACCTATGACGCGAAGCGCCACGACATCGCGGAGCGTCTGCTCGCCGCCGGCCGGGCCGAGGAGGCGCTGGCCTGGCCCGCCGAGTGCGGCGATTTCGAGCCCGGTCGATTGGTCGACCTGCGCTACAGGCACTCGATACGTCTTGCGGGGCGCCAGCCGGTGGCCGCGATCCTGCTGCGGCGCAGGCAGGTGGAGGACGTGCTGAAGCGCGCGAGCAGCACTCAGTACCAACATGCGGTGCGCGAGCTACGCGATGCGGCGGCCCTGGCGGCCGGGTTGGCCGACGGGAACGACCTCGAGCCGCACGGCGCCTGGCTGGCGCGACTTCGCGCCGAGCATGGCCGCAAAAGGCGCTTCTGGGAGCGCCTGGACCAGCGCCGCTGATCGTCGCGGTGGCGTTTACTCGACTGGGTTGGCTTGATAGAACCCGCCGCGCCCTCTTCGTGCCTGCCCGCCGCGCCCCGGACGTTCCTGCATGAAACTGCTTGCCGGCAACAGCAACCGACCCCTGGCCGAGGCGATCGGGGCCTCCCTGCGGGTCGAGCTGACCAAGGCCACGGTCCACCGCTTCGCCGACATGGAGGTGTTCGTCGAGATCCACGAGAACGTCCGCGGCGAGGACGTGTTCGTGATCCAGTCGACCTCCTATCCGGCCAACGACAATCTGATGGAGCTGCTGGTCATCATCGATGCGCTCAAGCGCGCGTCGGCCAGGCGGATCACCGCGGTGATCCCCTATTTCGGCTATGCCCGGCAGGACCGCAAACCGGGGCCGCGGACGCCGATCTCGGCCAAGCTGGTGGCCAATCTCATCACCGAGGCCGGCGCCGACCGGGTGCTGACGATGGAGCTGCATGCCGGGCAGATCCAGGGCTTCTTCGACATTCCGGTCGACAATCTCTACTCGGCGCCGCTCATGGTCCCCGACATCCTCGCCCATGTCGGCGGCGAGGACATCATGGTGGTGTCGCCGGACGTGGGCGGCGTTAGCCGGGCGCGCGGCTTCGCCAAGCGCCTTGACGTGAATCTGGCCATCATCGATAAGCGCCGCGAGCGTGCCGGCGTCTCCGAGGTCATGAACGTGATCGGCGACGTGGCCGGCATGCGCTGCATCCTGGTCGACGACATCGTGGACAGCGGCGGCACCCTGTGCAACGCCGCCGATGCGCTGTTGGAGGCCGGGGCGGTGTCGGTGCAGGCCTACGTCACCCACGGGGTGCTCTCCGCGGGGGCCGTGGCCAGGGTGGCGGCCAGCTCGCTCGAGCGGCTGGTGATCACGGACAGCATCCGGCCGAGCGAGGGCGTGCGCGTCACCTCCAAGGTGCGCGTGCTCTCGGTGGCGCAGCTCATGGGCGAGGCGATCAGCCGGATCTCGAGCGAGAGCTCGGTCTCCAGCCTGTTCGACTGAGCAGAGGCAAGCGGTCTGTCCGGGGCGTCGCAGGGGCGGCGTGCCGGAGGGGCGAAAGGAAGCGAGATGACCACGATATTCCAGGCCGAGAAGCGCGAGAAGTCGGGCAAGGGCCCGGCCCGCCAGCTCAGGCGCGAGAACAAGATCCCGGCCATCGTCTATGGCGGCCGCGGCGAGCCGCTGCAGATCGCCATGCCGGTCAAGGAGATCAGCCTGGCGCTGGCCCAGAATCCGCGCTTCTTCAGCACGGTGTTCGAGCTCGACTTCGGCGGCGAGAAGCTGAAGGTGCTGCCGCGCGAGGCGCAGCTGCACCCGGTCACCGACCTGCCGCTGCATGTCGACTTCCTGCGCGCCGAGCGGGGGGCGCTGATCCATGTCGACGTGCCGCTCCGGTTCGTGCACGAGGAGCAGTCGCCCGGGTTGAAGCGTGGTGGCGTGCTCAACGTCGTGCGCCGCACGCTCGAGCTGATCTGCCCGGCCGACGCGATCCCGGGCGAGATCCAGATCGACCTTTCGGGGCGCGAGATCGGCGATTCGATCCACATCAGCCAAGTGACCCTGCCCGAGGGCGTCAAGCCGACGATCACCGATCGCGACTTCACCATCTGCTCGATCGTGCCGCCGACCGTCGTCGCCGAGACGGCGGCCGCGACCGAGACCCCGGCCAGCTGATCCGAGCGGGGGCCCCGGCCCGATGAAGCTGTTCGTCGGGCTGGGCAATCCCGGTGACCGCTACGCCGGCCATCGCCACAATGTCGGCTTCATGGCGGTCGAGCGGATCGCCCGGCGTCACGGCTTCGGTCCGTGGCGTCAGCGCTTCCGCGGCCGGCTCGCCGAGGGATCGCTCGACGGCGAGCGGATCTGGCTGCTCGAGCCGCAGACCTTCATGAACGAGTCCGGGCGCTCGATCGCCGAGGCGGTGCGATTCATGAAGCTGCCGCTCGCGGACGTCATGGTCTTCCACGACGAGCTCGACCTCGCCGCCGGCAAGGTGCGTGTCAAGCAGGGTGGCGGCGTCGCCGGCCACAACGGGCTGCGCAGTGCGGATGCCTGCCTGGGCTCGCGCGAGTTCGGCCGGGTGCGCGTCGGCATCGGCCATCCCGGCCACAAGGACCGGGTGACCGGGCACGTGCTGTCGGACTTCCACAAGGTCGAGCGCGACTGGCTCGAGCCCCTGCTCGACGCGATGGCCGACGCGGCACCGCTTCTGGCCAGGGGCGACGAGGCCGGCTTCATGAACCGCGTGGCGCTGCTGACGCAGCCGCCCAAGCCGCCGCGCGAGCCGCGGCCGGTGCCCGAGCCCGGCTGACCGGCGGCCCGTCCGGCCCTGGCGACGCGTCTTGGTCAGGATGGCGGAAGAGAGTGGGAGTCGAACCCACCGAGGACCGGCTCGCGGCCCCACCCGGATTTGAAGTCCGGACGCCCCACCGGGGACGATTCTCCTCCATCGGCGCTGCCGAACAGATCGAGGCGGTGCCCGTTGAGGCGGCGCAGGTCGCCGCGCCGCAGCGTCACGCCGTGGCGATCGTAGAACTCGAGGATCTGGATCGCCGCCTTGCGGCCATTGTCCAGCTGGTCGCGCAGCTGGGCCGCGGTGAACTCGCCGCGGGGCAGGCCGGCTGCCACCCGGGTCAGGATCGCGACGATCTCGGCTACGGTGCGGCGCAGGAAGAAATGGTCGTGCGCCACCTCGTCGACGAGGCCCATGCGGCCGGTGCGCTTGAGCAGACGGCGCATCTCGGCCTCGTCGACATCGAGCTCGCCCGCGAGGTCGCGCACGCGCGGCGGGCGGAACCGATGCTCGCCGCCGAGCCGCGGGCGGACGTCGCTCCAGAGCGTCTCGTCGGCGCCGGTGAGCTGCACCACATGGCCGGCACGCCGGACCCAGGCGCCGTCCAGCCCGACCTCTCCCGCGCGCGCAAGCTCGCGCAGCAGGCTTGCGAAGGCGGGTGCCGGCAGGCGCGGCTCGAGCTGCAGCCGCAGTCGCTCGAGGCCGATGCCGGGCAGATCCGGGTTGTCGCCATGGAACGCGTCGAGCGTCGCCAGCAGCCCGGCCTGGAGCCCCTGCCGGTCGACGGCAGTGAGCGCGAACAATCGCGCGCCGGCCGGGATCAGAGCGAGGCCCAGCTCTTCGACCAGCCCTGCCGACTGCGCTTCGCCCAGGGCCCGGTCGCGCACGAACTCGCTGAGATCGACGAAGCGGGGCGGCACAGCGAGGAGTGCCGCGAGGGCGGCGGCAGACTCCGGCTGCGCCAGGGCCGCGAGCTGGGCGAGACGGGCAGGCGTCCGGCGTTTGCGTGGGGGAGCGCGCAGATCGACCAGCCGGCCGCCGCCGACGGTGCGCTGGGCCGAAGTGTCGCGCACGACAAAGCGGTCGCCGGCCGTGACCGCCACCGGCCGCTCCAGCACGAGCTGGACCATGGCCTCGCCGCCGGGCGGGATCGAATCGTCGCCCAGGAGCACGATCCGGCCCCCGACCTCGACGGCGGCACTGTGGAAGCGGACGGGGAACCATTGGCCGATCGGCTTGGGCTCGCCGCCGAGCACGCGCAGCGTCGCATCGATGCGGGCGGTCGGTGCGTGGAGGGTGGGGTCAAGCAGGACATCGCCGCGCTGGACGGCCTCGCGCGTGACCCGCTCGCCGGCGAGATTGATCGCGCAGCGCTCGCCGGTGCGGCCCCGCTCGGCAGGGCGGTTCTGGGCGTGGATCGAGCGCACCCGGGCGGCGAGGCCGGACGGACTGACGAGAAGATGATCGCCGACCGCGACGCTGCCCGAGAGGACCGTGCCGGTCACCACGGTGCCGGTCCCGTGCAGCGTGAAGGAGCGGTCGATCGCGAGGCGGAAACGCCCGTCCGCCTCCTTCACGGCAAAAGCCTCGGCGGCCAGCGCCAGATGCGCATCGAGCTCGGCGATGCCCTCGCCGGTCACGACCGAGACCGGCACGATCTCGGCTCCAGCCAGGGCGCTGCCGGCGAGGGTCGCGCGGATCTCGGCCTCGACCACCTGGCGGCGCTCCGCCGAGGCGAGGTCGGCCTTGGTCAGCGCGACGATGCCGCAGCCGATGCCGAGCAGGTCGACGATCGCCAGATGCTCGCGCGTCTGCGGCATGACGCCATCGTCGGCCGCGACCACGAGCAGGACGTAGTCGATGCCCGACGCGCCGGCGAGCATGGTGTGGACGAAGCGCTCGTGGCCGGGAACGTCGACGAAGCCGAGCACCTCGCCCGCGGCACCCGGCTTGTAGGCGAAGCCGAGATCGATCGAGATGCCGCGCGCCTTCTCCTCCTTCAGGCGGTCGGTCTCGACGCCGGTGAGCGCGCGCACGAGTGCCGACTTGCCGTGGTCGATATGGCCGGCGGTGCCGATGATCACGGCACCGGCTCCGGCAGGGGCTCCTTCGCCCGGCGTTCCGCCTCGGCGATGCCGGCGTCGTCGAGACTGCCGCGCACGGCCGCGAGATAGCGCTCGGCAAGGGCGCTGCCGCCCAGGCTCGCCCGCGTCAGCCAGCCGAGCGCCGTGACCGGGTCCTTCGCCACGCCGGCACCCAGATGATGGGCGGCACCCAGCATGGCCTGCGCGTCGGCGTCGCCACGCTCGGCGGCCATGCGCCACCAGTGTGCTGCCTCGGCCGGGTCGCGCTCGCCGCCCAACGCATGATGGTGCAGCATGCCGAGCCGCGTCATCGCCGAGGCGATGCCCCGCTCCGCGGCGCGGCGCGCCCATGAGCGGGCGGCGGCGGGGTCGAACGCGGCGCTGCCCTCCTCGGCGAGCATCCAGCTCAGCATGTCCTGGGAGACGGCGTCGCCCTGCTCGGCCGCGCCGCGGTAGAGGGCCAGGGCGCGGCCGTCGTCCTGCGCGACGCCGGTGCCGCGGAAATGCAGCGTGGCGAGGTTGCGCTGCCCGATCGGGTCGCCGGCCTCGGCGGCGAGACCGAACCAGCGCGCGGCGAGTGCGGGATCGGCCTCGACGCCGAGCCCTTCCGCGAAGCAGGCGCCGACATTGTTCTGGGCCCGGGCGAGGCCGGCATGCGCGAGCGGTCCCCAGATCGCGAGGGCGCCTGCGTGGTCGCCGCCATGAGCGAGGGCCAGGGCCGCTGCCATCCGCTCGCTCGTCGGCGCCTGGGGCGCTTGGGTGAGCCGCTCAGGCCAGCGCATCGCCCGCGTCCAGGCCCAGTGCCGCCAGCGAGGCGAGGAACGCCGACTCGTCCTCCAGGCAGCGCAGATCCAGCAGCAGCGTGTCGTCGGCGATGCGCCCGATCACCGGCAGTGGCAACCGGCGCAGGCCTGCAGCGAGCGCCGTGAGCGCACCGCCACCGGCTTCGCCAATGGGTCTGAAGGCGAGCGCGGCACTGGGCAGCGTCTCCAGCGGCAGGGCACCCGAGCCGATCTGGCTCCTGCAGGGCACGACCTCGACCGTGAACCGGCCGGCGACGGTCGACGCGACGGCCGGGAGGAGACGCTCGGCCTGGGCCGCGATCGCCTCCTGCCTGCGGGCGAGCAGCCGCAGCGTCGGCACACGCTCGGCCAGACGGGCGGGATCCCGGTAGAGCCGGAGCGTGGCGGCGATGGCAGCGACCCGGATCTTGTCGAGGCGCAGCGCCCGCTTCATCGGATTGCGGTTGACCGCGGCGACGAGGTCCTTCCTGCCTACGATGAACCCCGCCTGCGGACCGCCCAGAAGCTTGTCGCCGGAGAAGGTGACGAGGTCGGCGCCGTCGGCGACCGCCTCGCGCACGGTCGGCTCGTGGCCGAGACCCAGGGTCGCGAGATCGGCGAGCGTGCCGGATCCCAGATCGTGGACCAGCGGCAGGCCGCGCGCACGGGCGAGCGGAGCGAGCTCGCGGGCCTCGACGCTCGCCGTGAATCCCTGGACGCGATAGTTCGAGGTATGGACCTTGAGGATCAGGCCGGTCTCCGGCCCGATCGCCGCCTCGTAGTCCTCGAGGTGGGTGCGGTTGGTGGTGCCGATCTCGTGCAGCTGCGTGCCGGCGCGCGTCATGACGTCGGGCATGCGGAAGGCGCCGCCGATCTCGATCAGCTCGCCGCGCGAGACGATCGACCGTCGCCCTTGCCCCAGCGTGTTCAGGACGAGCAGGACCGCCGCGGCGTTGTTGTTGACCGCGGTGGCGTCCTCGGCGCCGGTCAGCTCGCACAGGAGACCGCGAAGATGATCGTCGCGCTCGCCGCGTCGGCCGGTGGCGAGCTCGAACTCCAGCGACACGGCGCTGCGCATGGCTTCCACCGCCGCCTCGATCGCGGCCTCGGCGAGCAGCGCCCGGCCGAGATTGGTGTGCAGCACGGTGCCGGTGAGGTTGAGCACCGGGCGCGCCGAGGAGCGGGCGCTCGCCGCCAGCAGGGCCGTCGCCGCAACGGCCAGCTCCGTGGCGTCGGGGACAGCGGCGCCCTCGCGGGCGTCGCGCCGTGCCCTGCCCAGCGCCTCGCGGATGGCGGCGCTGGTCTGGACATGGCCGAACTGGGTCAGGGCTTCCTGAGCGAGGCCGGTGCGCAGGACCTGATCGACCGAGGGCAGCCCGCGCAGGCGGGCCAGATGCAGGGCCGGATCGTCCGCCATCTCAATAGCCGAGCAGGAACGGGTTGTAGCTTCCCCGCCGGTACTCGCCCTGGCTCAGCAGCAGATCAAGGCCCAAGCTCGCCACATCGTCCGCGACCGGCTCGAGGTCTGGCTTCCTGGTCTGGTAGAGCACCTTCACGTAGCGCTGGCAGCTGTCGCAGGTTTCGGCCTTGATGCTGCCGTCGCCGTCCTCGACCTCCTGATAGCCGATACCCTTGGTCGAGCCACAAAGCACGCACTTGATCCGGACATAGTTCCACAGCGTCGCGCACAGGGCGCAGGCGCAGAAGCGGCTGCCATGGGCGCCCTGCCAGCCGACGACCATCGAGCTTACCGGCGGGCCGCCGCAGCACGGGCAGGCGCCGTCGCCCACCGGCACCAGCATCGCCGCGTCGAGCCGGGCCGCGAGGCGGGCGAAGTGGACCTGCAGCGCCGCCGCCACGAACACCTGCTCGGCCGAGATCTCGGCCGGTTCCGCACCGGACAGCGACGCGCGCAGGATCGCCCGCCGCTCGCCGGCATCCGTGGTGCTCAGCCGTGCCAGCGCCTCGCTTGCCGTCGGCGGCATGGAAATCCCGGCGGCCGCGGCGAGCAGCGTGCCGAGCGTCGCCTCGAATGCCGCGTCGGCCACGAAGCCGACGCGGTCGAGCGGCGGCATCGCATGCGCGCGGGCGCGCGCGAGCGTCGCCGCATTTGGCATGGCCGGCTCGGGCAGGCCGTCCTGGATGCGGTACTGCAGCTCGACCAGGGCGGCGAGGAAGCGCAGATAGGGCGCGATCTCGCTGGTGGCCGCGAGCGCCCGCAGGCGCAGCGTGCGCCCGACGAACAGCTGCAGCGGATCCGGAAGGCGAACGAATGGAGGTGCGGAAACCTCGCCGATGACGGTCGGGTCCGGCCGGACCTCCTCGTTGCTCATGCCGCTCCCAGCTTGTCCCGCGTCCCCGGCCGACGCACCAGTTCGCGCAGCCATTTGCGGTGGTGCCGCCAGGCCCAGCCGCCGGTGACCCGGCCCTTGGTCATGGCACCGATGGTCCCGCGCACCCAGATTGCGGCATAGACGTGGATGATCCACACGCAGATGATCGCCACCGCGGCCAGCGCATGCACGAGGATGGCGACGCGCTTCTGCTCGATCGTGGTGAACTGATAGAAATACTGGTCCCAGATCACGACGCCGCTCGCGATCAGGACGATGATCAGCAGGGACATCCCCCAGAAGACGAACTTCTGCCCGGCATTGTACTTGCCGAGCTCGGGCAGCTTGCCTTCGTCCCCAGCCAGCACGTAGCGGATCCGTTTCAGCCAGACACTATCCTCGGTGCGCCAGAGATTGGCCTTCCAGAACCGGATGAACAGGCCGGCGAACGAGAAGAACAGGATCACGCCGAGCCAGGGATGGATCGCCCGGGTCCACTGCCCGCCCCCGAACAGGGCGGTCAGGAAGAACAGGCTGGGAGAAAACAGGGAGAGGCCGGACAGGGCCAGCAGGATGAGCGTGGTCGCGGTGATCCAGTGATTGATGCGAGCGGCCACCGTGTAGCGGTCGACGGTGACCGGCCTGCCGGGATGGACGCCGTCCCCCGCTTCCAGGTCGTAGGGCACGTCGCCGCCCTTCGCGGTCATTTCCGATCTCCGCCCGCCAGCTTCTCGGCGTTCTCCTCATCCTCGGGCGTGACGCGGTTGGCACCCATCATCAGGTGATGCACGACTCCGGCCACGGCCGCGAAGCCCATGAAGCCGAAGCCGACATACTTGGTCACGCCCTTCCAGGCCTCGACGAGCGGACTGATCTTCGGGTCGTTCGGCAGGCCGGCATAGATCTCCGGCTTGTCGGCATGCTGCAGCACGTACATGACGTGGGTGCCGCCCACGCCGGGCGGATCGTAGAGGCCGGCATTCTCGAAGCCGCGCGACTTCAGATCCTCGATCCGGCCGTCGGCCCACTCCTTCATCTCGTCCTTGGTGCCGAACACGATGGCCTGGGTCGGACAGGCCTTCTGGCAGGCCGGCCCCTGACCCACCGCCACACGGTCGGAGCAGAGCGTGCACTTGTAGGCGCGGTGGTCGACCTCCGAGATGCGCGGGATGTTGAAGGGGCAGCCCTTGATGCAGTAGCCGCAGCCGATGCAGTTCTCCTGCACGAAATCGACGATGCCGTTCGAGTACTGCACGATCGCACCCGGCGCCGGGCAGGCCTTGAGGCAGCCCGGATCCTCGCAGTGCATGCAGCCGTCCTTGCGGATCAGCCACTCCAGGTTCTGCGTCTCGGGATTTTCCCACTCGGTGAACCGCATCAGCGTGAACATGGTGGGCGTGAGATCCTCGGGGTTGTCGTAAACCCCTCGGTTCTCGCCGATCGGCTGATGAGTGTCGTTCCACTCGATGCAGGCCGCCTGGCACGCCTTGCAGCCGATGCATTTGGAGATATCGATGAGCTTGGCGACCTCGGTCTGCCGCTCGGCGGGCGGTGTGACCGTCGAGGCCGAGCGGCGGATCAGGTCCTGGTCGCCGAACTTGGGCGGGGTCGGGGCGACGGGTGGATTCGGGATCGGCGGAAACATGGCTCGCTTCTCCCCTATGCCACCGGTGGCCCGGACGAGGCCTCGAGATTGACCAGGAAGGCCTTGAACTCCGGCGTCTCGATGTTGGCGTCGCCGACGAACGGCGTGAGCACGTTGGCCGGAAAGCCCTTCTTGGCGGCGCCGATGAAGCCCCAGTGGATCGGGATGCCGACCACGTGGACCGTCTTGCCGTCGCAGGTCAGAGGCTTGATCCGCTTGGTGACCACGGCCTTCGCGAACACCGAGCCGCGCGTCGACCAGACCCGCACCCAGCCGCCCTTGGTGACCCCTTTCTCACTGGCGAGCTGTTCGGAGATCTCGACGAAGAATTCCGGCTGCAGGACCGAATTCACGTGATTGTTCTTGGTCCAGTAGTGGAAGTGCTCCGTCAGCCGGTAGGAGGTCGCGGCATAGGGGAACTCGGGCGAGGCCACCGCCGCGAACTGCGCGAGATCGTCCTTGAACACCCGCGCCACCGGGTTCCCGCGCACGCCCGGGGCCACGAGATTCTCGACCGGGCTCTCGAACGGCTCGTAATGCACCGGGAACGGGCCGTCGCGCATCATGGCCCGGGTGAACAGGCGCGAGACGCCTTCCGGATTCATGATGAACGGCCCGACGGTTTCCGGTGCGGCCGTCGGGGAAATGTCGGGCACGTCGTAACCCGACCAGCGGCTGCCATCCCATTCGATCAGCTTGCGCGACGGGTCCCACGGCTTGCCGGAGAGGTCGCACGAAGCGCGATTATAGAGGATGCGCCGGTTGGCCGGCCAGGAGAAGGCCCAATTCAAATAGGCGCCGGTCTCGTCGGGATCGGAATTGTCCCGCCGGGCCATCATGTTGCCGGCCTCGGTGTAGCAGCCCGTGTAGATCCAGCAACCGCACGCGGTCGAGCCGTCGTCCCGCAGCACCGAGAACGCCGGAAGCTGCTTGCCGGCATCAACCAGCTTCTTCGTCGCATCGGTCGGGTCGTAGAGATCGGCCAGGGCGTAGCCGTTCATCTCCTTGGCGAGCTCGGCCGCGGTCGGCTCGTTCGGATCCTCGTACTGCCAATGCAGATTTACGATCGGGTCGGGGAAGGCCCCGCCCTCCTTCTCGTAGAGCGCCTTCAGCCGCAGATGGATCTGGGCCATGATCCAGGTGTCGGTCCTGGCCTGGCCCGGCGGCGAGCCGCCCGGCCAGTGCCATTGCAGCCACCGGCCCGAATTGACCACGGAGCCCTCGTCCTCGGCGAAGGAGGTCGTGGGCAGCTCCAGCACCTCGGTCTGGATCGAGGCCGGATCGGCCTCGTTGTAGATGCCGTGATTCTCCCAGAAGCGCGCCGTCTCGGTGGCGAGCGGGTCCATGATCACCAGGAGCTTCAGCTTGCTCAGGGCGTCGGCGAGCTTCGCCTTGTTCGGGAACGCCTGCAGGGGGTTGAAGCCCTGGCAGAAATACAGGTTCATCTTGCCCTGGTGCATGAGCTCGAACGCCCGCAGCACGTCGTATCCGGGCACGTCGAGCTTCGGCAGCCAGTCGAAGGCGAAGTCGTTGTCCGGCGTCGCCGCCGGACCCCACATCACCTTCTGGAAGCTCACGAAGAACTTCTTGTAGTTCTGCCAATAGCTGGTCTGGTTCGGCCGCAACGGCTTGAAGCCGCGCGTCGACATGTAGGTCGCGAAGTCGGGCTCACGCTCCAGCGGGATGCTCAGATAGCCCGGGAGCAGGTTCGACATCAGCCCGATATCGGTCAGCCCCTGGATGTTCGAGTGGCCGCGCAGCGCGTTCATCCCGCCGCCGCGCATGCCCATGTTGCCCAGGATGAGCTGCAGCATGGCCATGCCGCGGATGTTCTGCGAGCCCTTGGAGTGCTGGGTCCAGCCCAGCGCGTACATCGAGGTCATGACCTTGGTCGGCGCGGAGCACTCGCCCGCCATCTCGGCGACCTTGAGGAACTGCTCCTTGGGCGTGCCCGTGATGCGCTCGACCAGCTCGGGCGTGTAGAGCGCGACGTGCTGCTTCAGCAGGCTCCAGACGCATCTCGGGTGCTGCAGCGTGTCGTCGACCACGGCATAGCCGTCCTCGCCGATCTCGTAGTCCCAGCTCGACTTGTCGTAGTCGCGCTTCTGCTCGTCATAGCCGGTGAACAGGCCGTCCTTGTAGCCGAAGCCCTCCTTGACGACGAACGAGGCGTTGGTGAACGCCTTCACATACTCCCACTGCACCTTGTCGTTCTGGATGCAGTAGTTGATCAGGCCCATCAGGAACGCGATGTCGGTTCCCTGGCGGATCGGCGCGTAATAGTCGGCGAGTGCCGCCGAGCGGGTGAAGCGTGGGTCGACCACGATGAGCTTGGCGCCACGGTTGGCCTTGG
>JBFWWD010000168.1:0-12992 GCA_050246385.1 Geminicoccaceae bacterium
ACAGGAAACCCTCCGCGAAGGCAGCAAACTCCGGATCATGGTTCACCCATTGGGGGTAGCTCTAGTCCTTTGCGTTTGTCTTCTTGTCTAGAGCTGCAAATGCCCAGAGGACTGGGTATTGCCCTGCATCCGCGATGACGTCACCACCGCCACCTTCATCGGTTTCCATGAGATGGAACGCCCCCTCCACCAGGGCCTTACTTTCCGTCTTCGGCATCTTATTGAAAAAGTTCGTATAAATTCGGCTGTGTTTGGGGAAGCGATTATAGGGCGATATGAAGCTGGCGTGATCCATCAACACGCGAGTGACAAACTGCCCGTAGTAATCCTCGAGATTGGCAGACACGATCGCGAGCCAATCGTCGAAGTCATGTCCCTGTGCAATCGGACCCTCAGGAGTAGTATAACCATCCCCTTCAAGAAAATCCTTCGGATAGAGATAGCAGGCAACCAATTTCGCCAGTAGGATCCGACCCGCAGCGTCGCCAGCCTCAGTAGGTAGGGAAACGTTTGTGATCAGTGCCCCAGGAGAATTCAGACTATGACGGCCAAGTACTCTTGAGATCACGAGTAGGGTTTTCTGCTTCTTGTTGCGACTGGGTAGAGGGCCGCAGAAGTCAAGATATACTACGTCGAAACGCATCGGCGAGGCCTCAAGAAACGTGTCGATTCCGCCGTTCATAATTTTGATGAAAGGGAATTCTGAAGCCAGCGCCGAGGCCACCGCCTTGTTGTGTACGTCCGCGTCAGATTCAAAGGCCCAGATATTTTCTGGAAGAATGCCAGCGGCGCAGAACACGCGAAGATCATTTTCGGGGTTGGGGCCGCACAGATAGGCTACCTTGAGGTTCTTTGCGTCTCTCGTCTGTGCAATTGAGTCGTAGAACGCCTCCCAACGATCGATCGTCTCATTGCTCAGCTGGCTGGCAGCGGCAGCATCATGACCGCCGCGATCGACCAGAGCGTCCCGCACCTCACGAACATAAGTTCGGCGACACAAGGTGGCATGGCAGCGGTCTGTGGTCAGTGCGCCTATCGCACTCTCGATCACCTGCTGGCGAGCAAGGAGCTTTGAGGGCTCAGAGTATGCAGTTGCCACACAAACCTCCAATGTGGGGGGCTAAATACTAGGTGCCATTGACGCTTGCCGGCAGGCATAGTCCGGGCCATCGTAAGCTGTCCAGATCGCCGAGCCTCACGCCGGCCATGGCTCGGCGATGGCGCCGACGAAGGCCTGGCCCTCGGCAGCGTGAGTGCTGGCGGCGACCGCCCGAGACTGGCGGTGCGCCTCGTGGGGCCTCAGTACCAGAGGAGGCCTCAGTACCAAGGCCTCAGTACCAGGTACCAATAACGCCCAGGTACCAATAACGCCGGCTTACTTCCGAGCGGGGCTGGCCTGCATAGTCGGGCCTTGGGAGGCCGATCAGATCTCGCTGCGATTCATGCCGGCCAGGGCTCGGCGATGGCGTCAACGAAGGCTTGGTCCTCGGCAGCATGACTGCTGGTGGCGACCGCCCGCGACTGTCGCCTCGCCTCAGCGGCGAAGATCTGTGCCGCGCGGATGTCGTCCGCAGTCAGGCGCGGGTGGGCGCCGAGGATCGCCTCTGTCGCCATCCCGGCGCCGAGCTCGCGCAGGATCTGCTCAACGGTGATGCGGGTGCCGTGGATGACCGGCTTGCCCAGCATCACGGCGGGATCAGTCGAGATGCGGTCAGGGCGAGGAGCACGGCGGATCATGCCGACGAGAATAGCCGATCCGCCCAAATGCCACCACCTTACAACGACACGAATCGTGTCGTTTCGATCGTTCAGGATGCCGCCTCGCCCAGCCCGTACAGCTCCCGCGCCGCCTCCGAGGTCCGCCTGGACTCGGGATCTCGCACGGCACCTGCCCGTCGCCTTGCTCACGGCAGCTGCGCCTCTAGCGGGGATGCTCAACCGCCGCGGCTTCGCTAGACTCGGCCTCCGCTCCCGACCCGAGCGGAAACCCCAGCCAGCGGATCTGCCTGCATGAATGGTGCGGAAAGCCTCGTCGAGACCCTGGCCGCCGGCGGCGTCGAGGTCTGTTTCGCCAATCCGGGCACCTCGGAGATGCATTTCGTCGCCGCACTCGACCGCACCCGCCGGATGCGCTGCGTGCTGGCGCTGTTCGAGGGCGTGGTGTCGGGGGCGGCCGACGGCTATGGCCGGATGGCCGGCAAGCCCGCATGCACGCTGCTGCACCTCGCACCCGGCTTCGGCAATGCGGCGGCCAACCTGCACAATGCCAGGAAGGCGCGCACACCGATCGTCAACATCGTGGGCGATCATGCCACTTATCATGCGGCCCTCGATGCGCCGCTGGCCGCCGATGTCGAGGGGGCGGCGCGGCCGTTCTCGCACTGGGTGCGGACCTCGCCCTCGGCGGCCCAGGTGGCGGTCGACGGGGCGGCGGCACTGGCCGCGGCGCGGAGCTGGCCCGGCGGCGTGGCAACGCTGATCCTGCCGGCGGACACCGCCTGGAACGAGGCGCCGGGCCCGGCCGCGATCCCGGAGCCCCGGCCGCCGCAGCCGGTCGACGAGGTCACGATCGAGGCGGCGGCCCGGTTGCTGCAGCGAGCCGAGCCGCGGCTGATCCTGATCGGCGGTGCCGTGCCGGCCGATGCCAGGGCGCTGGCGCTGGCGGCCGCGATCGCCCGGCACACGGGTGCGGAGCTGATGGCGCCCACCGCCAACCGGCGGATCGAGCGCGGCCGGGGGCATCCCTATCTCGAGCGGATCCCCTACCCCGTCGACACGGCGCTCGAGCGGCTCGGCCGCTTCCGCCACGTGCTGCTGGTCGAGGCGGCGGAGCCGGTGGCGTTCTTCGCCTATCCCGGCAAGCCGTCGCGCGTGCTGCCGCCCGGCTGCGCGTGCCACGCGCTCGCCCGGCCCGAGCAGTCGGGCGCGGAGGCGCTGGAGCGGCTGGCCGAGCGCCTGGGCGTCGGCAGGACCGTGCCGCCGGGTGGCGCGGACCGGCGGGTCGGCGAGGCGCCGGACGGCGGGCCGGTCACGGCCGAGCTGGTGGCGCGCGCCGTGACCGCCTGCCTGCCCGAGAACGCCATCGTGGTCGACGAGGGCATCACCGCCGGGCGCGAGATCTACCCCCTGACCGCCGCCGCGGCACCGCACAGCTGGCTGTCGATCACCGGCGGCTCGATCGGTATCGGCATGCCGCTCGCGGCCGGGGCGGCGATCGCCTGCCCGGAGCGCAAGGCGCTGTCGCTGCAGGCGGACGGCTCGGGCATGTACACGCTGCAGGCGCTCTGGACCCAGGCGCGCGAGGGCCTGGACGTCACCACCGTGGTGTTCGCCAACCGCGGTTACGAGAGCCTCAAGGCCGAGCTGCTCAAGGTCGGCGCCAATCCCGGCCGCACCGCCTTAGACATGCTGGAGATCAGCGGGCCCCAGCTCGACTGGACGAGCCTCGCCCGCGGCATGGGGGTCGAGGCCGAGCGAGTCGAGGACGGTGCCGCCCTCTCGCGCGCGCTGCGGCGCGGCCTGCGCAGCGAGGGGCCCTACCTGATCGAGGCGATCGTCGGCTGAGGCGCGGGCCGAGCTGCCGCCGCGCGGCGTCTATCGCGGGCGGAGCGAGACATGGGTGGCGTGGCGCCGCTAGGCCGGCGGGACGAGCTCGCACAGGAGGATCCGGTAGCGGTAGCCGGGCACGGGGGCCGCGTGCCGGGACGGCGCCACGGTCCGGCCGTGGCGCGCCAGGTGGCGCTCGACCGTCGCCCGGCTGTGCTGCCAGACGGTGCCGCGAAACCCGTCCGGCCGGTCGAGATCGTGGTCGACCAGGACCCGCGTGCGCGGCCCCGCCCGCGCCAGCAGGCGGGCGAAGAAGCCGCCCAGCTCCTCGGGCGGGACGTGCATCAGCACCGCGGTGGCGAGGACGAGGTCGGGCGGCGCGGCCGCGGCGTCGGGTGCGGCGTCGAGCAGGCCGAGATTCGGCCGTTTCGCGGCGACCAGCGCCGGGTCGAGGCGGGCCAGGGCCTCACGCCAGAAATCCTCGATCACGTCGAGGCCGGTGTAGCGGCCGGGATCGAGATACTCGATCAGCGCCTCGCCGATCCACAGCGACCCGCAGCCATGGTCGAGCACGGCATGGTCGGGCCGCAGGCCGAGGCCGACCAGCAGCGCGCGCATCGCCAGCGCACGGCGGCGCTGGAAGCGCTGGTTGATGTCCGAGCCCAGGGTCTGCGGCAGATGCCGGCCGGTGCGCAGGCGCTGGCACGCGTACCAGGCATAGAACTGGGCACAGTCGCCGGCCGGATGCGCGGCGCGCCAGGTCGCGAGGGCCGCCTGCCATGCGCGAAAGTTGCGGCGGTCGCGCAGGCCGCGCCTGATCCGGGTGACGATCGCCAAGGGGCCGGGCAGCATGGTTCCCGCAGGTCACGAGAGTCCTCGCCGCAAGCGATAACGGGCGGCGGGCGGGGCTGTCAAACCGCCCCGGCGGGACCAAGGAACGGGCGGCGAGCGGACGGCGGCGGTCAGTCGAGCCCGTAGAGCGTTGCGGCCGCCTGCTCCGAGACGTAGCCCTCGCGCACGTCCTCCCGCACCGCCTCCCGGTCGCGCTCGCCCGGCTCGCCATAGCCGCCCCCGCCGGGCGTGGTCAGCCTGATCCGGTCGCCGGGCTCGAAGCGGGCGTTGGCGAACTTGGAGGAGGAGACCTTGCCGTAGAGCTCCTTGACGGTGAGCCAGTCCGCGCTGCCGGCCTTCCGGATCAGGGTGCCGCCATTGCCGCCGGGCTGGCCGCCGAACAGGGACCAGGGCTTGACCTCGTGGCGGTCGCTGCACTGGCTGCCGGTGATCGGGACCCTGGTGGCGAGCAGCGTGCGGGTGTAGCCGAGGCCGCCGCGCCATTTCCCGGCGCCGCCGGAATCGGCGACCATGGCGCATTCCTCGACCCGGAACGGGAAGCGGGCCTCGAACACCTCGGTCGGGTTGAAGCGGCAATTGCCGTTGATGGCGATGACGCAGTCGTTGCCGTCGTGACCATGGCGGCCGCCCCAGCCGCCCGACATGATGTCGTAGCAGGCGAAGTATTCGTCATGGTCGGGGTGGTTGCCGCCGAAGACGAAGTTGGTGCCGGTGCAGCTCTCCGAGGCCATGGCGCGCTCGGGCGCGCAGGCGGCCATCGCACCGATGACGATGTTGGCGAGCCGCGGATGGGTCTCGGTGTTCCCCGCCACCAGCGGGTTCGGATAGTCGACATTGGTCACCCGCCCGGGCGGCGAGACCACGCGGATCGGCCGGAAACAGCCCGAGTTCTTGGGGATGGTCGGGTCGGTGACGTGCAGCATGCCGTTGTAGACCGCCCCGGTGGCGACGCCCAGCGTCGCGCTGACGGGCCCGCGCGCCTGGGGCGAGCTGCGCGAATAGTCGGCGACCAGCTCGTCGCCCTGGATGTAGAGGTCGATCGCGACGGTGTAGGGCTTGGCCTCGATGCCGTCGTTCTCGATGACGTCGGAAAAGCCGTACTTGCCGTCGGGGAAGGCGCTCAGCTCCGCGCGCATCCGCCGCTCGGCATAGTCCATCAGGTCCTCGCAGGTATTGGTGAAGATCTCCTCGCCATATTTCTCGACGATCTCGGAGATGCGGGCGACGCCGAGATCCACGCAGCCGATCATGGCGCGCAGGTCGCCATAGTTCTGGCGCGGCGTGCGGACGTTGGCGAGCAGGATCTTCCAGACCTCCTCGACGTCCTCACCCTTCTTCCTGATCTTGACCGGCGGGACGCGCAGGCCCTCGTGGAAGATCTCGGTCGCCTCGCCGCAGAAGGCACCGGGCACCATGCCGCCGATCTCGGCGACGTGGCCGATGCAGACGGCGAAGCCGAGCAGGCGGCCGTCCTTGAAGAACGGCTTGAAGAAGGTGTGCTCGGGGCAGTGCAGCCCGCCGCGATAGGGATCGTTGTGGAGGACGATGTCGCCCTCCTCCAGGGTCTCGAACGGGATCTCCTGGGCACAGGTCTTGATCAGCAGCGGCATGCCGCCGATCATGGTCGGGCAGAACTCCGCACAGGCGATCATGTCGCCCTTGGCGTCGGCGAGCGCGCAGGTGAAGTCGAGGCCCTCGTTGAAGATCGTCGAGTAGGACGTCTTCATCAAAAGGATGCCCATCTCGCGGCAGATCGACACCATGGTGGAATCGAGGATGCTCATCATGACCGGGTCGGGCTCGCCGGTGCGCGGCGGGCGGTGGACCTTGTCCTCGACCGGCAGGCGCGGCTGGACGATCGGCAGCCGGAAATAGCCGTCGGTCGTGTCGGCCTTTGCCGCCCATTCGACGCACCAGGGCGTGCAGAAGGTGCAGGGCTCGCCGTGGCGGGTGCCCGGGATGCCCTCGCCATAGACCAGCATGCCGCAGGTCGCGCACTTGACGTAGCGCTCGATGTACCAGCCGTTCTGGGAAAAGCGCATCGGCTCAGCCTTCCGCGATCAAAAGGTGGCCCCACGGGTCGACGGTCAGGCGCTGGCCGGGCTCGACCACGGTGACCGAGGCGGATTCCTCGACGATGGCCGGGCCGGCGAGGACCTGGCCGCTGCCGAGCTCCTCGCGACGGTAGACCGGGGTCGTGGCCTCGCCCGTGACGAACAGGACGCGGCGCTCGGCCACCGGCACGGGCGGGCCGTCGGCAGGCGGCAGGCGGCGCAGCTCGGGCCGGGCGGTGCGCGCCAGTGCCGTCACGGTGTAGGTGACGATCTCGATGATGTCGCCCGGGATCGCGAAGCCGAAGCGCGCCTCGTGGGCGGCGTGGAAGGACCGCCACAGGGATTCGATGGCATCGTCCGCCAGCGCGTCCGCGCCGATCGGCAGCTCCAGCTCGTAGTTCTGGCCGAGATAGCGCATCTCCAGGCCGCGCTGGACCTCGATCCCGCTGGTGTAGCCCTGCCCCGCCAGCTCGGCCACGGCCTCCTCGACCAGGACCGCCATGATCTCGCGCGCCCGGGCCGGGTCGAAGCGGTTGGAGGTGAGCTGGGTGGTGCGCTGGCGGTCGACGCGGGCGTCGGTGAGCGTGAAGCCCAGGGCCGAGAACTGGCCGGGATGGTTGGGGACGATCGCACCGGCGAGGCCCATCTCGCGCATCAGGGCGGTGGCGTGCAGCGGCCCGGCGCCGCCGAAGGCGCACAGCGTGAAGTCGCGCGGATCGAGGCCGCGCTCGATCAGCACCGAGCGCAGGGCACCCACCATGTTGTTGTCGGCGATGCGGACGATGGCGAGCGCGGTCTCCGGCACGCTGCGGCCGAGGCGCTCGGCGACGGCGGCGACGGCGCGCTGCGCGGCCGCGGCGTCGAGGCTCATGCGGCCGCCGAGGAAATAGTCGGGGTTGAGGCGGCCGAGCACCAGATTGGCGTCCGTCACCGTGGCCTCGGTGCCGCCCTGGCCGTAGCAGGCCGGGCCGGGGGCCGCACCCGCACTCTGCGGGCCGACGCGCAGCATGCCGCCCTTGTCGATCCAGGCCAGCGAGCCGCCGCCGGCGCCGATGGTGCGGATGTCGATCATCGGGATCTGGATCGGCACCCCCCACTCGATCTCGAACGCGGTGGTGAACGCCTCCTTGCCGCCGATCACGGTGGCGACGTCGGTCGAGGTGCCGCCCATGTCGAGCGTGACCAGGTGCGCCAGGCCGGTCAGCCCGGCCACGTGGCGGCTCGCGATCACCCCGCCGGTCGGGCCGGAGACCAGCATCTGGATCGGGGCGGAGGCGGCGGCGTCCAGCGTCATCTCGCCGCCGTTGGAGCGGATCACCACGGTGTGGGCGCCGATCCCGGCCTGGTCCAGGCGCTCACGCATGGCGCGCAGGCGGCCGGAGACCACCGGCTTGAGATAGGCGTCGGCCAGCGTGGTCGAGGCCCGCTCATACTCCTTCCACTTGGGCAGCACCTCGTAGGAGATCGAGAGCGGCAGGCCCGGCAGCTCCTCGGCCAGGATCGCCTTGACCGCCTGCTCGTGGGCCGGGTTGAGGTAGGAGAACAGGAGGCAGACGGCGACGGCCTGGATCTCGGGCTGGGCACGGATCGCGGCGGCGACCGCGCGCACCTCGGCGGGGTCGAGCGGGGTCACCACCTCGCCATGGGCGTCGATGCGCTCGGCGAGCTCGAAGCAGTGGCGGCGCTTGACCAGCGGCTTGGGCTTCACCCAGCTCATGTCGTAGTGGAACTTGCGGTTGCCGCGCTGGATGAACGGCACGTCGCGAAAGCCCTTGGTGGTGAGGTAGGCGACCGTCGCCCCCTTGCGCTCGAGCACGGCGTTGGTCGCGACCGTGGTGCCCAGCCGGATGTTGCCGATGGCGTCGGCGGCGGGATAGCGCTGGAGCCCGTCCAGGATGCCGGCCACCGGATCGGCCGGGACCGAGAGCACCTTCCACACCGACAGGGCACCGCTGGGGTCGTGGGCCACGAAATCGGTGAACGTCCCGCCGACGTCGATGCCGAGCAGATGCTGCATGATGCTGGGAGCCTCCAAGGCCGCGGCTTGTGGGGCGCCGCGTGCCGGGGGCAACCTGGAGCATCGGCGCGGCCATTGTCCAGCCCGGCGGGCGCGGCAGCAGCCCGCAGGACGTCATCCTGGCCGGGATGAGCCCGCAGCGTGCGATCGTCTCTGGCGGCGGCGCCGCGCCGACCGGCAGCGCGCCACCATGCACCGGAACCGGTGGCCGGCCGTGATCGCCGAGCTCGAGGCCGACGGGCGCGCGACCACTCCCCCGCCCGCGGGCGTGACCCGGGACGACCCTTGTCTCGACCCCGATCGGCCGGCGCGTGCCCGCTCAGTTCGGCTGGAAGCTCACCACCAGCGCCGGCTTCACGAGCTTGACGTTGGTCGAGAAGGTGCCGCGGGTGGCGAGCAGGCGGTAGGTGACGTTGGCACCGGAATTGCAGCTGTCGACGCGCTGGATCGCCACCGGGATGTTGGCGAAATTGTCGACGAAGCGGCCATAGAGGTTCTGCTGGAAGTCGGCCTGCATCCCGGTCGAGTTGCGGCTGAGCGCATAGACCACCGTCCCGGCGAACTGGTTGCTGGTGACCTCGAAGGTCATCCGCCCGGTGGCGTTGGCCCACAGCTTGCCCTTCTTCGGGCAGGTCACCGCCACCGTTCGGATCACGTTGGGCACGGCCGTGCTGATCGTGGTGACGTCGAAGGTGGCCCCGCTCTGCGAGAAGCCGAAGCCCGGTGCCGCCTGTGCGGCGGGTGCGGCCATCCCCGCGGCCAGCGCCATGAAGCCGAGCCGATGCGTCAGACGAAGCATGCTGGTTCCTCCCCACGGTCGGGAAGGCCCCATGCTACGCCCACGCGCCGGCACGACCTGTGGTGGTTGTCACACCCGCTACAGGAGAAAGTCCTTGCCCTGCAGCGTGACCAAGGGGTCGACCACCACGGTCATCTCGCCACCGGAGATCGCGTCGCTGGTGTTGATCTCGAGCACCGTGTGGCCGTTGTACGCGTAGGCCCGCAGCTGGCCCACGGCCGTGAATTCGTGATCGCCGATGAACCGGAACGCCTGGTCGCCGTCGACCTGCTCGTTGGCGTCGATGGCGCGCAGGTCGATCCTGTCGCCCTGGGCACGGCTGAAGTCGGCGATCAGGTCCGGCGCCTTGCCGTTGCTGTCGTAGCGGCTCTCATAGACGAACCGGTCGGCCCCGCCGAAGCCGGTCAGCCGGTCGCAGCCGGCCCCGCCGGTCAGCAGGTTGGCCGCACCGTTGCCGAAGATCACATCGTTGCCGGACGTGCCCGCGACGTTCTCGATCTCGAGCAGCCGGTCGTTGCCGAACAGCGCGCCGCCCTGCGCTGTCCCGTCGCTCAGATTGACCACCACGCCCGGTGAGTAGACGCCGCTCTCGGTGAAGCGCACCGTGTCGCTCCCGCCGCCGCCGCGCAGCTCGTCATTGCCGGCCCCGCCGTCCAGGACATCGTTGCCGGCCCCGCCGAACAGCTTGTCCTTACCCTCGTAGCCGTCGACGCTGTCGTTGCCGCCGTCGCCGTAGAGGCTGTCGTTGCCGCCATAGCCGCTCAGCTCGTCATTGCCGCCGCCGCCGCGCAGCACGTTGCGGTAGTCGTCCCCGGCGAGGCCGTCGGCAAAGGCCGAGCCGGTCACCCCCTCGATGCCGTAGAGATGATCGCCGGCCGCGTCGCCGAACAGGCCGCTGCCGGCATAGAGCAGCACCTGCACGCCGGCCTTCGAGCCGGCATAGCTCGCTATGTCGAATCCGGCGCTGCCGAACAGCTCGTCCGCCCCGGCCCCGCCGTCGAGCAGATCGTCGCCGCCGAAGCCGATCAGCGAATCGTCGCCGGCCAGGCCACGGATCTGATCGGCCCGCTCCGTCCCCTCCAGCTCATGGGGATACTGGTCGTTGCCGCTCGTCCCGGTGATGACGGCCATGATGCGCGATCCCTGTCGTGGAGCCTGCGGATGAGGCGCCGTTCACGACCAGGATGTCCGCGACCTGTTTCGCGGTGATGTCGCCGAACGTGCACCAGCGACCGGATTGTTTCCGCCGTCGCTTGCGTGCTGGCACGGTGGCAGGGGCTCCCGTATTCGACCGCTGTCGGCGACTATTCGGCCGTCACCCACTCGCAGGTGGCGCAGAAGGCCGTAACCGATGAAGCTGACGCTCCGCCGTTAACTTCCCCTTGGTGATGCCTGGTACCGAGCCTCACGGCCAGGTACCGTGCCCACTTCAGCGCCGCCGCCGCTTCCGCTTTCGCCTGGTTGGCGGTAGTCCCGCCTTTGTACCAACCTGCCTCTGACGCTGAAGAATGAAATCTCTATACGCTGGATGAATCTCCCAGATACATCGCTCGACATCCTTCCAACGAGGATCCCCAACAAGCATCGGATCTTCCTCCAAAGCGATAAATCGATAGCCATCCTTTTGGCCGGGGTCTGATATTCTCGCATTCAATATACCATTCAGAAACAAGAAATTCCAAAGGCGCAGTATGTCAGCCTCAACATTTGGCCTTACTCTGGTTCCATAGAGCGTAATGCCAAAATATGAAGGCATCCGTCCAATGTAATGTCTTGCCTTCTGAGCCGAATACTTAAATGCTCCTTGATCACTTTCAAATTCAGCGAATAACCCGATCACCTCCTTTACGTGCGGACACTCATCATATAATTCCTGCCCAAGCTGCGTTACTTTTTCCTCTGAGAATTTCCGCATCGTTTGTTCAAATATACTTTCGTCGATTTTCTCCCGCTGTACATCAATTGCTTTTTGCGCTGCATAATGCACTAACTGAATAGCGTCTCGAGGGCGTCCTCTTGATCGACCAACGATTAGATCCGCCCAACTGCTGCGCACATCGCTGCCGGGCATCCGTGGTGACGAACCTTCGAAAAACTGCTCCCATATTGAATTCACAGCGCCGCGCCCCAACTGAGACGAGGATTTTGTCAAGCGTCGCTCAATTATCTCAAGAATATCCTTATCACTTGGTGCGAGACGCCTTATTAGCGGCTGGAAATGGTCTGTTTGATCTCTTTGCGCGTTTGGCGAGTGCGTAAGCCGGTACCATACCTCATCTCTAAGGCTGATAATGCACCTAAGTTCTGGAATTGACATACACAGATCTCTTGCTCCCAATAGAAACGCCCATATCCTGTTGAGATGGCCAACCTGTTCCGGAGAGGAGATCTGATCAGTGTCATCGATGAAGAGGAAGAAGGTTTCTCGTTTGTCTTGAATATTAGCTCTAATAGCACGAATCAATCTCTCGGCGTTGCCGCTCTTTTCATCCTTCAAGGCCCCTTCAACATCTTTATCGACAATCACTTTCGCCAAGTTCGACAACAGTGAGGAGAAGGCAGAGAGGCGATCTTGCTCTCGAGTTCCTGCTTTTACGGCAACCTCATAAAGTTGTGCCGAGGGGCCGCTCAGAAAGCCCTGGAGGTCACGGCCGATGGCAGAGGCAATCGACGTTATGAGTGCTGGCTTTATAAGCTGTACCAGCTGAGCGACGGCAGCATCGGCAGGAAGCTCTGGGAGTACAAGATCTCGAGAGGTGATAAATAATCCGTTCAGATTACATTTTTGAATTGTCTTGAATGAGTAGCTCAGCATAGCAGTCTTGCCAGATCCTTTTCGGCCGACGAGTATTCTGGGTTGACGAGAGTCGGGGCTAATCTTTCTTTCGATATTTGATGACAAGACAAATACATCATGAAGGATTTCAATATCGGCTTCTGCCGTGCCTGTGGTAAAGTAGCGCAGGAGATGATCCAAATTGCCCCCCATATTGTCCGTTGACCCAACGTCCTTACCAAAACCTATGACCTTTTTCAGACTTTTCATTATCATATCTTTTCCTCGCTGGACGCTAGATTATCCTCTACGTTTACACCTCTACGACCACAACTCTCTCCCGCTGCTCGGCCAAACATATACTCCATGTTAACCTTCAACCAAACGTTGTGATCACCTTGACTGATGGTCATGGTTTCAGCCCTGATGGAGCGAGCTATTGAATCTTCGTTGGCGGCGCGAGGGCTCCGGCGGATTCGATTTACGCTGTCATCGTGCCAGAGTTCCTATCAGGGGTCGAGACCGCTGCGGTCGCTCACTCCCTTCCTGAACGGTGACACCTCGCACTTCGGCACCGTCGGCTTCTTCACGGCAACGCGCTGATACACATACTTGCAGGTGCCGAAGCTCACCGCTCCACCGGCGCCGGGATAGTCGTTGGTGAAGAACTGCGATTCGCCGTTGAGGAACAGCTGGCCGTCGCTCCTGCCGACCGGCCGCAGGCGGATCACCTCGCTGCTGGAAAACGCCCCGCCGCAGGCGATCGCGACACCCTGGACCTCGTCGCCGCCCGCCACCCGCTTCAGGATGCCCTCGTAGAGCACGTCGGCCGTGCCGCCCGCGAGCCGGAACAGCATCCGGAACCGGCCGCCCTCGCTTTGCCTGATGAAGATCGGCGAGGTCTCGGCGAACACCCCGAACGCGCCATCGTCCAGCTCGTCGCACAGC
>JBFWWD010000169.1:0-12959 GCA_050246385.1 Geminicoccaceae bacterium
CGGCGGCGGGAAGTTCCAGGCCGAGGAGGAGCCCAAGAGCGACTGGGCGCAGCACTCCTACCGGGTGCTCGACCTGATCGACAGCCAGGTCCGCGCCCTGCGCAAGCGGCAGCTCATCGATTCCTACCAGGCGAGGCCGGGCGACGCGGTCTATCGCAAGGGCGCCTATTGGGGCATCCGCACCGACATCGCGAATTTCGGGCTCAATGATCCGCTTTCCTGCCCGCCCGAACGGACGGCGGATCTCGCCAGGACGCCCACGCGCCTCAAGCGGCTGGACGAGGAGCGGCAGGAGAGGCTGATCAACTGGGGTTACGCCGTGTGCGATGCGGCGCTGCGCGCGCACGTCGTGCCGAGGCTACCCGCCGGCGAGTTCCCCTATCCGCAGAGCGGGGTCTGAGCGTGCCGATCCCCGTCCCGCGCACGCTCGTCGACCGCCTGCTGCTCGGCCCCGACGGCGACCGGCGGCAACTGCAGGACTCTCCGGTCCTGGGCGATGTCTGGCTCGCATTCGCGGAGAAGCCGGACGAGCCGCACGATCTGTTGATCACGCCGCTTCGCCGTCGGCCCGCCGCCGACGTGGCCGCGAGCATCGATGCCGGCATCGAGCGGCGCAAGAGCGACGACGCGCAGATCGCCTGCCTGAGCAATCTGGTGGCGGCCCATCTGCGCTTTGAGGAGCTGCTGCGGATCGTCGTGCCGATGACGCAGTGGTGGCACGGCGAGCGCAGTCAGAGGGAGCTGGCCGTCTATCTCGACCCGGCAGTCGGGCCGGCTAGGCTCGACCGCACCATCTCAGCGGCGCTGAACATCGCCCAGGGCCTCGCCGGCCGCAGGGCGACGAGCGACCACAGCCTGCCGAGTGCCATCGATCGGTTCATCGCGCTCGCCGGCATCGTGCTCTGGGCCGCCCGCCAGAAACCGTCGGCAGCCCGGAGGGCAGGCGCGACGCCCGAGCAGCGTCTGGCCGCGGCCCTCACCGAGGGCAGTGGCGAGGAGATGAAGTCGCTGCTGCGGATGCTCATGGACAACATTCCAGCCGAGTACAAGCCGAAGACCAAGAGCCCGGATATTGTCGCCACCGTTTTCAACGTCTCCCGCAATCGCAAGGCTTCGCTCGCGATCTTCCGCTCGGTGCCGGCGGTCAAGGCCGACGCCGCGCGACGTCTGTTCGAGGTCAGCTGCAGCGAGATCACCTGGGCCGTGCTCGACGCCGGCATCGATCTCCATCCGGCCTTTCTCGATCGGGACAGGAAGGCTTCGCGCGTCCGCAAGGTGTTCGACTTCACGAACTTCCGCATCATCGCCAGCATCAGCAACTCGAAGCCGGCCGTGGCCGAGGCCAATGCAAAGAAGATCTGCGAGCCGCGAGCCGCTGGCGCACCCGGGTCCCGGCTGGACAGCACCAAGATCGCCGCGATCTTGAGGACGCTTGCCGACGATTCCCGTGCCAAGCGCCCGTTCGACTGGGAAGCGGCGGAGAAGCTGATCGCCCTGTCCGATCCCCCTGTGCCGCCGACCGACCACGGGACGCATGTGGCGGGCATCATCGGCGGCAGTGGCCGGATCGCCGGTGCGCCCCTCGACGAGGAGCATCCCGACGGCATGTGCCCCGACATCAACCTCTACGATTTCCGGATTCTCGCGCCGGACCTGGCGGAGACCGAGTTCGCGATCATCGCGGCGCTGCAGTACATCCGCTACGTCAATGAGCGCGACCGTGCGATCACCATCCACGGGGCCAATCTCAGCCTGCAGATCCCGCACGACGTCCGCAACTATGCTTGTGGTCTGACGCCGGTCTGCGTCGAGTGCGAGCGGCTGGTCGACAGCGGCGTGGTCGTGGTCGCCGCCGCCGGCAATCTCGGCTACCGCAGCTACGAGACGCGTGCCGGTTCCTATGAAGGCTACGCCCCGCTCAGCCTGACCGACCCGGGCAATGCCGAGGGCGTGATCACCGTGGGCTCGACGCACCGCTACTCGCCGCATTCCTACGGGGTCAGCTTCTTCTCCAGCCGGGGACCGACGGGCGACGGTCGGATGAAGCCGGACCTGGTGGCGCCGGGCGAACGCATCCGCAGCACCATCCGCGAGCAGGGCTGGGGCGATCTCGACGGCACGAGCATGGCCGCACCGCATGTCAGCGGCGCCGCAGCCATGCTCATGGCGCGCTATTCCGAGCTGATCGGGCAGCCGCGCCGGATCAAGCGGATCCTGTGCGACAGCGCCACCGATCTCGGCCGGGAGCGTGCCTTCCAGGGGCACGGCATGCTCGACGTGCTGCGCGCGCTGCAGAGCATCTGAAGGGAAGCGGCCGATGATCTTCAGCATGGATCTGCGTCGCGCCGCGAAAGGCGACTGCTTCCTGCTGCACACGGGAACGAAGGAGGAGCCCGGGCTCGTGCTGGTCGACGGCGGCCCGCGCGGGGTCTATGCGCCGGAGCTGAAGCCGCGGATCGCGCAGATCCGCGAGGCACGCGGGCTGGCCGCCAACCGAGCGCTGGACCTGGACGTCGTCATGGTCAGCCACGTCGACGACGACCATATCCACGGCATCCTCGACCTCACGAGCGAGCTCTTGGCGGACCGTGCGGCGCATCGGCCGCTGCCGCTGCAGGTGCTGAGCTTCTGGCACAACAGCTTCGAGGATCTCATCGGCGCCTCGCCCGCGGAGCTGACGGCCGCCTTCAAGGGCTCCTTTGCCGCATCCACAGAGGGCGGGCTGCCCCCGGACGCCGACCTCGATCCGCACGACGAGGAGCTGGACCTCGAGACCGCCACCGCCGGCCTGATGGTGCTGGCCAGCATCGAGCAGGGCGCGAGGCTGCGCAGCCAGGCGCAGGCGCTCGGGTTTCCGCTCAATGCCGAGTTCGACGGCAAGCTCGTCGTCGCCGACAGCGGTACGCCGGTCGAGGTCGCATCGGGCCTCGCCTTCCGGGTGGTCGGCCCGATGTTGCCCGAGATCGAGGAGCTGCACCGCAAGCACCAGGAATGGTTGAAGGAGCTGAAGCGCGAGGGCCGCTCGCCGCCGGACGCGCTGGCGGCCTATATCGACCGCTCGGTGCCGAACCTCTCCAGCATCGTCGTTCTCGCCGAGGCCGAGGGCAAGTCGATGCTGCTGACCGGCGACGCGCGAGGCGACAAGATCCTCGAGGGTCTCGAGCAGATCGGCGCCATGCCCGTCGGTGGGACGATGCACGTCGATCTGGTGAAGGTTCCGCATCACGGCAGCGCCAACAATCTCGCGGACGACTTCTTCACGCGGATCACTGCCGATCACTACGTCTTTTCCGGCGACGGCGAGCACGGCAACCCGGAACTTCAGTCCATGGAGATGCTCTGGAATGCGCGCGGCGACGCGCCCTATCTCGTTCATCTCACTTATGCGCTCGAGGAATTGGACGCCGAGCGCAAGAAGGATTGGGCGAAGCAGCAGGCCAGCGAGCGGCGCCGGCAGAATCGCGACCCCGCGCGCGAGCTCGAGGTTCGTCCCGACTGGTCATCCGAGCAGCACGGCCTCGTGGCGTTCTTCGCAGCCCATCCCGCACTGCAGGCCAAGCTTCGCATCGTCGAGAAGGGTCGCGCGCACGTGATCGACCTGGGCGAATCCCTGGCGGCAAGCTGGCCGGGTCTGGGGGACTGATCCGACCTCGAGACGTCCACGCCCTGGACGCGGCTCGCCCGCGATGCTGGAATCGGCGTCAGCGGGAGGCACCCGCCGGAGTGGACCTATGGCGGATGACAGCCCCGCGCGCACGAGCCCGATCCGCAAGACCTTCTTCTGCGTCGACGGGCACACCTGCGGCTGCCCGGTGCGGCTGGTGGCCGGCGGCGGGCCGCCGCTCGTGGGCGAGAGCATGAGCGAGAAGCGGCAGGACTTCCTGGCCCGATTCGACTGGATCAGGACGGCCCTGATGTTCGAGCCGCGCGGTCACGACGTGATGTCGGGCTCGATCCTCTATCCGCCGACCACCCCGGACGGGGATGTCGGCGTGCTGTTCATCGAGGTCTCGGGCTGCCTGCCGATGTGCGGCCACGGCACGATCGGCACCGTGACCATGGCGCTGGAGCAGGGACTGGTCATTCCGCGTGAGCCCGGCGTGCTCAATCTCGACACGCCGGCGGGCCGGGTGGTGGCACGCTACGAGCAGGAGGGGCGGTTCGTCGAGCGGGTGCGGATCACCAATGTCAAGTCCTACCTGGCGCTGAGCGAGGTGCGGGTCGAGTGCCCGGAGCTGGGCGAGCTCGTGCTCGACATCGCCTATGGCGGCAATTTCTACGCCATCGTCGAGCCGCAGAAGAACTATCCGGGCCTGGACGAGTTCTCGGCGGCGCAGGTCCTGCGCCTGTCGCCGCTGCTGCGTCGGGCGGTCAACGCGGCGGTCGAGCTGGTCCATCCCGAGAACCCGACCATCCGCGGCGTCCACCACATCCAGTGGACCGGCAGGCCGCGCGGCGGGCGCGCCCACGCCCGCAACGCCGTGTTCTACGGCGACAAGGGGATCGACCGCAGCCCCTGCGGCACCGGCACCTCCGCCCGCATGGCCCAGCTTGCGGCCAGGGGCAGGCTCAGGCCCGGCGACGAGTTCATCCACGAGAGCATCATCGGCAGCGAGTTCGAGGGCCGCGTCGAGGAAGTTACGGAGCTCGCCGGCCGGCCGGCGATCGTCCCCTCGATCGCCGGCTGGGCCCGGATGACGGGCCTGAACACCATCTTCGTCGACGAGCGCGACCCCTACTGGCGTGGGTTCCAGGTGACCTGACGCGAAGCCTCAGTCGTGGACTCTCCGCAACGGGCCGGCCAGGTCGTTCGTGTTGCCGGTGTTGCGGCTGCTCAGCACCTGGACCCCGGCGGTGTGGTCGCCGTTGAACGGGGTCGTGATGGTCGGGCAGCCGTTGCGGCCGGCATCGGCCGGCGAGTTGAGCCAGAGCCCGACATGGAAGGTGTGCACGGGCGCGAAGGCCGGGTTCGTGGCGGCGTCCTTCTTGCCGTGCGGTGTCGGCGCGTCGGCCGAGCCGGGTGCCACCGCGAAGGTCTCCTCGTTGAAGCGGCTGATGAAGGTGCGGCTGACATGGCCATAGGCGCCCGCCTCCAGGTCGCCGATGTACCACGCCAGACCGAACGGCGCGTTGGGCACCTGGATCACGAACGCGTCGAGAGCGGTATTGGCCGCCAGCCCGCCGACGGTGATCGTCACGCGCTCGGCGAAGTTGTCGGCCCGGGCTGGGTGGCGACCTTGACCGCCGCTGTCGCGTGTGGCGCCAGGCACTCGCGAGGCCGTTGCTGCGCAGCAGCTTGAAGGTGATCGTGTTGGCCTGGGCGGTCCCGAGGCCGATGGTCGGCAGCATGGCGACGGCGCCCAGCAGCAGATTGGCGTACCTCATGAAGACTTCCCCTCGGATGGGGCCGGGCGGCGGTCGCCCAGCCATCATGAGGATTGCGCCGCCATACCGTTGGGTGCTGTGACGATTGCCACATGACCCGATAGGATCGGAAGACCAATTGCGAGCGCAGGGTCAGGGGTGAAGAAACCGCTCAAGTCATCCGCCGTGCCGACGGCGGCATCGTCGCCCCCGGAGACCAATCGCAGCGTGTCGACAGGATGTCTGCTCAGGCCTGAACCTGCGATCGACTGTTTGCCGTCCTCGGTATCCTTGTCATCTGGGTCGACGATACTATAGCGCGACGTCAGCTCCGGGCGCCCCAACCTCCGACCCTGCCTCGGGTGACGCCGACCGGATCGCGCGGCCGCGGTCGGTGAAGGCGGAGTGGTGGCGCGGCCTGCCGGTGAGCACCCGGCTCCCCGCGGTCCCCCGTGCCGGCTCGGCCAGATCCGCCCGTTGACAGCCCGCCCCCGGCGCTGGAGACGGTGCGGCGAGTTCCTGCCGGGAGAGGATGGTGCGCTTCACGGATGCGATGTGGGCCGAGATCGGGCCGATCTTCGATGCGATCCTGGCTCTGCCGTTCAATCGCGAGCTGGCGGCCGGCAGCCTCGGGCGGGAGCGGTTCCTGTTCTACATGATCCAGGACGCGCACTATCTCGGTGCTTTCGCCCGGGCGCTGGCGACGGCGGCGGCGAAGGCGGAAACGCCGACGGCGCAGGTCAAGCTCGCCGGCAGCGCCAAGGACGCGATCCTGGTCGAGCGGGCGCTGCACGAAGGCTTCTTCCGCGACTTCGGCGTGACGCCGGAACGGTTCGCGGCGACCCCGCCCTCGCCGACCTGCAGCGGCTACAGCGACTTCCTGCAGGCGACGGCGTTCCGGCACCCCTTCGCCGTGGCGGTGGCGGCGCTGCTGCCCTGCTTCCAGATCTACTACGAGGTCGGCAAGCGGCTGCACGCGATCGCCGCCGCGGACAATCCCTACCAGCGCTGGATCGACACCTACCAGGACGAGGCGTTCGGCGATTCGGTGCGCGAGGTGCTGGCGATCACCGACGCCGCGCACGATGCCGCATCGACCGATGTGCGCGAGGAGATGCATGCGGCCTACCTCAAGGCGACACGCTACGAGTGGATGTTCTGGGACAGTGCCTACCGGCTGGAGGCATGGCCGGTCTGGTAGACGGCGAGGGTCCGTGATGCCGAAGATCGATCTGGCGGCCGTGCCCGAGCGCAAGGGCTCGGGCTATCCGGCGCCGTTCGACGCCCCGTGCGCGGAGCGCATCCGCCAGCGGCTGGGCGATGCAGGAAGGCTTCGCGACTTCGGCGTCAACCTGATGCGGCTGCCGCCCGGGAACTGGTCGAGCCAGCGCCATTGGCATTCGCACGAGGACGAGTTCGTCTATGTGCTGGAGGGCGAGCTGACGCTGATCGAGGACGGCGGCGAGACTTTGCTGTGCGCTGGCGAGTGCGCGGCCTTCCCCAAGAACAGCGGCGACGGCCATCACCTGATCAACCGCTCGGGCCGGATGGCGGTCTATCTCGAGGTCGGCTCCCGCGCGCCCGACGACCTTACCACCTGCTCCGACATCGACCTGATGAGCGCCAACGCCGACGGACGTTTCGTCCATAAGGACGGCACGCCCTATCCCGGCCAGTGATCGGTCACGCGGCGATCCTGCCGCCCAGCTCGTCCTCGACGTGCTGGCGGACGATCTCGTCCAGGCTGGCGTCGGCACGGAAGCCGAGGCGCTCGGCGCGCGGCGTGGCGAAACGCTGCGGCCAGCCATCGACGATCTTCTGGATCACCGCATCGGGCTCCCAGCGGATCCGGTCGGTCACCGTCCGCCCGCCTGCACGCTCGAGCGCATCGACCATCTGGGCCACGCTGTAGGTCGTGCCGGGCAGGTTGATGTGGCGGGTGGTGCCCAGCAGCTCGCTCGGCAGCTCCATGGCGTGGATGAAGGCGTCGATCACGCGGCGCGGCGAGAGTAGGTACATCGCCGTTTCGCGCGTCACCGGGCAGACCGCCTCCTGGCCGGCGAGAGGCTCGCGGAAGATCGAGCTGGCCCAGGTCGAGGCGGCCTTGTTCGGCTTGCCGGGGCGGATGCAGATCGTGGGCAGGCGCAGGGAGCGGCCGTCCATGAAGCCTTTGCGGTGGAAGTCGGCGACCAGGAGCTCGCCCATGGCCTTCTGCGCGCCGTAGGAGGTCTGCGGGGTCAGCGGCGTGTCGTCGGAGATCACCTCGGGCAGGGCGCCGCCGAACACGGCGCAGGAACTGGCGAAGACGAGGTGCGGCTTCTGGCCGAAGGCACGGACGGCGTCGAGCAGATGGCGCGTGCCGTCGAGATTGACCGCGTAGCCGAGATCGATGTCGGCCTCCGCGGCTCCGCTGACGACCGCCGCCAGATGATAGACGGCGTCGTAGCCGGGGCGGAGCAGGTCGAAGATCACGCCGGCCCGGGTGATGTCGCCCGCGACGATCTCCAGCCTCGGGTCCGCGGGCATACCCTCGGCGGGCATGACGTCGAAGAGGGTGATCCGCTCGAGCCTGCGGCCCATCAGCTCGCCCACCTCGAGCAGCCTCGCGGCCAGCTTCTTGCCGATGAAGCCGCCGCCGCCGGTGATCAGCACGCGCATGAGAATTGACCTCCCCTGGTTCCCGTGGCGTGGAGGCTCTATCAGATCGGATCGGGGTCGGTCAGCCGGAAACCGAGCATGGACAAGCAGCGGCAATGCTGGATCAACGCCAACCTGGCGACGATGGACCCGGCGCAGGGCAGGCCCTACGGCGTGTTGCAGGGGTATGCGCTGCGCGTGGAGAATGGCCGGATCACCGCGCTCCTTCCCATGGGCGGCTGGGAAGCCCTGCCCGGAGAGGAGGTGATCGAGGCGAGCGGCCGCTGGCTCACGCCCGGGCTGATCGACTGTCACACCCATCTGGTCTGGGGCGGGACTCGTGCGGGGGAGTTCGAACGACGGCTGGCCGGTGCCACCTATGCCGAGATCGCCGCGGCGGGCGGAGGCATTCGCTCGACGGTCATGGCGACCCGGGCGGCCTCGGAGGAGGAGCTGGCCGCCCTGGCGGTAGAGCGGCTGCAGCCGCTCCTGGCCGAGGGCGTCACCACGGTCGAGATCAAGTCGGGCTACGGGCTCTCGCTCGGGGACGAGCTCAAGCAGCTCCGTGCCGCGCGGCGGGTGGCGGAGCTGGTGCCGGTGCGCGTGGTGACCACGCTGCTGGCCCTGCACGCCGTGCCGCCAGAGTATGATGGCCGGGCGGACGACTTCGTGACGCTCGCCTGCGAGGAGATCCTGCCCGCGGCCGGCGAGGTGGGCCTGGTCGACGCGGTGGACGTGTTCTGCGAGCATCTCGCCTTCTCGCCGGCGCAGTGCGAGCGAGCCTTCCTGAAGGCGGCCGAGCTGGGCCTGCCAGTGAAGGGGCACATGGAGCAGCTCTCCAACCTTGGCGGCAGCGTGCTCGCCGCCCAGTTCGGTGCGCTCTCGGTCGACCACATCGAATATCTCGACGAGGCGGGCGTCGCCGCGATCGCGGCCTCGGGAACGGCCGCCGTCCTGCTGCCGGGAGCCTACTATTTCCTGCGCGAGAAGCAGGCGCCCCCGGTCGAGGCACTCCGACGGGCCGGGGTGCCCATGGCAGTGGCGACCGACCTCAATCCCGGCACCTCGCCCTTCGCCTCGCCGCGCCTGATGGCCAACATGGCCTGCGTCCTGTTCGGCCTGACGGTCGAGGAGGCGCTGGCGGGCCTGACCCGCGAGGCGGCGCGGGCGCTCGGGCTCGGCGGACGGCGCGGGGTGCTGGCGCCCGGGATGGACGCGGACTTCGCCGTCTGGTCCGTGGACCACCCGAACGCGCTGGTCTACGAGCCGATGGCGCCGCTTCTGTGGCAGCGGGTATTGGGTGGAGAGATCGTCGGGGAGGCGAGGGCATGATCGGGACCAGGCTGTCGAACCGGATCATTCGGGCGCCGCGCGGGCCGGTGCGCACCTGCAAGAGCTGGCTCACCGAGTCCGCCTACCGCATGGCGCAGAACAATCTCGACCCGGAGGTCGCCGAGCATCCGGAAGCGCTCGTGGTCTATGGCGGGATCGGCCGTGCCGCCCGCAACTGGGAGTGCTTCGACCGGATCCTGGAGGTGCTGCAGCGGCTCGAGGAGGACGAGACGCTGCTGGTGCAGTCGGGCAAACCCGTCGGCGTGTTCAAGACCCACGCCGACGCGCCGCGGGTGCTGCTCGCCAACTCCAACCTGGTGCCGCACTGGGCGACCTGGGAGCATTTCCACGAGCTCGATCGCCAGGGCCTGATGATGTACGGTCAGATGACCGCCGGGTCCTGGATCTACATCGGCAGCCAGGGCATCGTGCAGGGCACCTACGAGACCTTCTTCGCCGTCGCCGACCAGCATTTCGGCGGCAAGCCGCACGGCCGCTGGATCCTGACCGGCGGCCTCGGCGGCATGGGCGGCGCGCAGCCGCTCGCGGCCACCATGGCCGGCTTCTCGATGCTGGCGGTCGAATGCGACGAGAGCCGGATCGATTTCCGCATCCAGACCCGGTACGTCGATAAGAAGGCGACCTCGCTGGACGAGGCGCTGGCGATGCTGGATGAATCGAGGAAGGCCAACCGGCCGCGCTCGATCGGCCTGCTCGGCAACGCCGCCGAGATCTTCCCCGAGCTCCTGCGGCGCGGGATCGTGGCCGACTGCGTCACCGACCAGACCAGCGCCCACGACCCGCTCAACGGCTACCTGCCGGCGGGCTGGACCATGGCCGAGTGGCACGAGCGCCGCGAGAGCGACCCGGCCGGCGTGGTCGACGCCGCCAAGGAGTCGATGGCGGTGCAGGTGCGCGCCATGCTGGAGTTCCAGAAGCGCGGCGCTGCGGTCCTCGACTACGGCAACAACATCCGCCAGATGGCCAAGGAGAAGGGGGTCGAGAACGCGTTCGACTTCCCGGGCTTCGTGCCAGCCTACGTCCGCCCGCTGTTCTGCAAGGGCATCGGCCCGTTCCGCTGGGTGGCGCTCTCGGGCAATCCCGAGGACATCTACAAGACCGACGCCAAGGTGAAGGAGCTGATCCCCGACGATCCGCACCTGCACAACTGGCTCGACATGGCCAAAGAGCGGATCGCCTTCCAGGGCCTGCCGGCCCGGATCTGCTGGGTCGGCCTCAAGGACCGCGCCCGGCTCGGCCGCGCCTTCAACGAGATGGTGGCCAAGGGTGAGCTGGAGGCACCGATCGTCATCGGCCGCGACCATCTCGATTCCGGCTCGGTCGCCTCGCCCAACCGCGAGACCGAGGCGATGCGGGACGGCTCGGACGCCGTCTCCGACTGGCCGCTGCTGAACGCGCTGCTCAACACCGCCGGCGGCGCCACCTGGGTCTCGCTGCACCATGGCGGCGGCGTCGGCATGGGCTTTTCCCAGCATTCGGGCGTGGTGATCGTCGCCGACGGCAGCGAGGCGGCCGATCGCCGGCTTGCACGTGTGTTGCGCAACGACCCCGGCACCGGCGTCATGCGCCACGCCGACGCCGGCTACGAGATCGCGGTGGAATGCGCGCGCGAGGAAGGGCTGGATCTGCCGATGCTGGACGGGTGAGGCGCCCGCGAGGCATAGTAGGCGAGAATAGCTGTGAGCTTGCCATGGTCCAGGACGAGCTGCTTCATCGCATCACGGCCGATCCGCGGATCTTCGGCGGCAAGCCGGTCGTGCGGGGGTTGCGCATCTCGGTCGAGATGGTGCTGGGGCTTCTGGCTGCCGGCGAATCAGCGGAGGTCATTCTCGACGACTATCCCGAGCTCGAGCCCGCCGATATCCGGGCCTGTCTCGCCTACGCCCATGCCATCATCGCAGGCGAGGAGATCGAGGAGGTGCAGGTAGCCGTCGCGTGAGATTCCTGGTCGACACCTGCGCGGGCCGGCTGCTTGCCGAATGGCTGCGCGCGGAAGGCCATGACGTGGTCCGGGTCACGGATTCCGGCGCCGACCCGGGCGACAGTGCGGTGCTGCGGCGGGCCGTTGGCGAAGGGCGTATCCTGGTCACGATGGACAAAGATTTCGGTATGTTGATTCACCGTGATCGCATGCGCCACGCGGGCATCATTCGCCTCCCGCACACAACTGTCGCCGAGCGGATAGATCTCGTGCGAACGATCTTGCACCGCTTTACCGAGGCCGACCTCGATGGTGCATTGCTCACGGTTCGCGGTACTCGCATTCGTATTGCGCGCCGCGTGCGGTAGGGCGCCAGCGATACCATCCGCCCGGCATCGAATGGAGCTCAGCTCCGGCGGACGAACCAGCTGGGGAAAATCCGCTCCATCGGATTAGTCGGGCCTATCATCGTTCGGACCTGATTCAGCGCCATGCCCGCCTGTTGCGTCTGCGGATGCTGGGGGCCGTAGCTGGTGCGGAAGACCTGCTCCGCGTGCTCGAGCAGGGGCAGGGCCTCGGGCAGGCGCTGCTGCATCGCCAGCGCGTTGGCGAGGCCGAAGCGGCTGCCGGCGGTCTCCGGATGGTTGGGGCCGAAGGTCCGCTCGGCGATGGCGAGCGCCTGGCGGAACAGCGATTCGGCCTCGGCGAAGCGCTGCTGGCCCACGCGCAGGCCCCCGAGCATGGCGAGCTTGGCGCCGTACTCCGGATGCTGCTGCCCGAGCACCTCGCGATCGATCTCGAGCGCCTCCACGACCATCTGGTCCGCACCGGCGAAGGGCATCCGCATGGCGCGGGTCATGCCGAGCTGGGCGAGCTGGCGGGTATAGGCGGGGCTGCGGCGCCCGAGCTTGGCCGCGAAGATGTCGCGCGCCATCTCGAACAGCCGCTCCGCCTCGTCCCAGCGGTTGGTCAGCCGGCAGACGCAGGCATAGTTGCCGATCGCGGTCGCGTAGGAGGGCGTGTCGCGGCCACGGCGGCGCTCGGTGACGTCGACCACGCGGCGCAGGAGCTGCTCGGAGCGCGGGTCGACCATGGTGAGCAGGAACAGGCCGAGATTGCTGTGCGCGGCGAGGAACTCGTTGCTGTCCTCGTCGAGGGTCACGGCGTGATCGAAGGCGAGCTGATGCGCCGCTCCGGCACGCTGGAAATCCCCCACGCCCTGCAGCGCCACGCCCAGGCAGGTGGCGGCGCGCACGGTCTCCAGCCGGTCGCCCCGCCGCTGCGCGCGCGCGAGCGCCTGATCGGCCCAGCGCGCGGCGGATTGGAAATCGCCGGTGGCGCCGCAGGCCATGGCGGCGTTGACCAGCCGCTTGTCGGTGTCCGGGTCGAGCTGGGCCGCCCGCTCGAACAGGCGCCGCGCGTCGGCGAGGCGGTAGTCGATGCCGGCGATGATGGCGCGGGCATAGGCGGCCTTCCCCTCGCCCCGGCTCTCGACGGCGGCGAGCAGGCGATCGGCGGCCGCGAAGTCGGCATGGCCCATGTCCGCGAGGGCGGCCGCCAGGGCCGGAGCCTCGACAGGGCCGGTGAGCGCCTGCAGCTCGGTCGCGACCGCCTCCACCGCCTCACGCATCTCGGCGAAGCTGGCGTCCGGGTTGGCGAGCTTGCGGGTGGCGGCCTCCTGTTG
>JBFWWD010000170.1:0-12725 GCA_050246385.1 Geminicoccaceae bacterium
CGCTCGCCGACCCGGACCATGCAGGTCGCCTGCGCCGCCTCCAGCCAGATGCCGAGAAACGGCATGTCGTGGCTCGTCGCCACGGCCTCGATCTCGGCCCGCTGCTGCGGCGCGCCGTAGACGGCATCGGCGATCACCGCGTGCCCCGCGGACAGGCAGGTGGCGGCGTGCTCGGCGAGCAGGGCGAACACCCGGCGCGACACCTCCGACGTATAGGCCTCCGGCGGCAGGCGATCGGTCGGCTCACGGCCGAACAGGCTCTTGCGGATCACGTCGCTGCGCAGGATCACCGCCCCGGGCGCGGCACCGAGGTGGTGCGCAATGTTGCGGGCGAGGGTGGTCTTGCCGGTGCCCGAGCGGCCGCCGATCGCGACCAGGCAAGGTGCGGGCGGGCTCAGGAACGAGCGGCCCAGGGTCAAGTAGCGGCGCGCCCGGGCCGGATCGCCGCTGTCTGCCTGCAGCACCGCCAAACCCAGGACCTTTGCCCGGATCACCGCCCGCAGGGAAAGGAACAGGGGCAGCAGGGCCAGCCCGCCATGCTCGCCGGTCCGCTCCAGCCAGCGATTGAGCAGCCTGCAGGCGGCCTCGGGATAGCCCTGCTCGATCAGGTCCATAATCAGGAAGGCGAGATCGTAGAGGACATCGATGCAGGCGATCGCGTCGTCGAACTCGATGCAGTCGAACAATGTCGGCCGGCCGTCGAGCAGCACCAGGTTGGCGAGATGCAGATCGCCGTGGCAATGGCGCACGAAGCCTTGATCACGGCGATGGTCCAGCAGCCCGGCGAGTTTCGAAAGCCACTCCCGGGTCGCCGCCGTCAGGGCTTCCACCTCGGCGGCCGCGAACACGTCCGGCACGGCGGCGCGCAGATCCTCCGCGTTGCCATCCGCAACCACACCCATCGCCCTGGCACCGCCACGGTCGGGCCGTGGCGGCGCCTCGGCCTGGGCCACGGCGATCGCATCGGCCAGCGCATCGACCACCTCCGCGTGCAGCCCGCCCGCGGCGGCGACCCGGTCGAGCTGGGCCTCGGCGGGAAAGCGCCGCATCTCGAGCAGCCACTCGACCGGCGCCCCGACGCCGTCCAGCGCCAACCCGCCGTCGGGCTCCGCGGTCACCGGCAGCACGCGCCGATAGAGCTGGGGCGCGGTGCGGCGGTTCAGCTCGAGCTCGTGCCGCAACGCCGCCTCGCGCGCCGCCAGGGTGGTGAAATCGAGAAAGCTGTAGCGCACCGGCCGCTTGAGCTTGAAGGCACGCTCGCCCGCGAGCAGCACGATCGCGGCATGCGTGTCGACACGCTCCGCCGGTCCGCCGAGCGCGCCATTCTCGAGAAAACTCACCACGGCCTCGAAGCCGGGATCGGGCATTCCGCACCCCACGGCTTGCCGGTCGCCGCCCGGCGCTCTAGGAACGTCGCTTCCGAGCGGTCGGGGCAAGGCACAGCATGGACGTTCGCAAAGGCTTCGTCGATCTCGTTGGCAATACGCCGCTCCTGCGCCTGAACAAGGTCTCGGACGCCACCGGCTGCGAGATCCTCGGCAAGTGCGAGTTCCTGAACCCGGGCGGCAGCGTCAAGGACCGTGCGGCGCTGGCGATCATCACCGACGCCGAGGAGAAGGGCCTGCTGCGGCCGGGTGGGACCATCGTCGAGGGTACTGCCGGCAATACGGGCATCGGGCTCGCTTTGGTCGGGAACACGCGCGGCTACCGCACCGTGATCGTGATTCCCGAGACCCAGAGCCAGGAGAAGATGGACATGCTCCGGCTCGTGGGCGCGGATCTGCGCCCGGTGCCGGCCGTGCCCTACAAGGATCCCAACAACTATGTGAAGCTGTCCGGCCGCATCGCCGAGGAGCTGGCGCGCACCGAGCCCAGCGGGGCGATCTGGGCCAACCAGTTCGACAACACCGCCAACCGCATGGGCCACTATCGCACGACCGGCCCCGAGATCTGGGCGCAGACGGACGGCAGGGTCGACGCCTTCACCTGCGCTGTCGGCACCGGCGGCACCCTCGCCGGCGTGGGCATGTACCTCAAGGAGCAGAATCCCAGGGTGCGGATCGTGCTCGCCGACCCGATGGGAGCCGCGCTCTACGAATACTACAAGCACGGCGAGCTCAAGGCGCAGGGCTCCTCGATCACCGAGGGCATCGGCCAGGGGCGGATCACCGCCAACCTGGAAGGAGCGCCCGTCGACGACGCCTACCAGATCACCGACGCCGAGGCCCTGCCCTACGTCTTCGATCTGGTCCACGACGAGGGCCTGGTGCTGGGCGGCTCGTCGGCGATCAACATCGCGGGTGCGGTGCGCCTGGCCCGTGATCTGGGGCCCGGGCACATCATCGTGACCGTCTTGTGCGACTACGGCACCCGCTATCAGAGCAAGCTCTTCAATCCCGCATTCCTGCGCGAGAAGGAGCTGCCGGCCCCCGCCTGGCTCGACTGATCCCGCCTACCTCCGAGCGAGACCGCCATGCCCGACGCCCTGGTCAGCACCGACTGGCTGCAGTCGCATCTCGACGCTCCCGACGTCCGGGTCGTGGATGCCACCTGGTTCCTGCCGGGCGTCGAGCGCAATGCGCGGGCCGAGTACGCTGCCGGCCATGTTCCGGGCGCGGTGTTCTTCGAACTCGACGCGGTCTGCGAGCCGAAGGACCTGCATCCGCACATGGTGCCGTCGGCGGCCAAGTTCAGCTCGCGCGTGCGCAAGCTCGGCCTCGGCGACGGCAACCGCATCGTGGTCTATGACGGCAACCGGTTCTTCGCCTCCGCCCGGGTGTGGTGGATGTTCCGCTATATGGGCCACGGCGACGTCATGGTCCTGGACGGCGGCCTGGGGAAATGGCGCGCCGAGGGCCGGCCGCTGACCGACCTGCCGACCCGGCCGCAGGAACGCCACTTCACCGTCCGGCAGAACAGCCTCCTGCTGCGCGAGCTCGACCAGATGCGCGCCAACCTCACCACGCGACGTGAGCAGGTGGTCGACGCACGCTCAGCCGGGCGGTTCCACGCGCGCGAGCCCGAGCCGCGTCCCGGCTTGCGCTCCGGCCACATCCCGGGCGCCGCCAACCTGCACTATGCCCAGCTCGTCGCGGAGAACGGCACGCTGAAGCCCGCGGGCGAGCTGCGCGCGCTGCTGGATGCCGCCGCCGTCGATCCGTCCCGGCCGGTCGTGACCAGCTGCGGCTCAGGCGTTTCCGCGGCACTGATCAATCTCGCCCTGTTCGAGCTCGGCGCGCGCAATGCTGCGCTTTACGACGGCTCCTGGGCCGAATGGGGTGCCCAGCCGGACACGCCGGTGGCCACCTGATCAGGAGGACGAGCGCGGCATCGCCAAAAAACAACCGCCACCGGGTCGCCCCGGGGGCGGTCGAGTCGGCAGGACCGGGCGGCCGGACCGAAGAGTCGGCCCGACCGTACCCGTGGCTAGGCCGCCAGCGCGAAGCGCGACGCCGCAAACGCGAGGTCGAACTCGCGGGTGACGACGTCGGGCATCCGCCAGCAGCCGAGATCGCGGCCGATCAGGCCCTCGAGCTTCGCGATGTCCTCGGCATAGCGTGCGCTCAGCATGGCGCGCACATCGAGGCTCAGCGGCGCGGACACTACCGCCTCGGTGGGGCGCGCGAGGCGGGCGAGAAGCTGTCTCAGCCACACTTGCTGGCCGGCGCGACGCAACGGGATGTCGGCGGCGATCCCGGCGAACTGGAACAGCCTGCGCATCTCGGCCTCGGGCTCGTGCAGCAGGTCCTCGTGCAGCACGACGTGCAGCCGCTCGCGGCCGAAGTAGCGGACATAGGGTTCGAGCTGGCGGTGGTAGAAGCCGCCGCGGGTGTAGAGCCAGGCGGAAGCCCAGCCGTGGAGCTGGCGCTCGGGTTCCGCGGCCAGCGCGTCGACAAAGCTCGGCAGAGGCTCGAGGCCATCGCGACGCATGCGCTCGAACAGAGTGTGGGCGCGGTCGACCGGATTGCGGAGTATCGCCACGAGCCGCGCGTCGGGCGCGCAGCCACGGATGCGGGCGGCGGCGGCCAAGCTGTCCAGATGCGCGCTCGAGAGGTCGGCGCGGATCGTCCGGCCGCCGGCACGGCGGTAGAGGCGGCGATAGGCGTGCGCCGTGGTCACCGCGTCAGCGTGCACGGCTCGCCGCAGGGCCCGATGCGCGCGCTTGTCGGCCGCGATCTGCCTGGGCACGCGCTGCTCAGGCACGCCGCCGGCGAAGGTGAAGTAGCTCGGGTCGGCCATGCGGGGCAGGAAGATCTCGGGATGCTGGGCGAGGTATCCGCGCAGCAGGGCGGTGCAGGCCGGCTCGGCGCCGAGGACGAACAGGTTGGGCAGCATGAGAGCGTTCCTCGAATGGGTCGGGTGGAAGTTCGAAGTGAGCGACCTCACGCGCCGCCCGGCTGCCATCGGCGACCGCCGGCGGCCACGACGGCTCGCCGCGCGGGAGCCGGCCACCACGCGGTCGCCAGCACGGCGAGAAGAAGCACGGCGACGAGCACGAAACGCCCCAGATCGACCGCGAGCTCGAACGCAGGCGAGCGCGAGGACCGCTGCGCCGGCCAGGGCGGTTCCGGCGCCATCTGCTCCTCGTGTGGTCGGAAGCTCCGCATTGCATGCGCTCCTTCTGTGCCACGGCCGCGACCAGCGTTCGCATTGCCGTAGTAGCGGGCCAACTGGCGGCGCAGATCACTTTCCGCGCGCTGTCGACGATTGACTCGCATCAACCAGAAGGTATGTCAAAACGACAGTAGGAAGTAGTACGTCTATGATTTTTGCTTGTGAGTACTACGAGAGGAGTACGCCGCCGCCGAGCCTGCGTACGCGCGCGATCACACCGCAGACGACGTCGGCGCACCGACAGGAGCTGACTGGAAGGAAGTGGGGCGAGCGACCGGACTTGAACCGGCGGCCTCCAGGGCCACAACCTGGCGCTCTAACCAGCTGAGCTACGCCCGCCACCAGCGGACGGCAGGATGATGCCGTCCGAGGGCCGCCCTAATGGCGCAAACCCCCGGACACGTCAAGGCGGACCGGGAGTGGCGACGCCAGGAAACGACATCCCCGCGACAGGCGGGACGGCATTCAATGACGGACACCGGGCGCGGTCTTCTCGACCGCCTCCGCATGGTACCAGGCACCGTCCAGCGCTGCGGCCGCGGCCTTGGGCAGCGCCATGATGCTCTGGATCCGCGCAAGCTCCTGGGCCTCGGCCGACTGGACACGCTGGCGGACGGGGAACTGGTAGATCCTGGCGCTCGGGCGCTGTTCGCGGGTCGCACTCATCATCGTCCCTCCGCTGGCTTGGCTTGGGCCCGGCAGGTGGACACCGCATATAGCAGAGCCTGCATCGAATTTAAGCAATATCCTGCACTACTTCGCCGTTTTTTTGTGCATCTTGTTTAGCCAACGTGCGGCGAGCGGCGATTTTCTGCTGCATGTTTGTGCAGCCGTGGGATGTTCAGGCGCTCAGCAGGCGACCTCCAGCCTCGTCGGGAAAGCCAGGCGTGCTTTCGCCAACGGAAACAGGCTGGCACGCGAAATGCATGGAGCGTGCAGCCGCCGGCGGTGGTCGGCCCCTGTCGCCCGCCCCGTGGTCGGGCACATGTCCGACGGTCGCGGCACCAACCTGCGAGAAGACCATCCATGACCAAGTACAAGCTGGAGTATATCTGGCTCGACGGCTACACGCCGGTCCCGAACCTGCGCGGCAAGACGCGGCTCCAGAGCTTCGACGACTTCCCGATCGTCGAGCAGCTGCCGCTCTGGGGCTTCGACGGCAGCTCGACCAAGCAGGCCGAGGGCCGCAGCTCCGACTGCGTGCTCAAGCCGATCCGCATCGTGCCGGACGCCGCCCGGACGAATGGCGCGCTGGTGCTGTGCGAGGTCATGATGCCGGACGGCGAGACCCCGCACCCGTCGAACATGCGCGCAGCCGTCCTCGATGACGAGGGTGCGTGGTTCGGCTTCGAGCAGGAGTATTTCCTCTACCGGAACGGCCGCCCCCTCGGCTTTCCCGAGCATGGCTACCCGGCCCCGCAGGGTCCCTACTACACGGGCGTCGGCTACTCCAAGGTCGGCAATGTGGCGCGTCAGATCGTCGAGGAGCATCTCGACCTCTGCCTCGCCGCGGGACTGAGCCACGAGGGCATCAACGCCGAGGTGGCCAAGGGCCAGTGGGAGTTCCAGATCTTCGGCAAGGGCTCGAAGCGGGCCGCCGACGAGATGTGGCTCGCCCGCTACCTGCTCGAGCGCCTGACCGAGAAATACAGCATCGATGTCGAGTACCACTGCAAGCCGCTGGGCAGTACCGACTGGAACGGCTCGGGCATGCACTGCAACTTCTCGACCGCCTACATGCGCGAGGTCGGCGGGAAGGGGTATTTCGAGGCGATGATGGCGGCGTTCGAGAGCGCACGCGACGAGCACATCGCGGTCTATGGGCCGGACAACCATCTGCGCCTGACCGGCCAGCACGAGACCCAGTCGATCCACGCCTTCAGCTACGGCGTGGCCGACCGCGGCGCCTCGATCCGCGTGCCGCACAGCTTCGTCCGCAACGGCTATCGCGGCTATCTCGAGGACCGGCGCCCGAATTCGCAGGGCGACCCGTACCAGATCGCTTCGCAGATCCTGAAGACGATCTCGACCGTGCCGTTCGAGGACAGGATCTCGGCCGCGGCTTGAGCCGCCTGGCTCACAGAGCTCCGTCTCCCCAGACGGCACATGATCCCGTGGAAGACCCTGGACCGCGGTCCAGGGCTTCTCGTCGGACGTCGCACTGCGGGAGGTGATGCACTTCTGACGGCAGCATGCCGGATCGGCGCCAGGCCGGACGTTCTGCCTAGAATCTGGTCAGTCGATCTGCCTGATTCATAGGCATGTGAGCCGGAAATCGCCACCTGCAATCGGCTTTGGCCTTGGCATGGTCCCTGCTACGATCCGACAGCATCCTCGGCGACGTAGGTCGCGACCGCAATCGGAGAACTGAGCTTCATGAAGAAGATCGAGGCCGTCATCAAGCCGTTCAAGCTCGATGAAGTCAAAGAGGCGCTGCAGGAGGTCGGCCTCAAGGGCATGACGGTGACCGAGGTCAAGGGCTTCGGGCGCCAGAAGGGCCATACCGAGCTCTATCGGGGCGCCGAGTATGTCGTGGACTTCCTGCCCAAGGTGAAGCTCGAGCTGGTGGTCGAGGACGCCCTGGTCGACCGTGCGGTGGAGGCGATCCAGCAGGCCGCCAAGACCGACCGGATCGGCGACGGCAAGGTGTTCATCTCGTCGATCGACGATGCGATCCGGATCCGCACCGGCGAGCGCGGCGCCGACGCGCTCTGACGCCGGGCCAAGTTGACGCGGCGCGCCGGTTCTACGCCGTGGCGGCGCGATAACCAGTACGGCCTGCGGGGACAGTCCTCGCGGGCCGTTTTCGAAAGTGGGGGGCCAATCCTGATGATGTTGGGATGCAAGACGTCCAAGGACGTCATGAATGCGATCAAGGAACACGACGTCCAGATGGTGGACATCCGGTTCACCGACATGCCCGGCATGTGGCAGCACACCTCGTATCCGACGCAGGTGTTCTCGCAGGACGCCATCGACGAGGGCCTGGGCTTCGACGGCTCGTCGATCCGCGGCTTCAAGGTGATCAACGAGTCCGACATGCTGCTGCAGCCGGACCCGAGCACCGCGTTCATCGACCCCTTCATGGCCCACAAGACCCTGGTCATGATCGCGGACATCAAGGACCCGATCACCAAGGAGTTCTACAGCCGTGATCCGCGCGGCGTCGCCAAGAAGGCCGAGGCCTACCTGAAGTCGTCGGACATCGGCGACACCGCCTATTTCGGCCCGGAGGCCGAGTTCTTCGTCTTCGACAATGTCCAGTACGGCACCGGCCAGCAATATTCGAGCTACAGCGTCGATTCGCGCGAGGGGCACTGGAACACCAATCGCGACGAGGGCCCCAACCTCGGCTACAAGATCCGGCCGAAGGAAGGCTACTTCCCCTGCCCGCCCAACGACACGCTGCAGGACCTGCGTGCCGAGATGGCGCTGACCATGATCCAGATCGGGCTCACGGTCGAGTGCCAGCACCACGAGGTGGCGACGGCCGGCCAGTGCGAGATCGACATGAAGTTCGACTCGCTGCTGGCGATGGCCGACCACCAGATGAAGTACAAATACGTCGTCAGGAACGTGGCGGCGAAGAGCGGCAAGACGGCGACCTTCATGCCGAAGCCGCTCTACGGCGACAACGGCTCGGGCATGCACTGCCACCAGTCGATCTGGAAGGCGGGCAAGCCCCTGTTCGCGGACGAAGCGGGCTATGCCGGCCTGTCGCAGATGTGCAGATGGTACATCGGCGGCCTGCTGCGGCACGCCCCGGCGATCCTGGCCTTCGCGGCGCCGACCACCAACAGCTATCGCCGTCTCGTCCCCGGCTACGAGGCCCCGGTCAATCTCGCCTGGTCGCTGCGCAACCGGTCGGCCGCCTGCCGCATCCCGATGTACAGCGACAGCCCGAAGGCCAAGCGCGTCGAGTTCCGCTGCCCGGATCCGTCCTGCAATCCGTACCTCGCCTTCGCCGCGATGCTGATGGCCGGGCTGGACGGCATCCGCAACAAGATCGACCCCGGCGACCCGGTCGACAAGAACATCTACGATCTGCCGCCCGAGGAGGCGGCCGAGATCAAGCAGGTGCCCGGCTCGCTCCAGGACAGCTTGGCAGCACTGGAGGCCGACCACGAGTTCCTGCTCGAGGGCGACGTGTTCACGGCCGACCTGATCTCGACCTACATCGACTACAAGCGCTCGTCGGAGGTCGACCCGATCCGGCTGCGGCCGCATCCTTACGAGTTCTTCCTCTATTACGACCTCTGAGCCTCGTCCGGCTGCAGCCGGCCAGCGCGCGACGGCCCCGCTACGGCGGGGCCGTTTCCGTTTCGGGCGCCGCTTCGGCCCGCCCATATCCTGCTGCGCTTAACCAGCGGTTAACCAAGCACCGCCGTTCATCTTTCGTTAGCCCTGTTGGACGCGACCAACCGCGCCACGAGGAGACGGCATGTCCGGCTGCAGGTGCTCCGCGGCGATCATGCTTGCCCTGCTCACGCTGTCGGCTGCCGGCCTGGCTCGGGCCCAGACTCCCCACAACCGGCTGGACGAGCTGCGCACCGGCCGCGCCGTCGCCGGCCCCGCGGGCTGGCTCAACTGGTGCATGGCCGATCTCGCCCGCTGCGGCAGGGCTGGTCGGACCGAGACATTGCCGGCCACGCCGGCGCTGCTGGCCCTGCTCGAGCGCGTGCAGAGGGAGGTCAACGGTGCGATCGCACCCCGCCCGGAGCCCGACGACCGCGATCTGTGGCGCGAGGACGCCGTGGCAGGCGATTGCGAGGACTATGCGCTCGCCAAGCGCGCCCGCCTTTACGCCGCCGGCCTGCCTGTCGGGGCGATGAGGCTCGCCACGGCAGCATTGCCGCGGGGCGAGCTGCATGCCGTCCTCACCGTCGAGACCGATCGCGGAACGCTCGTCCTGGACAATCTCGCTCCCGGCGTCGTGCCCATGCGTAGCTTGGACTACGCTTGGCTTCGGGTCGAAGGCACCCAGGGCAGCCTCGCCTGGCAGCAGCTCGCGGGTTCGACCCTGGCGTGGTCCGGGCCATTGGTCGCAGCAGACCGCTCCACGAGCCTCGAGGCGACACCGCCCGCTCAGTAGATCCCGTCGTCGAAGCCGATGCGGCTGTCGCGGCTGCCCGCGTTCTCGCGCCCGGTGTCGCCCCCGAACGATCGCTGGTCACCGCCGCCCCAACCCTGATCGGCGGGCGAGCTGCCGCCCCCGCCGACGGCGGCGGTCGCCGGATCGATGCCCGCGGCGATGGAGGCGCCCATCTCGCTGCCCGGCAGCGCGGAGCTGGGATAGCGCGTGAGAAAGCCCGCCATCGCCTCGGCGGTGCCGGCCCGGAGGGCCTCCATGTAGGCGCGGATCTCCTGCGCATCCTGGGCGTGCACGTGGCTTGCGCCCGCCGTCAGCGCCAAGGCGCTGGCATGCAGGGCGGCGATCAGGAGATGCATCTTCTTCATGGGAGGCACCGTCGATGGAGGTTCGCAGGTCGGGAGCGAACCTAGCGCCGAGATCCGAACACTCGGTTAATGCCGGCATCGTCAACGGGCTGCCGGAGTGGATCGCTCGGAGCGCAAGTAAGTTTGACTTTATTCGTCCTATGGTAGATTAGAAGCTTCTCGCCCACGGTTCGGAAGCTGTCCGTCGACATGGCCGCGCAGGCTCGGCGCTATGACTTCGACCTCGTGCTGGCCGCGGACTTCCGCGGCCAGGGCGAGACGATCGAGACCGTCGCTGCTCACCTCGCCTGCCTTGCGGACCAACCCTGGCAGATCGGGCTGTGGCATCTGCCGGACCCGACGCTGCCGCCCGGCACCACCTTGAACCGCAGGATCACGGCAGCCACGCGCGCCCATGCCGTGGTGCCCATCCCGCCGGACGCCGATAGCGTCCGGGCTCGGATCGTTCTCGTCTACAGCCCGCACCTGCTCGCATTGCCATGCGCAGCACGGCCTTTGGCCCAGGCGGATCTCGCGGTGGTGGTCCTGGCCGAGGCGCCGCCTGCGCGGGACGCCCGTCTGCCGGATCTCGGCCTCACGGCGGCCCGCATCGACGGCGGCATCGCTTCGCGGCAGCTCTGGTGCCCGGCCGCGGACGGCCTTCGTGCTCGCCTGAGCGAGCTGGCCCCCGGGCTGCCGATCTGGGAACAGCTGCTGCCGCCATTCGAGCCCATGGCGGCCTGGCGGACGGAACGGGCGGCCACGACCGGTCGCCGCCCGGTTCTCGGGCGGATGCTCCAGCGCGGCGACGAGCGCCTGCCGGCGCAGCGCGACACTATCCTGCAGGCGCATCCGATCGACGACGACCTCCAGATGCGCTTTCGCGGTGGGGCGAAGCTGCTCGCCGAGCGCGTCAAGCCCCTTCCGGCCGCATGGCGGCTGCTCGACCCCGCTTCCGTCGGTGCCAAGCGCTTCCTGGGCCGTCTCGACTTCTACGTCCACCACCAGGACGAGACCGCGCGGCAGCCACCGCGCGGCGTGCTTCAGGCCATGGCGGCCGGACGCGTCGTTGTGGCCGCGCCATCCTGCCGTGGCGCGATCGGCGGCGGACCGGCCTATCGCGATCCCGACCAGGTCGCGGACACCGCGCGCTATCTGCACGCGGAGCCGCGCTTCTACCGGCGCTATCTCGAGGAGCAGGACGCAGCGGTCGCCGAGCGGTTCGGCCCAGGCCCGCTGCTGGAGCTGCTTACGGGCCCCGGCCGCCTGCGGAAGCGCCGCCACGTCATGCGGCCTGCCCCGCCGCGCCCGGTCGCCTTCTACCCCACCAATGGCATCGGGCTCGGCCACGTCACCCGACTGCTCGCCGTCGCCCGGCGCCTGCCCGAGGGTCGGGGTGCGGTGTTCTTCACTCCCTGCCATGCTCTCGGCGTGATCGAGCATGCGGGCTACTCGGCCGAGTACGTGGCAGAGCCCGCCTATGACGAGACCGATCCGGCGGATCACGCGGCCGCGATGGCACCGCGCCTGCTGGCCATGCTGCGCCACTACGATCCGGCGGTGGTGGTGTTCGACGGCAATGTGCCGCGGGAATGGCTGCTCGCCGCCTGCGCCGAGGTCGACCTGCCGCTGGTCTGGATCCGCCGCGGGATGTGGCGCGCCGATCCCGCGCTCGCACGGCATCTCGACCATGGGACCAGGTTCGACGCCGTGATGGAGCCGGCGGAGGCCGCGGCAGCGCTCGATCGCGGCCCGACCGCGACTGCACCGGACGCCCCCATCAAAGTGCCGCCGGTCATGATGCTCGACCGGCAGGAGATCGAGCACCGGCAGCGCGCACGCGCCACGCTCGGACTGGCGGCGGACCGGCCGACCCTCCTGGTCCAGCCGGGAGCCGGCAACAATCACGACATCGAGCCGATGCTCGACCGTGTCGCGGAGGCGCAGGCGCGGCTCGGACTGCAGGTGGTCGTGGCCGAGTGGCTGATCCGGCACGGCTCGGTGCGGCGCCCCGGTCTCCGCTACCTGTCGCATTTTCCCAACGCCCGCTACCTCGCGGCCTTCGATCTCGCGGTCAGCGCTGCCGGCTACAACGCGTTCCACGAGCTGCTGCATCACGGCGTGCCGACCATCTTCGTGCCGAACGACCACCAGCAGGTCGACGACCAGCGCACGCGGGCGGAATGGGCGGAAGGCCAGGGCGCCGCCATCTGCCTGCCACGCGGTGCCGAAGCTTCGCTGCCCGGCTATCTCTCCGCTTTGCTCGATCCTGGCCTGCGCCGGCAGCTAAAGCGCCGGGCGCGCGCGGCCTGCCCGACCAATGGCGCCGCGGAGGCGGCCGCCGCGGTCATGGCCGTGGCGGCTCGAGGCTGAGCGATGGCCGCGCGCTTAGCGACCGGTTCGACGACGGAGGTGGAACGCCTGAGCGCGCTGGTCGCCGACCAGCATCGTCGCCTGCGGGTGGTCCACAGCGAGCTGGCGCCGCTCGGCGCCCAGGTGATCGCACCGCCGATGCCGGCGCGATGCACGAAGCCGCGCGTGACCGCCATGGCGCTCACGCGGCTTCTGGAGCGGACCCAGGCCCGTCTCGAGCTGATGGAGAGCACGTTGGGCGGTGTCCTCTGGTCGCAGTGGCCGGAGCCGCGCCCCACCGTCCCCGTGCTGCGACCCAGTCC
>JBFWWD010000171.1:0-12699 GCA_050246385.1 Geminicoccaceae bacterium
CAGAACCCACCGACCCCGGCTCGCACCAGAACCGGCAGGCCCAAGAGACCCACCAGAAGATGCCCCAAGACAGCACCACCGCCGCCTGGACATCCCCTCACCACAACAACCCACCATGTCAAACAACGTCGATCACGGCGACGATCCCGGAGCGCCTGCCAAGAAGCCTGCGCATCGTGATCACCCGTCATCGGTGTCTCCGCCGGAACCTCGGCGGAGCCGCGTATCTATGCCCAGTCGCCCGACTGGGCAAGCCCCTTTTTTATCCGCTGCCGACAAGGGGCGCCGGCTGGCGGCAGGAGGCGGGCTGCGCGGGAGAAGGAATCCCGGAGAGCGGCCTGACGATGGCCGGCGCTGAAGCGGCCAGCCCGGCTGCCGCTCGAGGCTGAGCCCGAAATCGATTCCGCCTCGCTGCGGCTGCCGTTCCGGCCTAGGCTCCGGCCGATCACGGTGCCGGCCTCTCTCCAGGCGGCGGTGGAGGCGAGCATGCCGATCTTCCTCATCTCGGCTGGAACCGGAGCCTCACAGATGACGGTCGTGCGGGACCTGCCCCTCCGCCCGCGCGCAAGGCGGCGCCGATGACCGCGGAGCTGGGCAGGTTCGATGTTGCGGTCGTTGGCGCCGGGATCTGCGGTCTGGCGCATGCGCTCGCGGCGGCGCGGCGCGGGCTGAAGGTCGTGGTGATCGAGCGCGACGCCCAGGCCAACGGCGCCTCGATCCGCAATTTCGGCTTCGTCACGGTCACCGGGCAGCAGCGCGGCGCATGCTGGCGGCGGGCGATGCGCTCGCGCGACGTCTGGGCCGAGGTGGCGCCGGCGGCAGGCATCCGGATCGAGCATCGCGGACTCGCCGTGGCAGCGCGGCGGCCCGAGGCGGTGGCGGTGCTCGAGGCCTTCCGCGCTACCGAGATGGGCGAGGCGTGCGAGTTGCTCACGGCGCACGCCGGTGTCGCGCGCTTTCCCATGCTGCGCGCCGAAGGGCTGCTGGCGGTGTTGGCGAGCCCGCACGAGCTGCGGGTGGAGTCGCGCGCGGCGATCCCGGCACTGGCACGCTGGCTGGCCGAGGTCGAGGGCGTGACCTTCCTCTGCCAAACGCTCGTCACGTCGGCCCTGCCGCCGGTTGTCGAGACGTCGCGGGGAACGATCAGGGCGGAACGCTGCGTGGTGTGCCCGGGCGACGATTTCCTGAGCCTCTATCCCGAGCGCTTCGCCGCCTACGGCCTCACCCGCTGCAAGCTGCACATGCTGCGGGTCGAGGCGCACGGCGCAGCGCCGCGCTTCGGCGCTGCCGTGATGTCCGACCTCGGCCTTGTCCGCTATCTCGGCTATGCCGAGCTGCCGGAAGCCGCGGCGCTGAAGCGCCGCCTGGAGAGCGAGCAGCCCTGGCATCTCGCCAACGGCGTGCATCTGATCGCCGTGCAGAGCGAGGACGGCTCCCTGGTCGTCGGCGACTCTCACCACTATGCGCCGACGCCGGACCCGTTCAATCCGACCGCGGTGGACGAGCTCATCCTGGACGAGTTCCGGCAGGTCGTGGCGGTGCGCGAGCCGGTCGTCGGCGAGCGCTGGACCGGCACCTACGCCTCGGCACCCGACCGATTGATGCTGGTCGACCGCCCGGGCGACAACGTGCGCATCGTCGTCATCACCAGCGGCACCGGCGCCAGCACCTCCTTCGCCATCGCCGAGGAGGTGATCGACGACCTGATCTCAAAAGGCTGAACCGGATGGACGATTCCTTCACGCATCTGCGGGCGGTGGTGCTCGACTGGGCCGGCACCATGGTCGATCACGGCTCGCTGGCGCCGATGGGCGTCTTTGTCGAGGCGTTCGCGCGCTTCGGGGTGGCGATCACCATCGACGAGGCGCGCGGGCCCATGGGCATGGCGAAGCGGCCGCATATCGCGGCGCTGATGGCCCTGCCCCGCATCGCCGATGCGTGGCGTGCGCGGCATGGCCGCTTACCGGGCGAGGCCGACATCGACGCGGTGTACGAGGTGTTCGTGCCGATGAACGTGGAGGTGGCGGGACGCTACGCGGACGTGATCCCGGGTGCGGCGGAGGCCGTTGCGGAGCTGCGTCGCCGCGGACTGAAGATCGGCTCGAGCACCGGCTACACGCGCGAGATCATGGCCGAGGTGACCCCGATCGCGGCGGCGCAGGGCTACGTGCCCGATTGCATCGTCTGCACCGGCGACACGCCGGACGGCCGGCCGACCCCGTTCATGCTCTACAAGGCGTTCCTGGACCTGGCGGTCTGGCCGGCCTGGAGCTGCGTGAAGGTGGACGATACCGAGGTCGGAATCGCCGAGGGCCTGAACGGCGGCTGCTGGACGGTGGGCGTCGCGGTCACCGGCAATGTGTTCGGCCTGTCGCTCGCCAGCACGCAGGCGCTGACCTTCGACCAGCTCACAGTACGGCGCGCTGCCGCCGTCGCACGGCTCGAAGGAGCAGGAGCCCACTATGTCGTGGACGGGGTCGCCGACATCCTGCCGGTCATGACGGCAATCGAGCAGCGTTTGGCAGCAGGCGAGCGGCCGTGAACCCGCGGTGCTCGACCAAGCTCCGAGCTGTCTCGGTACCGCCGGGATCGTGATCAGGCAGGCGGCCCTTTCCATCATTCCCATCTTTGGGAGAAGGCCGGGTCAGCGCCAGAACGGCAGACGCGCCTCACATGCTGCGACGGCTGGTGTGAGACCGATATCCGCCAGCAGATGCGGCCCGGTGCGAAGCAGGCGGCGCAGCTCGGCACGATAGCGCCGCCGCCCGCGCCAAGCGGTGAGCAGAGCCAGGAGATCCGTGACGGTCCGGCTCGAAACCGGCGCATGGGTCAAGGCAGTGACGGTCATGGTGCGGTCCTCGGCTGGTGCTTGTTGATTCCCCGCTGAGCTGCGAAGTCGGCCGCCAGCTACGCAGCCCAGCCCGCGTCCCGCCGCGAAGATCGACGGGCGGTGCGATCCGGACGCGGGAAGCGTCGCCGGGCGACCTCGCTGAAGGTCGCATGACGGCTTGGCGATAGACGCAACACGGCGATCGCGAACAGATCGCCGTACAGGCGCGCAAGCAGCTCGAACATGGCTTTCCTCCTAATCGTCTCGAATCGTGGGCGTGATGTTCGAGATATGAGCTACATTGACACGCCAACTCGTACAAACGAGGATATCTCGCCTCGGATGTGAGCGTCACTCACATGACCAGATCGCGCCTGCCATCGCTCAATGGATTGCGTGCCTTCGAGGCCGCGGCCCGCCACGGAAGCCTCACGCGCGCAGCTGGCGAGCTGCACGTCACTCATTCCGCGATCAGCCACCAGATCAGTGCTCTCGAGGCCGATCTCGGCGTGTCATTGTTCCGACGCGTGAGTCGTGGCGTCGTGGTCAGTGCCGCGGGGGCCGAGCTCGAGGCGGCCCTGACCGACGCCTTTGCCCGAATCTCAAGGGCGGTGGCGCGAGCACGCGGAAGCGATCGTGGCATCCTCACGCTCAGCGTCGAGCCGTCCTTCGCCGCGCGCTGGCTGGTTCTCCGGCTCGGCCGGTTCGGGGCCGCCCATCCGGAAATCGACCTGCGCCTTGCGGCCACGACGGCTCTGGCCGACTTCACCCGGGAGGACGTCGATGTGGCGATCCGCCACGGGCGCGGTCCGTGGCCGGGGCTCACCGCGGCGAGGTTGATGCCCGCGCCCATGTTTCCAGTGGGCAGTCCGGCGCTCCTGGGCACGATGCAAAGTTTCCTCGACCCCGCACAGCTGCCTGGCTTCACGCTGATCCATGAGGGCGATGAGCGGCACTGGTCCGAATGGCTGGCGACTGCAGGTGTGGCGGGAGCCGACGCTGGGCGCGGCCCGCACTTTGACGACGGCAACCTTGCTCTCGCCGCAGCCATCGCCGGCCAGGGGATTGCGCTGGCCGATGAGGCGTTGGCGGGAGACGCGCTTGCGGATGGCCGACTGGTGCGCGTATCGCCGGTGGAGATCGCCACCGACAAGGCCTATTGGCTCATCCATCCTCCCGATGCGGTGCAGCTACCGAAAGTCGCGGCGTTCCGGGAATGGCTGCTCCAGGAAGTGGCGAAATAGCTGCACCATTGACCGAGCGTGGACGATGGCCTATCTGACCGCCCGCTCGAGAGGCTGCAGCGCGGCCTGTGCCCTGCTGTGAGCTCGGCAGCCGGGCGGAGCCACCCGACCCCAAGGATTGTCCGATGGCCGTCCCCAAGCGAAAGACCTCGCCCTCGCGCCGCGGCATGCGCCGGGCCCACGATGCGCTGACCGCGCCGACCGTGATCGAGGACAAGGATAGCGGCGAGTTCCGCCGCCCGCACCATATCGACCTGAAGACCGGCATGTATCGCGGCCGGCAGGTGATCGTTCCCAAGACCAAGTCCGACGAGGACTGAGGACGCGTCCGAGCCGGCGGTGCCGGTGGCGTTGACCACGTCGGCTGCCGTCGCAACCATCCGTCGCCGTATCGCAGCGGGGCCAAAGGCATGAGCGGTGAACGATCCTACCTGCCACTTTCCGGCATGGATCTGCCGCGGTTCGCCGGCATTCCCAGCTTCATGCGCCTGCCGCACGTTCCGCTCGACGAGGCGGACGAGGTGCAGATCGGCCTGATCGGCGTTCCCTGGGACGGAGGAACCACCAACCGCCCCGGGCCGAGGCACGGGCCGCGCCAGCTGCGCGATGCCTCGACGATGATCCGGATGATCAACCAGGCGACCGGGCTCCGGCCGTTCAACACAGCCCGCTGCGCCGATCTCGGCGACTGCCCGGTCAATCCGGCGGACGTGCAGGACAGCCTGGCCCGGATCTCGGCATTCTACGGCAAGGTGCGTGCCAAGGGCATCATGCCGATGACCGCGGGCGGTGATCATCTCGTATCGCTGCCCGTCCTGCGCGGCCTCGTCGGCAAGGGCGCGCCGGTGGCGATGATCCACTTTGACGCCCATACCGACTTTTACGATTCCTACTTCGGTGGCTTCCGCTTCACCCACGGCACGCCGTTCCGACGCGCGGCCGAGGAAGGTCTGATCGACACCAGCCGGGTGGTGCAGATCGGGATCCGCGGAACCGCCTATGACGGCGAGGACGTGGAGTGGGCACGCGCGCATGGCGTGCGGATCTTCATGATCGAGGAGGTCATGGACCGCGGCCCAGAGGCGGTGATGGCCGAGGCACGCGAGATCGTCGGCAATCAGCTCTGCTATGTAAGCTTCGATATCGACGGGATCGATCCGTCCCAGGCGCCCGGCACGGGTACGCCCGAGATCGGCGGCTTCACCACTCACATGGCGCAGCGGATGGTGCGCCGGCTGCAGGGGCTGAACCTGATCGGCGCCGATCTGGTCGAGGTCAGCCCACCGTTCGATCCCTCCGGCATGACGGCCTGGGTCGGGGTGAGCATCATCTTCGAGCTGTTGTGCGTGCTCGCCGACGCGGTGAGCCGGCGCGCAGCCTGAGGTTTCTGCCGCAACCCTCAGGGTTCGTAAACCAGCCTGCCTCATGGTGATGCGGTCTTCCGCACCATGGGAGCGGCTTGTGGTCCATCGCACGCGAGCTCTTTCGGGATCGGCGCTCCTCGCCGCGCTGGCGTGTTCTGGCGCGAGCGCGCAGGCGCCGGTCTGCGGCCCGGAAACGGCAGGGATCGTCGCCTGCATCGCCGGTCACGAATGCGCGTGTGGATTTGTCCGCGGCTCGGCCGCGACGGGGCTGCCCGACGGCTTTCGCTGGGATTGCGGCATTCTCAGGCCGCGTTGCGCCCCGCCGCCGGCCGCCATCGATGGGCGGTCGAGCGATCTCCCCGCCGCCTTGCTGATCGACAATGCCCGACCTGCGCACAATATCTCCCCTGTTGACGGAGGTCTCCGTCGCTCGCGCTGAGAGTCGAGATGAGCGGGAATGTCCATTTGTCGCCGGCGTTCCGGTACGGACTGACACTCCTTCTTGTGTCCGGTCTCGGTCCGCCCGGCGGTTCATGGGCCCAGACGGATCGTGGGCTCGATTTCTTCACGCCGGGCAGCATTGGCGGCGATGCCTATCTGCAGCGCCAGGTCCGCGCCCTGGACGCGAATCAGCGCGGCGGTTCGCTGTCGTCCAGCCAGCTTCGTCAGAGCCAGCGGGATCTGATCACGCAGAGCAAAGGGGTGGATTTCACGCCGGAGCAAGGCCGAATCCAACGCGATCTCGATCGCATCCAACAGCAACGTTCCTGGCAGGCGACCACCGGGAAACAATCGCAGCCACCGGCCTTGCCGCAAGGCGAGCGGCTTCCCGGGACGGTTGGCGACATGGGCGGGCTGCCGAGCTTCAATGGCGCAATGACGGTCAGTCGACTGCTCGGCCGCGCACAGGAGGCGATCGACGCCGGACGAACGCACCAGGCGCGCTCCGATCTGGCCACGGCGCACTCCCTGGCGGGTGGCCTCAGCCCGCAAAGCGATGCCGATCGCGCCACCGTCGCGGAGTTCCAGGCACGGATGGCGGATTTGACCCGTCGTCTCGGCGACGGTTGAGGCCGCGAGGTGCCAAAGCTGCAATCCGCGGTCGAACGCGATTTGCCGCACATCGCTGCGAACTATGAGCGCGCGGTGCGGGAGGGTACAGCCGGCTTCGAGCCGGAACCGCCGAGCGGGAATGAGCCCGCGCGTCGATTTGGGCGAGTGCGCTCTGGGATTGCCCTGGCCGGTCGCCGAAAGCGACGGCGTCCTTGCCGGATATGCCTATGCGACGCTCTACCGCGGCCGCCAGCGCATCGCCACATCGTCGAGGACTCCGCCTACTTGGCCCCGGCGAGGAGAAAAGGGATCGACCGCTCGCTCCTCAAGACCGAGACCGCGGGGTAGCGTCAGGACCCATAGCATATCGACGATTCAGCCAATCTCGGCTCAGTTCGGCTGCGCCACGCCTGCGGATACATCGAAGCCGGAGTCCTGCGCGGAACCCGCTCCTGTTGCGCCATCTATCGGATTTCGCGGCCGTCCAAGCGGACGCCAGCTCAACCTGAGCTGATAAATCCCTGTGACCTTGACGCCACGTCGTGGAACTCAGGCGGGATGGAAGAGCCTCGGCAGCTTGCCAAGAGAGGGCGATGCACGTTGATTGAGACGGGGTGGTCCTGCGGCCCCTTCGTCTCCTGTCGGTAATCAGTTATATGTGGGCGTGCGATGGACGTCGAACAGAAGCTTGCTGATGCACGCGCGAATGGTGGATCGACCGCCACGGTCGGTCCAGCCGCGCGCAGCGGAGAGGCGCGCGCGCTCGCCGATACGGTCCCGTTCGGCACCGCTCAGACACCGTTCGAGCGCTTGAAGGGAGCGGTCAAATCGGTGCCGCTGCTGAAGCGCTTGGCCATCCGCGCGATCGGCGAAAGCCGAGTCCTCGCCAACCGCATCCCCGGCGTGCGGAGCATGGTGGGCGACGGTCCGTTCTTCACGCTCTCGCCGGATGTGACCATCGCGCTGATGCGGGCGTTCACGATGCAGCGCGATCGCGGGATGCTCGACGGCTACGGCTATTTTGAGTTCGGCATGTTCCGCGGCTACAGCATGTGGTGGGCAGACCGCCTCGCCCGCGAATATGGCGCCAAAGGCTTCACCTATTACGGTTTCGATTCCTTTGCTGGGCTTCCGTTGCCTGAGCTCGAGGAAGAGCGGTCGATCTTCTTCAAGGGCCAGTTCGGCGCCAGCTACGACGTGGTGGTTCGCAACCTCACCAAGTGGGAAGCGGATCTTTCCAAGATCAAGCTTTTCAAAGGTTGGTTTTCGGATGAGCTGTTCGCCAAGATTCAGGCCGAGAACAGCTTTCCCAAGGCCTCGATCTGCCTCATCGACGTCGATCTCTACGACTCCTGTGTTCCTGTGCTTGAATTCGTGCGCCATTTCCTCGTGCCAGGATCCATCCTGATCTTCGACGACTGGGATCAGCTTCGCAAGCAGCTCGGCCCTGATGCTCAGGACGACAGCACCGGCGAGCGCCGCGCGGTCAAGGAGTTCGAGAGTCGCTATCCCATGTTCAAGAAGGAACATGTGTTCGACTATGGCTGGGAAGGTGCGGCGTTCCGCGTTGTCTCGATCTGACGCCGCCCCACCTCGGCGTCGCGACATGCCGGCGCCCAGAGCATCGTTGAGCATCTCTCGGTCGGAATAACCTGCGGCACCATCCGTCCATGGAATCAGGTGCATCGGCAGCCGGATCGCCGGGCACGGCCCCGGGGTGTCGGCTAGGATGGGTTCAGGTCGAATGTCGTTGATTTACGGGATCGGACCACCCTTCCGCTGCCGTCCGGTGCGGTTGCTGATGTCCTTTCGTTTCCGCCCAACCACCTGGGCTCCGTCGGTCCAGGCCGACGGAGCCTGCTTTTTTGGCGACGAGGTGGTAGGGTCGGAGGAAATGAGTGCGGGGCTCACGTTGTGACGCTCCCAAATCGCCGTCTTCAGGCCTGCCGCTCGGCGGCTTGGCGGAGCTGGCGGGTGCAATGAGAGCCGGCTCGGCAATGATCTGGGCCGGAATGAAGGCGGATCGAAACACCATGCAGCAAACCAAGTCCCTCCGCAGCGTCGCGACCGAGGAGAGTGCATCGCCCGGTGATCAGCTCACCGCGGAGATCACGACCCACGTGGCCGCGCTCCGGCGGTATGCCTTGGTTCTGATCGGCGATCCACACGAAGCGGACGATCTGGTGCAGGAAGCCCTTGCGCGCGTGTTGTCGCACATGCGCGCTTGGCGCCCGGTCAGGGATCTCCGCGCCTACTTGTTCACGACGTTACACAACGTGTTCATCGATACGACCCGCAAACGTCACAAGCGCAACGACCATGTGCCGATCGACGAGGTGCTTGGCATGCTGTCGTCGCCTGCGACACAGGGTCGCCGGCTGGAGTTTCGCGACCTGTTGCAGGGACTGGCTGCGCTGCCCGAGCAACAGCGCGAGGTTTTGCTGCTCGTCGGGCTTGAGGGGATGAGCTACATCGAGGCTGCGCGTATCCTCGATGTCCCGATTGGTACTATCATGTCTCGTCTCTCGCGTGGACGCGAAGCGTTGCGCCAGCTCATGACGCACGGTGCGGTCGCGCGGCTGCGTGTGGTCAAATAGCCATGTCCGCAATCGATCCTGCCTCTTCCGTGACCGAGCACGATCTCCACGCGTTCGTGGATGGCGAGCTGGACGGACGTCGTTACCGCGAAGTGGTGGCCCGGCTCGCCAGCGACAGTGTGGCCGCGGAGCGGGTGAACGGATATCTGCGGCAGCAGGGCGATCTCGCCGGGCTGCGCGAGCAGCTCTCAGATCTCGACCCGATGCCGGACGAAACGCTGTCCGACCTTACCCGGCAGCTCGCTGGCTCGATTCGTCACCAGCGGCGTGTCCGCGCCAGCGGGATGACCGCAGCGCTTGCCGCCAGCTTTCTCGTGGGTGTTGTCACTTGGTGGGGACCGAATCCCAGCGAGATGGCGCAGCGGTTCACGACCTGGCGGCAGGTCGCCGAGTCCGGGCCGCAGATGCTGTTCGGTCGGGACCCGCTCAACGGCAGCATGCAGCTCATCACTGATGGCAATGGCGACAGCGCGCTCAAGCTGGATGAGCAACTGGCCGCATACTCGATCCGCCGGCCCGATCTGGCGGCACATGGACTGACCTTTGTCGGCGGAGATGCGATCAAGGGCGGCGAATCGCCTGCAATCAGGCTGGTCTATGCCGACGACAAGGGCAATCGCGTGTTTCTGTTCGTGGGAACGATCGGGAGTGGCGCGGACGTCGCCCTGACCGTCGTTCCCGAGGGCCATGTCTCGCTGAACTGGCGGCGCGGCTCGCTGGTGTTTGCCCTGATCGGTCCCAAGGACAGCGATCAGCTGCTCGACGTTATGGCGGCGACCAGTGAGATGCTTTCGGTGCAGCCGGGCGGGGGCGAGATGCCGGTCTCGCCGGCGGTGCCGGCGACCGGTGGCTCCGGCCTCGTCGCCGGGACGGTCGAGGGCGGCGTGGAGCTACCGACTGCTCACTCTGCCGACACTCCCGCAGGGATGGTTCAGCCGGCTCCGGGCAAGCTGGGCGTGACGCCCGTGGTCGCCGAGCCCCTCTAGAACCTGCGCGAGCTGGAGCGGGCCGCGCCGAGCGGCATCCTGCAAGCCTCAGCTCATGTCGCCCTCGCTGGGAGCATGTCGAACGAGGAGGCGCTCGAACGCCCGTAGCGTCTCCTCGCTCACATGGTGTTCAATCCCCTCGGCATCGATCCGGGCGACTTCGTCGCTGACCCCAAGTGCACGCAACAGCCCATAGACGATCCTGTGGCGGCGGCGGCACTGCTCGGCCAGATCGCGGCCGCCCTTCGTGAGAAAGATCGAGCGGTAGGGCTCGGAGCGGACCAGCCCGTCGCGCTGCAGCCTCGTGATCGCATGCGCCACGGTCGCATTGCTGACGCCGAGCCGGTTGGCGAGGTCCACCGCCCGGGCCTCCCCGGTCGCATCGATCAGGTCCGCGATCAGCTCGACATAGTCTTCGGCGATCTCGTTGCGGTGATCGCTGCGTGTGCGGCCGAAGCCTTCGGCCTGCATGTCAGCTTCGGGCAGGCGAACGGTGGATCGCCGGGTCGGCATCGGTCCTCCTCGCGACCTAGTTAGCCGAGCCTGGACGAAGCGGGAAGCGCGGCCGCACCTCCGACCGGGCTCGAGGCCGAGCGAGATCCCATGCTGCAGCCCGAACAGGAACGCTGAGTCTCACCCCCGAGGCTGAAGAGGCGTTTCCGGCGAATCGGTCGTTCGTATGGCTGCCAGCAGCCTCTCGAACAACATCGAACGGCCGATGCAGTCTAGAAATAGAATAAGCTTGATCTCCGCCTCTCGTGTCTTGCCGCTTGAACTGGACCCTACTACGCCGCGGTGTCTCAGGCAATCAGGCGAGAATTCGATGTACTCACCCCGTCGCGCCGTTCTGCTCGCGGCCGCCCTGTCGCTGACGCTCGGACATGCGGCTCAATCCGCCGAGGTCGTGAACATCTATAACTCCCGTCACTACGGAACCGACCAGCAGCTCTGGGACGATTTCGCCGAGGCGACGGGCATTGAAGTCAATGTCGTCGATGGCACCCACGAGCAGCTGATCCAGCGCATGCAAGCCGAGGGTACCAACAGTCCTGCCGACGTCTTCATCACCGTCGACGCCGGCCGCTTGGCCCAGGCCAGTGGTCTGGGTCTGCTGCAGTCGATCAAATCCGAGCTTCTCGATTCGCGCGTTCCGGAGAATCTGCGCGATCCCGACGGTCTCTGGTATGGCTTGGCCATGCGTGCGCGTGTGCTGGTGTACGCGAAGGATCGCCTGGATCCATCGCAGCTCAGCACCTACGAGGCCCTGGCTGACCCGCGGATGAAGGGCAAGGTGCTCATTCGCAGCAGCACCAATGTCTATAATCTGAGTCTCGTGGGCTCGATCCTGGCTGCGGACGGGCCCGAGGCGACGGAGCGCTGGTGCGAAGGCCTCGTTGCAAACATGGCGCGCCCGCCGGAAGGCGGCGACACCGATCAGATCAAGGCGGTCGCTGCCGGCGTCGGCGACGTAGCCATCTCCAACACCTACTATCTGGCGAGGATGTTGGCCTCGGCGAAGCCGGAGGACCAGGCGGTCGGTGAGCAGGTCGCCGTGTTCTTCCCCAATCAGGCTGACCGCGGAACCCACGTGAACGTCTCGGGCGCGGGCGTTCTCAAGACCGCGCCCAACCGCGAGAACGCGATCAAGCTGATCGAGTTCATGACCTCGCCCGAAGCGCAGCGCTACTTCGCGGACGTGAGCTTCGAGTACCCTGCCAATCCCGAGGTGACGCCGCATCCGGTGCTGGCGGCCTGGGGGACGTTCAAGCAGGATCCGCTGAATCCTGCCCTCTACGCCCGAAACAGCGCCGAGGCTGCAATGATCACCGACCGGTGTGGCTGGCGATAGAACGATCGGACCTGCGCCCGCTGCCTCTTGCCGATCGACACACCGCACCTAAGCTCTGGCGATATTCTCGGATCTGAACGGTGCGGAGCGGTTGGCATGCGATCGGGCGCGCATTTGATCTGGCTCACCCTGTGCGTGCTGGTGGCGGCGATCGCCGGCGATACCGCCGCGAAGGCTCGTGTGATCCACGAGATCGCCGTTCCCAGCACGACCTTGGGCCAGTCGATCCTCTGCGCCGTCACCTTGCCGGACGGCTACGATCTCGAGCTCACGCGCAGATACCCCCTTCTCCTGCTGCTGCACGGCACGGACGGCACGCATCATGACTGGCTGGACTGGGGCGGTCTCGAGGAAGGCAATGCGGCTGTGGATGCCGCGACCGGTACGTCGTTCATCATCGTGACCCCGAATGCCGGCAATAGCTGGTACGTCGACAATCCCGATGGCGAAGGGGCATGGGAGACTGCGCTCGTCGGAGATCTGCTGCCTGTCATCGACGCCCGCTTTCGCACGATCTCCAATCGCGCGGGGAGGGTGATCGCAGGCCTGTCCATGGGCGGCTACGGCGCCGTGCATCTCGCGCTGCGTCACCCGGAGCTGTTTGCGGCGACCGCGAGTCTCAGCGGTGCCTTCTACGCGCCGGAGGAGCCGGTGAATGACGACGACATCGCCGACTTCCACGGCGCGTTCGGCAACCCGTTCGACGCCGAGCGCTTCGCCCGGGAGAGCGTCTACACCGACCTCGCCGCGCTGCCGCCGGATGCGGTTCCGCCGAG
>JBFWWD010000172.1:0-12674 GCA_050246385.1 Geminicoccaceae bacterium
GGACGGGCGGCCGCCGAAGCAGCCGCCCGAGGCGCTCTAGACCTAGGCCGCCGCCGCGATGGGCGTGCCCTGGATCACCAGCCCGTCCTCGCCGCCGTCGACCCGGACGGTCTCGCCGTCGCCGAGCCTGCCCTCGAGCAGCATCAGGGCGAGGGGATCCTGCAGCGAACGCTGGATCACCCGCTTCAGCGGCCTTGCCCCATAGACCGGGTCGTAGCTCGCATTGGCGAGCCAGCTCAGGGCCGCGTCGCTGAGCTCCAGCGTCATCCGCCGTTCGGTGAGCAGCTTCTTCAGCCGGCCGAGCTGGATCGCGACGATGTCCTTCATCTGCGCCCGGCCGAGGCGGTTGAACAGGATCACCTCGTCGAGCCGGTTCAGGAACTCGGGCCGGAAGGCCTGGCGGACCACCGCCATCACCTGCTCGCGCGCATCGCTCGCCGGCGCCCCGTCGGGCAGGGCTGCGAGATATTCCGACCCCAGGTTCGAGGTCAGGACGATCATGGTGTTCCTGAAGTCGACCGTGCGGCCCTGGCCATCGGTGAGCCGGCCGTCGTCGAGCACCTGCAAAAGGACGTTGAACACGTCGGGGTGCGCCTTCTCGACCTCGTCGAACAGGATCACCTGGTAGGGCCGGCGGCGGACCGCCTCGGTCAGGGCACCGCCCTCCTCGTAGCCGACATAGCCGGGCGGCGCGCCGATCAGCCGGGCCACGGAGTGCTTCTCCATGAACTCCGACATGTCGATCCGCACCATCGCCTGGTCGTCGTCGAACAGGAAGGCGGCGATCGCCTTGCACAGCTCGGTCTTGCCGACGCCGGTCGGCCCCAGGAACAGGAACGAGCCGATCGGCCGGTTCGGGTCCTGCAGCCCGGCGCGGGCACGGCGCACGGCGTTGGCGACGGCCTTGAGCGCGTCCTCCTGGCCGACCACGCGGGTGCGCAGCGTGTCCTCCATGCGCAGCAGCTTCTCGCGCTCGCCCTCCATCATCCGGTCGACCGGGATGCCGGTCCAGCGCGACACCACCTGGGCGATGTCCTGCTCGCCGACATCCTCGCGCACCATGCCGTGCGCCTCCTGCGCCTCGGCCTCCTCGAGCGCCTTCTGCACCTGCGGCAGCTCGCCATAGGCGATCCGCCCGGCCTGCTCGAAATCGCCGCGCCGCTGGGCGATCGCCAGCTCGTTGCGCAGTCGCTCGAGATCCTCCTTGAGCCTGGTCACCGAGGCGAGCTTGCCCTTCTCGGCCTGCCACTGCGCCGTCAGCTCGGCCGAGCGCTGCTCGAGCTCGGCAAGCTCCTTGCCGAGCCGGGACAACCGGTCCTTGGAGGCCTGGTCGCTCTCCTTCTTGAGCGCGCCCTCCTCGATCCTGAGCTGCATGATCCGCCGGTCGAGCTCGTCCAGCGCCTCGGGCTTGCTGTCGATCGCCATCCGCTTCCTGGCCGCCGCCTCGTCGACCAGGTCGATCGCCTTGTCGGGCAGGAAGCGGTCGGTGATGTAGCGGTTGGACAGGGTGGCCGCGGCGACGATGGCGCCGTCGGTGATGCGCACCTTGTGGTGGACCTCGTAGCGCTCCTTCAGCCCGCGCAGGATCGAGATCGTGTCCTCGACGTCGGGCTGGCCGACGAACACCGGCTGGAAGCGCCGCGCCAGCGCTGCGTCCTTCTCGATGTGCTTTCTGTACTCGTCGAGCGTGGTGGCGCCGACGCAGTGCAGCTCGCCGCGGGCCAGGGCCGGCTTGAGCATGTTGGAGGCGTCCATCGCCCCCTCGGCCTTGCCGGCGCCGACCAGCGTGTGCAGCTCGTCGATGAACAGGATGATGTCGCCCTCGCCGTGCTGCACCTCCTGCAGGAGCGCCTTGAGCCGCTCCTCGAACTCGCCGCGATATTTGGCGCCGGCGACCAGCGAGCCGAGATCGAGCGACAAGAGCCGACGGTCGCGCAGCGATTCCGGCACGTCGCCGTCGACGATGCGCCGGGCGAGGCCCTCGGCGATCGCGGTCTTGCCGACGCCGGGCTCGCCGATCAGCACCGGATTGTTCTTGGTCCGGCGCGACAGCACCTGGATGACGCGGCGAATCTCCTCGTCGCGGCCGATCACCGGGTCGAGCTTGCCCGAGCGCGCCGCTTCGGTCAGGTCGCGCGTGTACTTCTTGAGCGCGTCATAGCCTTCCTCGGCCCCGGCGGTCTGGGCGGTGCGGCCCTTGCGCAGCTCGTTGATCGCCGCGTTCAGCGCCTTGGCGTCGACCCCCGCCTGCTTGAGCGCCTTGCCGGCATCGGTCGGGCTCATCGCCAGCGCCAGCAGCAGCTGCTCGACCGTGACATAGGAATCGCCGGCCTTCTTCGCCGCCTGCTCGGCCTGGTCGAACAGGCGTGCGGTCTCGGGCGTCAGGTGGAGCTGGCCGGCGCCGCTGCCCTCGACCTTGGGCACCTTTCTCAAGAGCTCGTCGACCGCGTGTTGCGCCCGCTTGGCATTGCCGCCCGCGGCCTGGATCAGATTGGCCGCCATGCCCTCCGGATCGTCGAGCAGCACCTTGAGGACGTGCTCGGGCAGGAAGCGCTGATGCCCCTCGCGCAATGCATGGCCCTGTGCCGACTGCAGGAAGCCCTTCACCCGATCGGTGTATTTCTCGGTGTCCATGTTCCGTTTCTCCTTGTCCCTCATGCGAGCGGACCATGTCGACGGACCCGTCGCGCGGCATCCGACATGTCCGGCCTGATCTGGGCAGCCCACACGCGCACGCAAGGGCTTGACTGCGGCCCCGACGCTCCCAGCGGCCCTCCGGGAACCGCGGCTGTTCGCGCTGGTTCTCTCGGCAGTCAAATCCCTGGAGGGACACGGATATGACGGACGACGGAACCGGGCCCGCGGGCACCCCCAATGCGGCCGGCGAACCCGAGCAAGGGCAGGCCGGCGTCGCCGACGAGCTGCGCGGCGCCTCCCACGATGTGAGCCGCGAGGCGCAGGCCGCCGGTCATGCGCTGCGCCAGCAAGCGAGCGGGCTCGCCGGGACGATCCGGCAGGGCATGAGCGAGCAGGCGGCGCGGCAGAAGAACGGCATCGCCGACCGCCTCGGCGCCGTCGCGGAACGCGCGCAGCGTACGGCCGGCGATCTGCGTCAGGACGAGCCGTGGCTGGGCAATTTGCTCGAGCGCGGTGCCGACGAGCTCGCCGGCATGGCCGAGGAGCTTCGCCGGCAGGACGTCGCCGATCTGATGGGCTCGGTCGAGGTGTTCGCCCGCCGCCAGCCGGCTCTGTTCATGGGAGCGTCGGTGGCGCTGGGCTTCGCGCTGACCCGGGTGGTGGGCGCAGGCAGCTCGGGTGGCGACTATAGGGAGGAGCGCTATCGTCGCGACTTGCCGACGCGCTACGACGAGGACCTTTATTCGCACAGGCCTGCTGGCGAGTTCGAGTCGCGCCGCGGGACGTCGCCCGTGACGCAGCCCACTCAGTCGGCGACGCAGCCCGGCCAGACAGTCACGCAGCCCGGCCAGACGGCGCGTCCGTCCCCGGCGACCACCTCGGGGAGCAACATCTGATGGCGACGGTCCCCGAGAATCGCTCGGTCGGCGAGCTGCTGCGGGACCTCGCCAATGACTCCGCGGCCCTCGTCCGGCAGGAGCTGGCGCTTGCCCGCACCGAGGCGCAGGACAAGCTGCACCAGACCATGTCCGGTACGGCGGAGCTCGCGATCGCGGCGCTGTTCGCGCTGGCCGGCTTCATCATCCTGCTCCAGGCCGCGGTCTACGGCCTCGAGGAGTTCGGCTTCGAGCCTTGGCTGGCGGCGGTGATCGTCGGCGGCGTGGTGCTGCTGATCGGGGTCCTGCTGCTGCTGAAGGCGCGGCACGACCTGTCGGCGCAGAATCTGGCGGCGAACCGTACCACGGCGAATCTGCGCAAGGATCTGAATCTGGTCAGAGGACACGTGGCGTGACGGACAGCTCGATCACCACGGGCGAGATCGAGCGCGAGCTCGACGATACGCGTTCCCGCCTCGACGCAACCATCGATGCGCTGCAGCACAAGCTGGCACCCGGCTCGATGGTCGAGGAGGCGGTCACATACTTCAAGGAGGGTGGTGGCGTGGAATTCACGCATAACCTAGGTCGCAGCGTGCGCGAGAACCCGATCCCGGTGGCCCTGATCGGCATCGGCGTTGGCTGGCTGATCCTGAACGGCGCCCGGCGCGGCGACACCAGCCACTACGCCTACCAGGATCGGCCCTGGACGGACCGGGACCGCTACGGCGACAGCCGCAACACCGGCATGGGGCTCGCCCGCGAGACTTCCGTCCATCAGCCAATGCCCTACGAGGCGGCGGCGCAGGACGATCTCGCGATCCGCGCCCACGAAGCCGGGGCGGCCCTGAGCCGGCGTCCCGACGAGTCGGACAGCGCGTTCCAGGAGCGGATCCACGAGGCGCGCGGCACCGTGCTCGGGCTGACCCGCCGGGCCGGGGAAGCGGGCGAGAGCTTCATGCAGCGCGTCGAGGACGCGATGCAGGCCGCCGCGAGCCGGGTCGGTTCGATGGTGCGGGGCGCTGCCGACCTGGCCGGCAGCCTCGCCGGCCGCGGCCAGTCGGCCGCGCGCGATGCGTACGGCTATGGCAGCTCCGCCGCCTCCGGCATGCGCGAGATGGGCAGCCGCTCGTTCGACTATGTGCAGGATCGTCCGCTGTTGCTCGGCGCCTTGGGCCTCACGGTCGGTGCGGTGATCGGGATGCTCGTGCCCTCGAGCCGCTACGAGCGCCGGCTGGCGGGCTCGGTGCGGCGGCAGATCGGCGAGACGGCGCGCGATCTGGCGAGCGATGCGCGCGACCGTGCCATGCATGTGGCGGATGCCGTGCTGGACACGGCGCACGACGCGGCGCGTCGCGAGGGCCTGACCATGCCACCCGGCGGCATCGCGGCCGCCGCCCGCGAGACCGTCGCCGACGTCAGCGGGCGTGCGCGTCGCGTGGTCGAGGAGACCGCATCCGCTGGTCGCGAGGCGCTGCGGGAGGAGCTCACCGGGACGTCCTCGGAACAGAAGACTCCCAGCCGGGGCGCCTCGCGTCCAGAGCAGCGGGTGGGGTAGGGTGGCGAGGGCGTCCTCGCCCGAGCCCGATCAGGATCGTGATGACGTCGTTGGACCGGGTCGGGCGACCCGGTCCAAACTCGCGCGTCGCGGGCAGACGCTCGAGCTCGGGCACGATGCGCGCACGCCGGGCGAGATCCCGCCCGGCGGTTGGTGGCAGGTGCTCAAGCGGGTCTGGGGCGAGGCGACCTCGGACCAGATCTTGATGGTCGCAGCAAGCTGCGCGTTCTACGCGACTCTCGCTCTGTTCCCGGCCATGTCCGTCCTGATCTCGCTCTATGGCCTCCTCTTCGATCCGACTGCCATCGAGCGTCAGCTCGCCGCGATCGAGGATGTGCTGCCGGCGGCGGTGTTCCAGCTGGTGGCCCAGCGTCTCCATGACCTGGTCGCACAGCCGGCCGCGGCACTGAGCTGGCGGCTGGTGATCAGTGTGCTCATCGCGCTGTGGACCGCCGCGGCGGGGACGAAGGCGCTGATCTACGCCCTGAACGTCGCCTATGAGGAGGAGGAGAAGCGTGGCCTGCTTCGGTTCAATCTCACCGCATTGTTCTTCACCCTGTGCGGTGTCATGGGCGTGGCCGTATCGCTGGCGCTGATCGTCGCGCTGCCGCCGGTCCTGCAGCTTGAGGCTCTCGGCCCCCTGGGCGCCATCGCCGCGCGCCTGGCCTCCTATGCGGTCCTCCTGATCTGCGTCGTGATCGGGCTCGCCCTGCTCTATCGCTTCGCTCCCTCCCGGCGCGAGGCGCATTGGCATTGGATCACGCCGGGCTCGGCGCTCGCCGCCTGTCTTTGGCTGGCGGCCTCGCTTCTGTTCTCGCTCTATGTCAGCCACTTCGCTTCCTACGACGTCACCTACGGCTCTCTCGGCGCGGTCGCGGTGCTGATGCTCTGGTTCTACATCTCCGCCCTGGTCGTGATCCTCGGCGCGGAGCTCAACGCCGAGCTCGAGCTGCAGACGCGGCATGACACGACGCGCGGGCCGGCGCGGCCGATGGGCCAGCGCGGCGCGTTCGTCGCCGATCACGTCGCGGTCGGCGAGACGGGCGCCACCTAGCCCGCAATCCTGTTGGCCTTGCGCCCAGCCGTGCTATAGGGCACACCCCGTCGCGCTGACGCCGCGTCTGACGCGGGCGGGCGTGGTGGAATTGGTAGACACGCAGGATTTAGGTTCCTGTGGCGCGAGCCGTGCGAGTTCAAGTCTCGCCGCCCGCACCAGGTCAGCACCGGCGATGACAGGACGACAGGACGGCCGCACGCATTCGGTTCGGCGGTCGAGGCGAGAGTGATGCAGGTAGAGCAGGTTGCGGCCGACGGGCTGAAGCGCGAATTCAAGATCACCGTGCCCTCCGAGGAGATCGCGGGCAAGGTCCAGAGCAGGCTCGAGCGGCTGGCGAAGACCGTCCGCCTGCCCGGCTTCCGGCCCGGCAAGGCGCCGCTGCCGCTCCTGAAGAAGCAGTATGGCCGTGCCATTCTCGGCGAGGTGCTCGAGGAGGCGGTCGACGAAGGGTCCAAGCGGACCATCGGCGACAACCAGCTGCGGCCCGCCTTGCAGCCGAAGATCGCGGTGACCTCCTTCGACGAGGGCAAGGATCTCGAGTTCGAGGTCAAGCTCGAGGTGCTGCCCGAGGTGCCCGAGGTCGATCTCGGCGCCATCAGCCTGACCCGCCTCGTCGCCGAGACGCCGGCCGACAAGGTCGAGGAGGCGATCCAGAATTTCGCCAAGGCGCGGCAGAAGTTCGAGGCGCCGGAAGAGCCGCGGCCGGCGCAGGAGGGCGATCAGCTCACGATCGATTTCGAAGGCAAGATCGACGACGTTGCCTTCGAGGGCGGGTCGAGCAAGGGCTTTCCGCTGCGGCTGGGCTCGGGGGGCTTCATTCCCGGCTTCGAGGATCAGCTGATCGGCGCCATGCCCGGCGAGACGCGCGAGGTGAAGGTGACCTTCCCCGCCGACTACAAGGCCGATGTCGCGGGCAAGGACGCCGTGTTCACCGTGACCGTTCACGAGATCAAGGCGCCCGTCGCCTTCGAGATGAACGATGCCTGGGCGGAGTCGCTCGGCTTCGAGAACCTGGTCGAGGTGCGCGAGACCTTCGAGAAGCGATTCGGCGACGAGTACAGGAACGTGAGCCGCACCCGGCTCAAGCGGGCGCTGCTCGACAAGCTCGCCGCCGACCATGGCTTCCCGGTACCCGAAGGCATGGTCGATCTCGAGTTCGACTCGATCTGGAAGCAGCTCAAGGACGAGATGGACCGCACCGGCGAGAAGCCCGAGGACGGCAAGAGCGAGGACGAGCTCAAGGCCGAGTATCGGGCCATCGCCGAGCGCCGTGTCCGCCTGGGCCTCATTCTCTCCGACATCGGGACCAGGAACGAGGTCACGGTCGCGGGCGAGGAGCTGCAGCAGGCAGTGATGCGCGAGGCCATGCGGTTTCCCGGCCAGGAGCGCAAGGTGGTCGAGTTCTTCAAGAGCAACCCGGCCGCGATCGAGCAGCTTCGGGCGCCCTTGTTCGAGGACAAGGTCTGCGACTTCATCTTCGAGAAGGCGAGCGTGACCGATCAGCCGGTCACGGTGGAGGAGCTCCTCAAGGATCCCGATGAGGAGGCCGAGAAGGCCGAGGCGGCCGCGCCGGCCGCCTGAGCTCAGTTACGCCAAGCGAGGACACCATGACCGCCTACAGCCAGCTCGTTCCCATGGTGGTGGAGCAGACCGCCCGGGGCGAGCGCGCCTACGACATCTACTCGCGGATGCTCAAGGAGCGGATCATCTTCCTGATGGGGCCGGTCGACGACGGCGTCGCCAGCCTGATCACCGCCCAGCTCCTGTTCCTCGAGGCCGAGAACCCCGACAAGGACATCAACCTCTACATCAACTCCCCGGGCGGCATCGTGACCTCGGGCCTCGCGATCTACGACACGATGCAGTACATCCGCCCGGACGTCGCCACCATCTGCATCGGTCAGGCCGCGTCGATGGGCTCGCTGCTGCTCTGCGCCGGTGCCGCGGGCAAGCGTTTCGCGCTGCCGCATGCGCGCGTGATGACCCATCAACCGTCGGGCGGATTCCAGGGGCAGGCGACGGACATCGAGATCCATGCCCGCGAGATCCTGAGCATGAAGCGCCGGCTCAACGAGATCTACATGCGGCACACCGGCCAGACCCTGCCCGAGATCGAGGCCCGCATGGAGCGCGACACCTTCATGAGCGCCGAGCAGGCCAAGGAATTCGGCATCGTCGACGAGGTGATCGAGAAGCGCCCGGCGAAGCTGAAGACGGAGTGACGCAAGAGCCCTTGCCCGGCAGTGCACTCCTGGCGCCAACGCCGTAGCTCCGGGCGACGTCACGAGCATGCCCGTCGTCCGCGACCAATGCCGGCGTTGGTGAACCTCGCCGCTGTTCTCTCCCTGTGGATGCTGCTGCTCTTCACGGGCGAGAGCGCCGGGCAGGACGTCCCGCGTCCGCCCTGCGCCGGCCCGCCATCGCCGGCCTACCCAGAGCCGGACGTCCAACCGGTGGTCCGTGTCTGGAGCGGTGGCGAGCCGATCGCCGACTGGACGCCGCCCGCCTGCATCGGCTGGCGCCCGATCCCCTCCCGGGTGCTGGTGGCCACGGCGGGCCGCTTCCGTTATCGGGGCGCCGCGGAAGACGTCCTGGCGCGCCTCGGGGCCGTGTCCACGCTGACGACCGTCCGCTACTGGTCCGTCAGCGACGGGCGCTGGCAGGATCTGGTCACCGACGCATCCGCCTTGGACGGGCACGACGCCGCCAAGCGGCGGCCGGACTTCCGCGTGGCCGAAATGAAGGCCGGAGCGGACCTGTACTTCGCCCAGGACGACAACCGCTCCTCCGGCGAGGTCGTCTACCGCCTGCAGGTGCGCGAGATCGCGCCGGACCGGCTGGTGGTGGCGACGGAGAATGTCGGTCCCGTGCGCTACCTGCTCGTGCCCCTGGCCGGGCCGGGCGACCTCCAGGCGATCTACTTCCTCGACCGATCGGCACCGGACCTTTGGGATTACTACAGCCTGGCACGGACCGGCATGGGAGCGAGCCCGTTCCTGGCAGGCCACGAGGCCTCCTACGTGAACCGGGCCGTGGCCCTGTTCCGCCATCTGGCGGGACTGCCGACCGATCAAGGGCCGCCGCCTTTCCCCTGATCCGCAGCCTCATCTCGCAAGCCTAGCTGCCGGTCTCGACGATCGAGGCGGCCACGGCATTGGTGACCCGCAACGCGACCCGCTCGCCCGGCCGCCGCGCGGCCGCGAACTCGCGCATGGCCGGGTCGACCTCGACCGTCTGAGTGGCCCCTTCTGGCGTCTTGAAGGTGACCAGGCCGGTCGCCGGGTCGTACGCGACGAACTCGACGACCACGTCCGTCGTGGTACGGACCAGGCCCGCAGGCGTGGCGCCCTCCGGCGCTCGGCTGGTGACTGCGGAGGTCGAAGCGGAGCCGTCGGCATCGGGCGCGGCGAGTTGGGCAATGACGCTCTCATAGTAGCTCAGCTGCACCGTGTCGCCCGCGGAGAGCTGCGCCAGGTTGCGAACCTGCGGTCCGGCAAAGACGTTGACCTCTGTGCCATCCATCATCCGCAAGCGGACCACCCGCGTCTCCTGGTCGACCTGCTCGATGACCGCACGGGTGTCCATCATCGCCTCGCGTTGCGCCGACTGCGGCGCCGCTGGAGGCGTCTCCTGATCCGTGCAGCCCAGGCAGAGAAGCAGCCCGGCCAATGGCATGATCCTGATCAGCGACATGCGTGTTCTCATTCCTTGCAAGGCCACACACCCTAGGCACGCCCCAGCTGAAAACCAACCTCCGTACTATCTTGATACACACGATGCACCCCGACTTCCTGGCCTGCCTCGCTCTACCCTCAGCCAGTTGACCGTCACTCCTCGGGAGAGCAACTTGACAACGGCTCGCCGTTAACCGGCGCATCGCAAACGAGAACAGTTGTCGAGGGAAGAGGCCCCAACCATGTCCAGGCGCCAATTCCTTGTCATGGTGGGAGCAGCTGGTGCCGCGCTTGCCGGCTACCGAGCTATCGCCAGAGCTGCATCAGATAGAGGAACGATCACGGTCGGTGAGGTGAAGCCGGGTGAGGATGTCTTTGCATATGTAAACAGGATGACGGGCGGCTTCGATCAGTCGCTGTATCGGCAGCTGATCGGTGCGGCGAACGACTTCAAGGAGGGGGATGAGGCGATCGGAGTGGCCGCCGCGGATGAGCCGTCGCGCACAAATGCCCGGGCTCTGCTCGCCAATACGAGGATCGGCGATCTCCACGAGCATCCGCTACTGGTCGACGACCTCCAGCAACTGGTCTGGCAGACCACCGACCCGGCCCAGCACGCCAAGGTCCAGGACTGGACCATGGGCCGGCTGAAGGAGTTTCTCCTCACGGCGCCTGAGCCCGAGATCAAGGGCGTCATGTACGGGCTGTCGAGCGACACGATCGCCTGCATCCCGAAGCTGATGAGCAACCCGGAGCTGATCGCGCTGGGTCAGAAGGTCTTCAACGTTCTGCCGGGCACCAATATGGGGGCGAAGGGGTATATGGGCGCCCGCATCCAGCCCAACTCCCCCACCGACCATCCCGAGGACGTCGTCTGGCAGGTGTTCGACGCCTTCGCCTACGCCACCGGCGACATCGTCATCGGCACCAATCCCGTCGACAGCATGGTCGCGAGCGTGGCTGCGGTCGAGCAGGCGCTCAAGGACGTGGTCGACACCTTCGGGCTCGCGGAGACGATCCCTTGGTGCGTCCTGTCGCACATCGACATCCAGGCGGAGGTCAGCGAGAGCCACCCGGGGACCGTCGCCACGATGTTCCAGAGCCTCGCTGGTACGGATGATTGCAACAAGACGTTCGACGTCACCGTCGAGAAGATCCTGAACTACGCCCGATCCAAGGAGGGCGAGCGCTACGGGCTCTACTTCGAGACCGGCCAGGGATCCGAGTTCACCAACGGTGCCGCGAACGGCGTGGACATGATGGTGCTCGAGTCGCGCAAGTACGGATTCAGCAGGGCCGTCGCGGCCGAGCTCGCCAAGGTGCAGCCGAGCGGTGCATGGCTTCACGTCAACGACGTGGCCGGATTCATCGGTCCAGAAGTATTCAAGAGCCGCGAGCAGCTCGTGCGCTGCTGCCTCGAAGACATCGTCATGGGCAAGCTGCACGGACTGACGATTGGGCTGGACGTCTGCTCCACCCTGCACATGACGGTCAGCCTGGAGGACCTGGACTGGTGCCAGGACCAGATTATGCCGGCCAATCCGGTCTATCTGATCGCGCTGCCGACCAAGAACGATCCGATGCTGGGCTATCTCACGACCGCGTTCCAGGACCATGTCCGGCTGCGGGAGAAATTCGGCTTCAAGGTCAACGATGCGATGTGGGAGTTCTACAAGCGGATCGGCATCGTGGACGGGAACAACCAGTACACAGAGCACTTTGGTGATCCCCTGTGGGTTTATTATCAATACCGTCTGGCCAAAGGCGATGCGCGCTCCAAGGATGCCGTTTACGCGGAAGGCCGGCAGAAGATGAAAGAGGTCGAGGCGAGAGGCGTCGATCTCGCGACCGGTCACGGCGAGCAACTCTGGGATCTGAATCCGCAGCTCGCCGCCAAGGTCAACGATCTCTACGCGGACGCCAAGGTGTCCCTCTGGGCCGAGCTGTCGCCCGAGTTCATCGGCTCCATTCCTGATGTCCTGCCGCTCCGCACGTTGTCCCGGAATCGCAACGACTACATCGCTCATCCAAGCACCGGTGAGGCGCTCAGCCCGAATTCGATCATCGAGCTGGAGAGACTGAGAGCTTCATGGGGCAGCAACCCGCCCAAGGGCCAGATCGTCATTTCCGATGGCCTGAACGCGAAGGCCATCATGGACGAAGGCCACCTCGCGCCGTACCTGGACGAGATGCGGCGGCTGCTCGGCGGGGCCGGCGTGACCATGAGCAAGACGAACATCCTGGTGACCAGCGGCAGGGTGCGGGCCGGGTACCGGATCGGCGAGACGCTGTTCGCGGGAGCCGATCCCAACAGCTTCAGGGGTATCCTCCACATCATCGGCGAGCGGCCAGGCACCATGCATCACGCCTACTCGGTCTACATCACGGTTGCGAAGGGCAGGACCTGGACCGAAAAGAAGATCGACCACGACATCACGAAGCTTGTCAGCAACGTCGCCGACACCGCCCTGCCACCCAGGGAAGCGGCCCGAGAGACGTTGACGATCATCAGGGAAGTGGTGGGTAAGGAGGTGAGCGGGAGCCGGCGGCTTGGTGCGTAGGCGACCTGCGAGCATACCGAAGCAGACGCGGCGGGAGGTGTGGCGATGGCGAAGACGATGAAGGCGGCGGTGGTGCGGGAGTTCAAGCAACCGCTGCAGATCGAGGAGGTCCCGGTTCCCGAGGTCGGGCCCGGTCAGATCCTGGTCCGAATCGAGGCGTCGGGCGTGTGCCACACCGACCTGCACGCGGCCGACGGCGACTGGCCGGTGAAGCCCACCCCACCGGTCATTCCAGGGCACGAGGGCGTCGGCAGGGTGGCGGCGGTCGGCGCGGGCGTCACGGCCGTGATGGCGGGGGACCGGGTCGGGGTC
>JBFWWD010000173.1:0-12669 GCA_050246385.1 Geminicoccaceae bacterium
GAGGCCGGGCGGACCTTCGTCTGGTACACCACCGAGATGGACGAGCTGCAGCATTGCGGCCATGTCTACGTCTTCCGCGAGGGGCGGATCACGGCCGACCTGCCGCGGCACGCCGCCACCGAGGAGGCCGTCCTGCACGCATCCTTCCAGGAGCCGGCGTGAGGTCGCTGCCGGCCTGGCGCCGCCATCTGCGCGAGGCCCTGCCGGCCCTGTCGCTGGCGGCCCTGCTGATCGCCGTGTTTTGGCTGCAGCCGCGGACGATGAGCTATACCGGCCTCAACCTGATGCTCAATCTGGCGGTGCCGATCGCCCTGGCGACCATCGCCCAGATGTGCGTGATCACCGTCAACGAGCTCGATCTCGGCATCGGCACCTATGTCGGCTTCGTCGCCTGCGTCGCCGCCACCTGGCTGATCGAGACGCCGCTGCTCGGCGTGGCGGCGCTGGCCGGCGGCATCCTGGTCTACGTGCTGCTGGGGGCGCTGATCCAGCTGCGCAACCTGCCCTCGATCGTGGTCACGCTCGGCATGTCCTTCGTCTGGCTCGGCCTGTCGGTGCTGGTCCTGCCCACGCCGGGCGGCAAGGCGCCGGAATGGGTGCGCTGGCTGATGACCCAGAAGCCGCCTCTGGTGCCGCTGCCGATCATCGCCGCCGCGGTGATAGCCCTGCTTGCCCACTTCGCCCTGATGCGCACCTCCTATGGCGCCGTCCTGCGCGGGGCCGGCGGCAATCCCAGGGCGGTCGAGCGCGCCGGCTGGTCGCTGCTGACCGTCAAGATGGTGATGTTCGGGCTGGCCGGCTTCTTCGGCATGCTGGCCGGCCTCGCTCTGATCGGCCTCACCACCTCGGCCGACGCCAACATCGCGCTCCGCTACACCCTGCTCTCGATCGCCGGGGTGATCCTGGGCGGTGGCGAGTTCACCGGCGGCCGCGTCTCGCCCGCCGGGGCGGTGATCGGCGCCATGACCCTGACGCTCGCGGGCTCGTTCCTGTCCTTCCTGCGCATCCCGCCCGACTGGCAGATCGGCGCGCAGGGCGGCATCCTGATCCTGGTGCTGGCGCTGCGGGTGCTGATCGACCGCCAGGGGCGCCCGGCATGAGGCGGCTGTTCGCCCAGCCCTGGCTGTGGGCCTGGCTCGCCGCCATCGCGACCTGGTCGGTGACCGCCATCGTCACCGGCGGCATGGGGGCCGGCGAGGTGCTCACGGCCGCCTTCACCTTCGCCACCTTCTCGGTGATCGTGGCGCTGGGCCAGATGTTCGTGATCACGCTGGGCCCCGGCAATGTGGATCTCTCGATCCCGGCCACGATCACGCTCGCCGGGGCGGTCGCGACCAAGGTCATGGACACGGCCGATCCCATGATCCTGCCCGGCCTGCTCGTGGCGCTGCTGATCGGCGTGCTGGTCGGCTGCTTCAACTTCCTGCTGATCCTCGCCCTGCGCATCCCGCCGATCATCGCCACCTTGTCCTCGAGCTTCCTGATCCAGTCGACCGCGATCGCCTTCGGCCGCGGCCTGCGCATCAAGCCGCCGCCGGCACTGGCCGACTTCACCACCGCCCAGTTCCACGGCGTGCCGATCCTCGCCGCCTGCACCGTGCTGTTCACCGTCCTCATGGGCGTGGTCCTGCACCGCACCGTCTATGGCCGCTGGGTGACCGCGATCGGCCAGAACATCCGTGCGGCCCACTTGGCCGGCGTCGACGTCGCCCGCACCCGCTTTCTCACCTACGTGCTCAGCGCCGTGCTCGCCGGCCTGTGCGGCTACCTGCTCTCCGGCTTCTCCGGCGGCGCCTCGCTCAGCATGGGCGAGGAATATCTGCTGACCTCGATCGCCGTCGTGGTCATCGGCGGCACCTCGGTCGCCGGCGGCTACGCCAACGTCACCGGCCTGTGGGGGGCGGCCCTGTTCCTGTTCCTCACCGTCACCATGCTCAACACCTACGGCTTCGGCGCCGGCATCCGCTACCTCGCCACCGGCCTGATCATCATCGCCGTGATCGTGGCCGCGAGCGGCAGGAGGGCGGCGCGGGCCTGAGGGCGCTCGGGTTCGTGCGTGCAGAAGTTCAATTCGTTTGTGCATTTTTCATGCAAAGCAATCGTTGGGTTCGTTTCACCGAGCCCCCTGCCGACCTCGCGAACGATCGGACGCCGGGGTTCCTGGGTTTGCTCATGCAACTACGGCCGTGGGTTCGAGCGTGCATTCTCTCCATCGATGGGTGCCCGGACTCGATTCGGGGCGCAGGAGTCGTTCGTCGAGTTCGAACGCGCAGAATCGCGGAGATCGTTGGTGCGGATCGACCGTGCGGGGGCTACGGGCTTGGGTTCGCGCGTGCGCAAAATGGTGTGGCTTGCTGTTCATGAGAGCGTCCAGTTATAGGAGGAAAAGCCTATCAAGCTCTCATGTTCGGGCACTTCAGTCAAGCGTCCCGTCAGCCGGCATGGACCCGGCAATCCTCGGCGGTGTAGAGGCGGATTATCTCGGCCTCGAAGGTCTCGCCCAGGGTTGCGCCTCGGCATCGAGCAGCCAACACGAGAGCGGGATGAAGCGCAGCCCGGCGAACGTTGTGCGGGTGAGGTCGGGCCAGGGCAGCAGCTCGCCAGCGCGGACCAGCGCTAAAGTTTCATTCCGATGGAATTGCGGCTCATTTTGTGCGAGAGTTCCGCGAGCTGATCGCAGCGGCCATAACAGCCCGTTGACGAAGTCGGGTTTGGCTGATTCGCCCTGATTGTGGCGGTACCGGGGCGATCATGGCGCTGGGACGACAGGGTGAACGGCAGGCGGACTTGATGGTGGGGTGGGCGGAGCTGCCGCGCTCGCCGGGGCACGCCTTCCACGATCGCTTGCAGGCGGTGCTGATCGAGGCTGGGTTCGACGGTTTCGCGGAGCGGCGATGCGCGGCCCACTGCGCCGGCAAGCGCGGTCGCCCGCCGCTGCCGCCGGGCCGCTCCTTCCGCATGCACCTGATCGGCTACTTCGAGGGGATCGACAGCGAGCGCGGCCTGGAATGGCGCTGCGCCGACAGCCTGCCCTTGCGCGAGTTCCTGCGGCTGGGCACGACCGAGCCGGTGCCCGACCCTTCGTGGCTGAGCCGTACCCGCTCGCGCCTGCCACTCGAGGTGCACGCGACGATCTTCGTCTGGGTGCTGCAGCGGCTGGCCGAGCACGGCCTGACCCAGGGCGACCGGATCGGTGTCGACGCCTCGACGATCGAGGCCAACGCCGCGCTGCGCGCCATCGTCCGCCGTGACAGCGGCCCTACCGGCTCGCTCGGGCGAGCCGGTTCCCTGCGGGACCGGATCGACGGCGCTGCCGTCGATGGCTATCGCGAGATGCTCGAGCGTCTGGCCAAGGCAAGCGGCATCGCGACCCCGACGGCCGGCGACCTGATCCGGCTGGCCTACAAGCCCGAGCACGCGGTCGATCTCGATACCGGCGCCATCGCCGCGGCCGCGATCCACCCCGCCGACCAGGGCGACACCACGACCCTGCCCGGGACGCTCGGGGCGGCCGCGGCCAACCTGGCCACCGTCGACGCCGCGCCGACGCGGGAGGCGCCGGCCGAGCTGGTGGCCGACAAGGGCCACCACTCGCGCGACGGGCTGAAGGAGCTGGAGGACAGCGCCCGGAAGAGCCGCATCGCCGGGAACAAAGCGCCGGACGTCCATCGCTGGCATGGCGATATGCAAGCTCGTCGCGCGGTCGACAACAACCGGCTCCGGCTACGCTCAGGCGTGGCCAAGGAAGCGTTCAAGCGCAGGGCCGAGCTGGTCGAGCGCAGCTTTGCCCTCACCCTCGATCGGGGCGGCATGCGCCGTTCCTGGCTGCGCGGCCGCGAGAACCTGCACAAACGCTACCTGGTGCACGTCGCCGGCTACGATCTCGGCCTGATCATGCGGCTCCTGGCCGGTGCCGGCACCCCACGGGAGTTCACGGCCCGCGTCGCGGCGCACCTGATGGTCCTCATCGCCGCCGAGGGCGCTGCCATCGTCATCCTCGCCGCCGCCACCGACACCGAGGCGGCAATGCTCGCCGTCAGCGTCGAGCCACAGCCGATTGACTGAAAGGCGAGTTCGTCAACGGGCTGATAGGGTGGGCGCCACCGTCACCGGCAGCTGTTGGTGAACAGCTCGGCCTAAGCGTAGCGCGAGTGGCAGTCGAGGACGGTTAGCAGATAAGGCTTTACCAACGCGTTCCCGGCTGGGCGGCATGGCCCCGCTCCGCCCAGCGCAGAACGAAGTTCGAATCTGTTGGGTTAATATTGTCTCAGGACAGATTGTGTCACACTAGGCTTGGCCCCACTCCACCTTCAGGTCCTCCCGGAACGCGAACCGCTCGAGGTGGCGTGCCACGACCATTTCGACCTCCGCTAACCTTGTCTCGTCGCCGGCTTCGGTCTGCATCGTGAGCAGGCCGGTGCTCGCGACAAGTTCGCAGATGCCGAGCGGGAACTCGATCCGGCCCCGGGTGGGGTCGAAGGTGACCGGGAGCTTGTGGGCGAAGTGCTTGCAGAGCTGCTGCAGGTAGCGGCTGGCGTGGGCGGTCGCGATCTCGGCCTTGGTGGTGGGCATTGGCGTTCTCCTGGTCAGCTGCGCTCGACCGCGGTCGCGGCGGCGTCGATGGTGGCGGCGAGCTCGCGGATCCGGTCCTCGCCGAGGTCGCCGCGGGCGACGCGCAGGCGCAAGGCGAGCTTCAGGTTCTCGACCGCGCGCACCAAGGGGGCGGGCGGCGTCTCGCCGTGGAGGGCGCGGGCGGCGGCGATCCGCTCGGCGATGGCGTCGAGTGCCGGCTTGCTGGCGGCGAGCCAGGCAGCGCCGTCCTCGGTGGTGGCGTAGAGCTTGCGGGCACCTTCGCAGGTGGTGACCGAGGCGTGGCCCAGCTCCTCGAGCAGGGTCAGGGTCGGGTAGACCACGCCCGGGCTCGGGCTGTAGGCGCCGCCCAGCTTCTCCTCGATCGCCTTGATGATCTCGTAGCCGTGGCGCGGCTTCTCCTGCAGGAGCTGGAGAATCAGCAGGCGCAGGTCGCCATGGTCGAGGACGCGCCCGCCGCGGCGGCCGCCGCGCCCGTGGCGCTCCCAGGGGCCGTGCTCGTGACGCGCGTGCCGGCGGTCGTGCCGGCCGTGTCGGTGCAGGTGGAACATCGGATCTCCGATAGGTTTTCGATATTACGAAAAATCAGATATGTCGAACTTGGCCGCCCGTCAAGGGCCGGGCGTGCGTTCCCTTGTTGCCGGCACGGGCGGGACGGCCCAGCCTGCGGCGGCAAGGTGAGCGGGGAAGGCGTCGAGTTGGAGCAGCGCAGCGGATTCGGCGCGGTCCTGGCATCGTCCTGCCTGGCGATGCTGGCGGTCGGCGCCAACAGCACGGCGATCATGGCGGCGCTGCCCGCGATGCGGGCCGAGCTGTCGCTCGGCCCGGGCGGCGTGCAATGGGCGGTGAACGCCTATCTGGTCGTGTCGGCGGCGTTCATCGTGCTCGGCGGCCAGGCGGCGGACCGGCTCGGCGCACGGCCGGCAGCACTGGCCGGGCTCGTGCTGTTCGCCGTGGCATCCTGTATCATCGCCACGGCCGGCAGCGAGGCCGTGCTGCTGGCGGGGCGCGGCCTGCAGGGCCTCGCCGCGGCGTTCGCCGTCCCCTGCACGCTGGCCGCGGTCAACACCATGGCACCGCCCGAGCGCCGGGCCGGGGCGATCGGCGCCTGGACCGGATTCCTGATGCTCGGCTTCAGCATCGGCCCGCTGCTCGGCGGGGCGCTGACGCATTTCGCCAGCTGGCGCGTGATCTTCTGGCTCAACGTCCTGCTGATGCTGGCGGCCGGGCTCGGCCTGGCGGCCGCGGGGAAGGCGCAGGTGGCAGGCGCGCCGGGCCGGCGGACGGACTGGGCCGGCTTCGTCCTGCTGGCGGTGTTCATGGTGGCGCTGGTCTTCGCGCTGCATGCGCTGCCGCAGGCCCGGTCGGCACCGCTCGCCGCGGCCGGCCCGTTCGCCCTGGCCGCGGCCGCGTTCGCGCTCCTGCTGCGGGTGGAGGCACGAGCCACGGCACCGCTGCTCGATCTCGGCTTCTTCGCGCGGCGCGACTTCGTCATGGGGCTGGCGATCGGCGCCCTGGCGATGTTCAGCATCATGAGCCTCCTGCTCTACTACAATCTGTTCGCGCAGAGCCCCGCCGGGCTCGGCCTCACGCCGCTCGCGGCCGGCGCCTCGCTGCTGCCCTTGAGCGTCACCCAGCTCGCCCTGGCGCTGTCGGCCGCCGCCGTCGCGGCGCGGGTGGGGCTGCGCAACGCGATGACCGGCGGCATGGTGCTCGTGGCAGTCGGCTGCGCCGCCGTCGGTGCCGCCAGCGCGAGGCACGATCTCGTCCTACTGGCCATTGCCTTCGCCGTGCTGGGCGCCGGCCTGGCCGTGCCCTATGCCCTGGCGCCGCGGCTGGCGCTGTCGGCCCTGGCACCGGCGCAGACCGGGCAGGGCTCGGGCATCGTCAACGCCTGCACCTTTCTCGGCGGCAGCGCTGGGGTGGCCGGGGGTGCGGCCGCCTTCGCGCTCGGCGGGTTCGGGGCGGTGCTGGTGATGATCGCACTCGCCGGCCTGCTAGGCGCGATCGTCAGCCGCGGGATCGCGGAGACGGACTAGCGGTCGGCGCCGTGCTAGGGGTGGCACCTCGTCAGCCGTTCGAGCAGCGCCCTTGGCCCGCACCGTCCTCGCCCGCGAGATTCCCTGGCTCGAGCCCGTGGCCGCACTGGAGGCGCTGCGCGGGCTGCCCTGGCCGATGCTGCTCGACAGCGCACGCACGGACCCGCGGCTCGGGCGCTGGAGCTATGTCGCGGCCGACCCGTTCCTGACGCTCACCAGCAAGGACGGCAGGCTGGCGCTGGGCGAGCGCAGCTTCACGGGCGATCCGTTCGCCGTGCTGCAGCGGGCGCTGGCGCACTGTCCGCTGGAGCACGACCCGGCCCTGCCGCCGCCGTTCCAGACCGGCGCGATGGGCTGGTTCGGCTACGACCTCGCGCATCATCTGGAGCACCTGCCGCATCCGGCGCTGGACGATCTGGCGCTGCCCGACCTCGGCATCGGCTTCTACGACACGCTGCTGGCGTTCGACCTCCTGGAGCGGCGTGCCTGGCTGCTCAGCAGCGGCTGGCCGGAGGCCTCGCCGGAAGCGAGCATGCACCGGCGCAAGGCGCGGGCGGATGCGCTGCAGGTCCGGCTGGAGCGGGTCGCGGCACCCGGTCCGGTGCCGGAGCCGCCGGACGAGACGCAGATCCGCTCCAACTTCAGCCGCACCGACTACGAGGTGGCGGTGCAGCGGGTGGTCGACTACATCCTGGCCGGGGACATCTTCCAGGCCAACCTGTCGCAGCGCTTCCTGGCCGATCTGCCGGCGGGCCTCGACGGCTGGGGGCTCTATCGCCGGCTGCGGGCGCGCAACCCGGCACCGTTCGCGGCCTATCTCAGGACGGGCGGGGTCGAGATCGTCTCGGCCTCGCCCGAGCGGTTCCTGAAGCTGGCGGAGCGGCAGGTCGAGACCCGGCCGATCAAGGGCACGCGGCCGCGCGGGGCCACGCCCGAGGAGGACCGGAAGCTTGGCGAGGCGCTGCTCGCCAGCGAGAAGGACCGGGCCGAGAACGTGATGATCGTCGACCTCCTGCGCAACGATCTGAGCCGGGTCTGCCGCGACCACAGCGTGCTGACGCCCGAGATCTGCGTGCTGGAGAGCTTCGCCACCGTGCACCATCTGGTCTCGACCGTGACCGGCGAGCTGCGGCCCGGCCTGGACGCGGTCGACCTGTTGCGCGCGACCTTTCCCGGCGGCTCGATCACCGGGGCGCCGAAGATCCGGGCAATGGAGATCATCGCCGAGCTCGAGCCGACCCGGCGCGGGCCCTATTGCGGGGCGATCGGCTGGCTCGGCGGCGACGGCTGGATGGACACCAGCATCACCATCCGCACCTATGCCGTCCGGGACGGCAAGGTGGTGTTCCAGGCCGGCGGCGGCATCGTCGCCGACAGCGACCCGGCGGCGGAGTACGAGGAGACGCTCGACAAGGCGCGGGCGCTGATCCAGGCGCTGGGGGGAGCCTCGTGATCCTCCTGATCGACAATTACGACAGCTTCGTCTGGAACCTGGCGCGCTATGTCAGCGAGCTCGGCCATACCAGGATCGTGGTGCGCAACGACGCCACCAGCCTGGACCAGGTCGCGGCGCTCGCCCCCAGCCACATCATCGTCTCGCCCGGCCCCTGCTCGCCGGCCGAGGCCGGGATCAGCAACGCCGTGGTGGCGAGCTTCGGCGCCACCGTCCCGATCCTCGGCGTCTGCCTCGGCCATCAGTGCATCGGGGCAGCGCTCGGCGGCAAGGTCGAGCGGGCGCGGCGGCCGATGCACGGCAAGACCTCGCTGGTCCGCCATCGGGGCAGGGGCGTGTTCACGGGCCTGCCCGATCCCTTGCGGGTGACGCGTTATCATTCGCTGATCGTCGAGGACGAGGGGCTGCCCGACTACCTCGAGGTGACGGCACGCAGCGAGGAGGGCGAGATTATGGCGCTCGCCCACCGCACGCAGCCCACCGTCGGCGTCCAGTTCCACCCCGAGGCCGTACTGACCGAGCACGGGCACGACCTGCTGCGGAACTTTCTGCGGCTGCGGGCCTAAAGCAGCCGCAAATCGAACGCCCGCTCGACCAGCCAGAGGCCGCCGAGCGCGGCGATCGCGGAGGAGCCGGCGCGCAGCAGTAGGCGGGGATAGAGGCTGGTCTCGCGCAGGAAGAATATGAATGGCAGGAGGAGTGCCACGATCGCCAGCTGGCCGAGCTCGACGCCGAGGTTGAAGGCCACCAGCGAGACGATCAGGGCGTGGCGCGGCAAACCGAGCTCGGCCAGCACCGTGGCGAAGCCCAGGCCGTGGACGAGCCCGAAGGCGAAGGCGACGACCCACAGCCGGCGCTGCACGAGCGGGAAGACGTTGTTGAGCGCCGCCAGCACGACGGAGGCGGCGATGAGCGATTCGATCAGGCGCGACGGCAGCGCGACGACCCCCAGGGTCGCCAGCGTGAGCGTGACCGAATGGGCCAGCGTGAAGGCGGTCACGACCTTGAGCACCTCGACCGCGGCCTCACGGAAGGTGCCGACCGCCCGCCAGCGGCCGTCGCGGCGCCGCAGCACCGCCGGCAGCAGCAGCGACAGCAGGAACAGGATGTGGTCGAAGCCGATCCAGATGTGCCAGACACCCTGTCGGCCGTAGCTCAGGATCTGCGACAGGAGGTTCGGCGTCCCGCCGACCGAGAGCCGGAGCTCCGGCGCGTCCGGTGCCAGGACGGCGGTGTGCACGCCCGTGCCGTCGGAAACCTGGACGAGGCCGCGATGAAGCGGGTCGAGGTCGAACAGGAGATGGTAGCCGATGGCGAGCCGGTGCGGCGGGGCCGGGCAGGCGGCCGCGAGCCGCAGCACGGCGTAGGCTCCGTCGCTGTGGTGGTCCACCAGGAGGGCACCGGGCCGGACAGGGCAGGGCGCCCCGTCGGCGGCGAGATCGAGCCGGGCGGCGACATAGGCCGCGATGTCCGCCTGGCGTGCTTCCAGCTCGGCCCAGGTGATCGCGCCGTCGCCATCGGCGTCGAGGCCGATCGCCTGCTCGACGTCGCGCAGGGCGAGGTCGATGCGGCCGTCGATCTCCGCACCGGCGAGGGTCAGCTCGAGGAAGCCGTCGCTCGCCTTGTGGGCCAGGGCCGGGCCCGCGAGGCCGAGCAACAATCCGGCAGCGAGCGTGAGCAGGCGCATCATCCTTCCGCCTCCAGCCGGGCCAGCAGGCATGCCAGGCGGGCGTCGTCGAGGCCGGTCGCGTGCAGCCAGGCCAGCACCTCCTCCGCCGCGCCCGGCCGTCCCGCCGCGATGGCGCTTTCCAGGAGGATGCGGGCGTCCCAGACCTCCTTCTGGTCGCGCCAGTCGAGCAGCGCGAGGTCAAGTGCCGCCACGGGCTCGTCGCGCAGCTCGATCCGGTAGCGGGCCTCCTCGCGGCGATGCAGCGCGTCGCCGCGACGCGTGGCGGCCGCGAAGCGCTCGTCGAGCAGCGCTGCCTGCTCCGGCCACCAGGGAGCGCCGAGCCGGCGGCCGGCGATGGTCGCGCGCAGCAGCTTGCCGTCGTGAAGAGGCTCGTCCTCGACCAGCGCCAGGGCCTCGGCGGGGCGGTCGAGGTCGAGGAGCAGGTCGGCCAACGCGCAGAGCGCGTAGGCATCGCGCGGCTCGATCGCCAGGGCATGCCGCAGCTCGCGTTCCGCTTTCGCGTCGTCGCCGGTGATCCGCGCGATCTCGGCCAGCTCGGTCCGCGCCCACAGCTCCAGCGGCGGGGTGATGCCCGCCGACCGCGCGAGCGTCAGGTCGAGCAGGGCCAGCGCTGTCGGCGCCTGGCCGAGCCTCGCCATGGCCGCGGCACGGCAGATCGTGGCGGCGAGGCCGAACCCGCGGCAGCTCGCCAGAGCCCGTGCCGGCTCGCCCCGCACGAGCTCGACCGCCGCTCTGGTCGCCCACGCCTGCGGGTTGCCGGGATCGCGTGCGAGCGCACGGTCGAGGTCGGCGAGGGCTTCGGTGAAGCGATGCCGGTTCTGATGGATGGCGGCGCGCAGCACCAGCACCTCGACCGGTGCGTCGGGGTCGTCCCACCACGGCGCCAGGGCCGCCTGGGCGTAGCCGACGGGGCGCGGGTCCTGGCTGCGCTGGCCTTCGGCGAAGTAGGTCCGCGCCGTGGCGAGCGCGGTCGCGAGGTCCGTGCCGCCCGCATCTGCCCGCATCCGCCGCAGCGCCGTCGCGGAGCCTCCCGGGTATCGAGGCAGGTGCTCGAGGATCATGGTGCCATCTGTCGGCACGAACGGCTCGGCGCCGGCCTCGGCGGCGAGGAGTGCAGCCAGCATACCCATGGCCGGCACGAGATGCCGCATCGGATGTCCTCCCCGATGCCGGCAGCCCGGGTGGGCCGCCGGCGGCTGGCACTCGTTCAGTTGATCGGGCACTTGGCGGTGGCGCAGCCCGGCTCCCCGGGGTCGACATGGCGGCTGTTGCGGCCGCTCTGCGCCGGCGCCAGGTAGGGGAAGGCGGCGACGCGAGGCGTGTCGTTGACGTTCACGCCGTCGCCCAGGCGATTGTTGGGCAGCTTGTCGAAGCCCGGGGCCAGCACGCCGCCCACGACCACCCGCAGGGTGATGTCGGTCACGTCGTCGAACGGCCGGCGGCCATTGGGGAAGCCGGCGCGATCGCCCCCGAGCAGCCCCAGACGGTTGGCCTCCCGGAAGGGTGTCGGCGGGACGCCGGTATTCACCCGCAGGAGATCCGCGATCACCTGGCTGCCGCCGCTGGGCACCGCGATCGGCGGCGCGTAGGTGACGAGCGGCAACAGATCATTTCGCGGCGGTGCGGGAATGTCGAATGCGCCGCCGAAGGCCGCCTGCGCGACGCGCGCGATCAGCGGATCGAGGGCGAAGGCGGCGAACTGCGCGTCGTTCCAGGGTGCGCTGCGGCTCCAGAGATCCTTGAAGCCCGTGCCGATGATCAGCTCGTTGAAGAGCGGATTGCCCATCCGCTGCACCTGCACCCATGCTCCATCGCCCTTGACCGGCTCGAGCGGGTCGCGGGTCTCGGTCTGTTGGCGCAGCGTCGCGCCATAGGTGCCGAGCGCGGCATCAGGATTGTTCATGCCCGGCCGGCCGCCGGTGCGGCTCAAGAGGGAGATCGGTACCTGCAGCGCGATGGTGTTGACGTTGTAGCCCGAGACGTCATCGGCGACGAAGTTGCGTTTGGCGCGGTCCTGCTGGCTCGACAGGACAGCGGGTATGCCGGTCGAGCCGGGGCCGGGGATCTTGCGGAAGTTCAGCGAGTCGAACGCAGCGCCGAGGTCGATGTAGAATGCGTCGTCGGTGGTGCCGGCGAACACCTTCACGCCGCTGCCGAGCTGGTAGATGCCCTGTGCGACGAGGTCGGGATAGCGGGGCATGGTGCGCGGGCCGACATTGCTGGGCACCGCGTACAGCGTGCGCCCGCCCACCTCCGTCAGCGGCGTGCGCCGGTCCTGGCGCACCATCACCACCTCGTAGCTCTGCCTGAGGCTGAGGCCCTGCGAGCCCTGCCCGTCCAGGGCGGTGATCGCGGGCGGGATCAGGATCGTGCCGGGGGCGACGGGCGGCGGGGAGTTGCCCGGGGCGGGCACGCCCTTGCCGGCGCCCACGAACCCGACCGGCACCCTGGCCAGCCGGAGTGGATTGTCGGTCTTGAAGCGGATCTCGAACCGGACGTCGTCGCGGGCGTCCTGGTCGTTGTCGACGTTGAGCTGGTAGAGAAGCTGCTCGTCGAACGGGAAGTAGTTGGGCCCGTTCGCGGGCTCGAGCAGGGGATCCACGCTGAGGATCATGGTCACCGTGTGCGGCGCGTCCGGGCTGACGAAGGCATACCAGTCGGTGATGTCCGCGGTCCGGTCGATCGCCGTGATCGGTGCCTCGCGATGACTGGCGGCCTGAGTCGGGCCGGCGGCGAGCAGCGCCAACGAGGCGCTGGCGAGCAGCAGTGCCTGCTTGAGCATGTCGAGCGCTCCATCGAGCTTGGGTCGTCCTCCGGGCGGGGTCGCCGTGCCGCGGCACCGCTCCCGTTGCGCCCTACGGAGGACCAGGCCCTGCCGGTTGCAGCCGGCGGAGCGC
>JBFWWD010000174.1:0-12614 GCA_050246385.1 Geminicoccaceae bacterium
GCTGCCAGTCGAGCAGGTGCCGGCCGCCGGCAGCAGGGTTGAGGAACAGGTTCTCGCGCACGCTCAGCGACATCGCCAGGCTCTCGGCGGTACGGTCGCCGGCGACCAGCCCGATCCCTGCCCGCAGCGCGCCGCCGGGGCCGCCCGGATCGAGGTGCTGCCCAGCCAGGGCGACCGTGCCGGCGTCGATGTCCGCGAGCCCGAACAGGGCACGGCCGACCTGCTCCTGCCCGGCGCCGCGCAGGCCGACGAGACCCAGCATCTCGCCGGCCCGCAAGGTCAGCGAGACCGGGCCGACCGGGCCGATCTCCACGTCGTGCAGCTCCAGGACCGCGGACCTGCCGCCGGTCTGAGCACGCACGAAGAGCTGCTCGGGCGGGCGGCCGACGATCATCGTCACCAGCTCGCCGGGCGTCGTCTCGGCCACGGGCTTGCGCCCGACCAGGCTCCCGTCGCGCAGCACCGCCACCTCGTCGGCAACCTCGAACACCTCGTCCAACCGGTGAGAGACGTAGATCATCCCGACATTGCGCCCGCGCAGACCGCGCAGCACGGCAAAAAGGCGGGACACCTCGTCGGCGGGCAGGCTGGCGGTGGGCTCGTCGAGCACGATGATCTCGGCCTCGACCGCCAGCGCCCGGGCGATCGCGACCAGCGACTTCTCGGTCCGGGAGAGGCCGCCCACGCGTGCGTCCGGATCGATGGCATCCCCGACCGCGGCCAGCGCATCGTGCGCACGTCGCTCGGCCTGCCGCCAGCCGATCAGGCCGAAGCGCCGCGGGTAGCCCAGGCCCATCGCCATGTTCTCGGTCACGGTCATCCAGTCGATCAGACCGAGATCCTGATGGATGAAGGCGATGGTCTGCCGCGCGCCCGCAACGGCGGGCCGATGCTGATAATGCTGGCCATGGACCAGGATCTCGCCCTCGTCGGGCGCGTGAATCCCGGCGAGCATCTTGATCAGCGTCGACTTGCCGGCGCCGTTCTCGCCGAGCAGCGCCAGAATCTCACCGGCGTGTAGATCGAGGCTCACCCGATTGACGGCGATGGTGCCGCCGAACCGCTTCGAGACCTGCGCGAACCGCAAGAGCGGCACGTCAGCCACAGACGGCGGGCCTCACGCGGCAAGCGCCCCGCGCCATCGTTTCGCCTCCCCGAGATCGTTGTCGGCGACCTTGCCCTGTGGCGGATCGGCTGGCAAGCGGAGTGGCATCGCGCCAGCCGGGGAAGGAACGCATGAGCGACAGTCTAGAGCAGCAACGGATCGATCTCGCCTGCGCGCTGCGCTGGGCGGCGCGGCTCGACCTGCACGAGGGGGTGTGCAACCACTTCTCGCTGGCCGTCGCCGGCGAGGACGGCGTCGTGCGCGGCGACCGGTTCCTGATCAACCCCTATGGCTGGCACTGGTCGGAGATCACCGCCTCCTCGCTGGTGCTGTGCGACGCCGAGGGCAACGTGCTCGAGGGCGACAACACCGTCGAGCCGACGGCCTTCTTCATCCATTCGCGGGTCCATCTGAAGGCTCCGCATGCCGCCTGCGTCATGCACACCCACATGCCCTACGCCACCGCGCTGACGCTGCGCCGCGAGGGGCGGCTGGCGATGTGCGAGCAGAACGCGCTCATGTTCTACGGGCGCCTCGCCTACGACGACGACTATGCGGGCCTTGCGCTGGACGGCTCCGAGGGTGACCGGATCGCGGTGAAGCTGGGCAATGCCAGCGCTCTGATGCTGGCGAGCCACGGCGTGGTCGTGACCGGCCGCAACGTGGCCGAGGCGTTCTCCGACCTCTACTACCTGGAGCGGGCGGCACAGACGCAGGTGCTGGCCGCCTCGGGAGGCCACGCCCTGCGCACCATCCCCGAGGAGACGCAGCGCACGGCGGCACAGCAGCACAGGCAGGAGTATGAGGGCCTGACCCAGCGCCTGTTCGGCGCCTACCGGCGCGTTCTGGACAAGGAGGAGCCCGACTACCGCGCCTGACGCACGACGCCGTGCCCGCTCACCTCGGCGCCGGCATCGGCGGGAAGCCGTAGGTAGACCAGCGCCGAGAGGGCCGCGGTGATGGCCACCATCAGGAAGGCGGGCACGAAGTCGGTGGCCGTCAGCGAGGCAGCGCCGCGAGCGGACATGCTGAGATGCACCGTGATGGCGCCTGCGGCGACGCCGGCGCTGAGCGAGAGCTGCTGCGCCATGCTGGAGAAGCTCGTCGCCCGGCTCATCCGCGCCGATTCGATATCCGCATAGCCCAGGGTGTTGATGCTGGTGAACTGCAGCGAGCGGAAGAACCCGCCAACCAGCAGGACGCCGAGGATCACGGCGTGGGGCGTATCGGGCCGGAACAGCGCGATGGCGGCGAGCGAGAGGGCGCTGAGGACCGCATTGCCGATCAAGACGCGTCGGAATCCGAAGCGACGCAGGATCGGCTTGGCGGCCAACTTCATCGTGAGCGCGCCGAGTGCGGCGGCGAAGGTGAGTTGCCCGGACTGGAACGCGTCGAGGCCGAAACCCGCCTGGAGCAGGAGCGGCAGCAGGAAGGGCAGTGCCCCGATGCCCATGCGGAACAGGAAGCCTCCCATTACCGAGGCACGAAACGTCCGCACGCGCAGCAGGCCGAGATCCAGCACCGGATGGGCCGTGGCCAGCGCGTGCCGGACATAGAGCCCGAGACAGGGCACGCCGGCGCCGAGCAGAAGCGCGCTGGCCCAGCCGGGGACGACGTCGCGGCCCAGGGTCTCGAAGCCGAACATGAGCCCGACCAGACCGCATGCGGTCAGCCCGAATCCCTGCCAGTCGAACGGTGGTGGCCGCGGCTCGGCGCGCGCGGGAATGAACATGGTGACGAGGGCAAGCCCCAGGATCGCGATCGGGACGTTGATCCAGAAGATCCAGCGCCAGTGGAGGTAGGTGGTGATGAAGCCGCCGACCAATGGACCGAGGACGGGGCCGATCAGCGCGGGCACCGTCAGCCAGGCCATGGCCGAGACCATGTCCGCCTTGGCGACGGAACGCAGCAGCACGAGGCGGCCGACCGGCACCATCATCGCCCCACCCAAGCCCTGGAGGATCCTGGCCGCGACCATCTCCCAGAGCGAGCCGCTGAGGCCGCACAGGATGGAGCCCGTGAGAAACACCACGATGGCACCCCGGAACACGTTGCGGGCGCCGAAGCGGTCGGCGACCCAGCCGCTGATCGGGATGAACACCGCGAGGCTGAACAGGTAGCTGGTGATGGCGAAGCTGAGCCGGACCGGGCTCTCGCCGAAATCGTGCGCGATCGCTGGCAGCGAGGTGGCGAGCACCGTCGAGTCGAGGTTCTCCATGAACAGGCCGCAGGCGACGATCAGCGGAACGAGCATCACATCTATCCGACCGCAGCCGCGGCAAACGGCAGCGCGCTTGTACGCCCTGTCGCGCGGGCTAGGTTAGCACGGCAACTCGGGCGCGGAGTTCCACCCATGACCGCCTGCATCGTCGGCTGGAGCCATCTACCCTTCGGCAAGCACGAAGGCCGGGACGTCGAGAGCCTGATCGTCGAGGCGGCCACGGCCGCGATCGCGGATGCCGGCCTGGAGCCCGCCGACGTCGACGAGATCTGGCTCGGCCATTTCAACGGCGGCTTCGTCGCGCAGGATTTCACGAGCTCGCTCGTGCTGACCACCGACCCGGCGCTGCGCTTCAAGCCCGCCACCCGGGTCGAGAACGCCTGCGCCACCGGCTCCGCGGCCGTACACCAGGCTTTGCGCGCCGTCGAGGCCAAGGCGGCGCGCGTCGTGCTGGTGGTCGGGGTCGAGAAGATGACCGAGCTTTCCGGGCCGGCGATCGGCGACACCCTCCTGCGCTGCTCCTACGTCGCCGAGGAGAAGGGCATCGAGGGGGGCTTTGCCGGCGTGTTCGGGCAGATCGCCTCGAGCTACTTCCAGCGCCACGGCGACCAGTCCGACGCGCTCGCCGCCATCGCGGCCAAGAACCACAAGAACGGCTGCGCCAACCCGTGGGCGCAGATGCGCAAGGACCTCGGCTACGAGTTCTGCCGCAACGTCTCCGACAGGAACCCGCTCGTGGCCGGCCCGCTCAAGCGGACCGACTGCTCACTGGTGTCGGACGGTGCCGCCGCCCTCGTCCTGACCGACGTCGAGACGGCACTCGGCATGAACAAGGCCGTGGCGTTCCGGTCCTGGGCGCAGGTCAACGACTTCCTGCCGATGAGCCGCCGCGACATCGTCGCCTTCGAGGGCTGCACCCGCGCCTGGGCGAAAGCGCTCGAGCGGGCGCGGCTCACTCTCGACGATCTGGACCTCGTCGAGACCCACGACTGCTTCACGATCGCCGAGCTGCTCGAGTACGAGGCCATGGGTCTGGCACCGCAGGGCCAGGGCAGCCGGGCCATTCTCGAGGGCTGGACGGAGAAAGGCGGCAGGCTGCCCGTCAACCCGTCCGGCGGGCTCAAGGCGAAGGGGCATCCGATCGGGGCCACCGGCGTCTCGATGCACGTACTCACCGCGATGCAGGTCCGCGGCGACGCCGGAGACATGCAGGTCGGGGGTGCCGAGCTGGGCGGCGTCTACAACATGGGTGGGGCGTGCGTGGCGAGCTACGTCAGCGTCCTGGAGCCGCTGCGCTAGATCGTGATCATGGGTAGCATGTCCCGAATCACCTCCGCCGCCTGCCTGACCATGGTCGGCATCCTCGCCGCCCATGCGGCCGAGGTCGATGTCCAGGCCCTGTTCGCCAAGGCCGAGGCGGACGGCCGGGTCGGTGCCGCGCGCAAGACCAAGCCGGTCGATGCGCGGCCGGCCAAGCCGGGTGAGATCATCGTCACGATCATCGCCGGCGAGGGCAAGGAGACGCAGAGCCCGCCGGCCGCGCCCGGCGACATGGTGGTGCGCAACCGCTGCCCCGAGACCGGCAACGAGGAGATCCTGGTCGGCGCCGCCAAGTTCGCGCAGCGCTATGACGGTCCGATCGGCGAGGCGGGCAAGGACGGCTGGGCGCCCTACCGGCCCACGGGCATCGAGATGCTCTACCTGACGCTCGCCGCCGACGAGGGGCCGTTCAGCTTCACCGCACCCTGGGGCGAGCCCATGGTGGCACGGCCGGGCGACGCGATCGTGCAGGACCCCAACAATCCTGCGGACACCTACCGGATCGCCGCCGCCGCCTTCACCTGCACCTACGAGATCCTCCGCCCGGCCGGCTGACCGGCTTGGCAGGGCCCCACGGTCGTGCGAGTGCTGGCCAAAGACCAGCAACAAGGACGGGGAGCGTCGATTCCATGCTGCCTCAGCTCGATCCACAGATGGCCGAGATCCTGCGGCTGATCGCGACCCTCGATCTGCCGCCCTACGAGAGCATGAGCGGCGCCGAGGCGCGCGCCGCGGCGGAGGAGCGCAACCGCTTCTGGAACGAGGGCAATCCAGAAGTCGCGAGCGTGCGCGACCTCGCCATCCCCGGGCCGGCGGGCGGCATGGCCGTGCGGCTCTACGAGCCGGAAGGCGTGGCTGCGGTCTCGCCGGGCATCCTCTACATCCATGGCGGCGGTTGGGTGATCTGCTCGATCGACAGCCATGACGGCGTCTGCCGCCGGCTCGCCAACGCGACCGGCCAGCGGGTGGCGAGCCTCGACTACCGCATGGCGCCCGAGCACCCCTTCCCCGCCCCGCTGGACGACTGCATCGCCGCCGCGCGTTGGCTGCTCGGCCATGGCCGCGAGCTGGGCATCGATCCGGACCGGCTGGCGCTCGCCGGCGATTCCGCCGGCGGCAATCTCTCCCTGGCGACGCTGATCGCCCTGCGCGATGGCGGCGAGCCCCTGCCCCGGAGCGCGGCCCTGATCTACGGCGCGTTCTCGGCCGACCTCGACTCACCCTCGCACCGGCGTTTCGGTGGCGGCGAGTACGTCCTGTCCACGCCCACGATGCACTGGTTCTGGGACCAGTATGTGCCCGACCGGGCGAGGCGCACCGATCCGCTGGTGGCGCCGCTGCTTGCCGACCTGACCGGGCTGCCGCCGCTCTACGTCTCCGCCGCCGAGCTCGACCCGCTGCGTGACGACAGCGAGCGGCTGGCGGCCAGGCTGGCGCTGGCCGGCGTCGACTTCGACTATCGCCTCTGGCGCGGCGTCTGCCACGCCTGCTTCATGATGAACCGGCTGCTGCCCGCGGCGGACGGGCAGATCGCGGAGGTCGCCGACTTCCTGCGCCGTCGCCTGACGAGCTGATCGCGGCCTCGGCCGCATGGGTCGAGCGGGCGCGCCATCGCGGCTGGATGGGGCCCGCGTCGAGCCGGGGAGCGGCCCGGCTTTGGCAACGCTGTCGACGGCGACCACGGCAACCGGCTGCGGGTCGTTCCCGAACGCCACGATGCGTACCCCCTGCGTTGGTCGCCGCACCCTGCCCACACGGTCGCGTGAGGACCTTGCGGCGGGGTCTCCGACCACCGAACTGACGGGAGTGAAACTCACGAGTTCAGTTCGGGATGGGAACCATTCGGGCAGCAGGCAATGAACGCCGGCAGCGCATCCTTACGGCAGCCGGCGACCTGTTCGCGCGCGAGGCTTACGCCGTCGTGCAGATGGATGACATCGCCCGTGCGGCCTGCGTGGCCAAGCCGACGCTCTATCGCCACTTCGGCACCAAGGAGGCCTTGTTCGCCGAGGCTGTCGCCGAGTCCCTGGGCGAGCTGCAGCGTGAGGCGCGGCGCATCGCCGACGGCGACGGGATCGCGGTCGCTCGCTTTCGCGAGCGGGGCGACGTGATGGGGCGTCGCATCGGGCGGCGGTAGGCGCTGGTGCGCGAGGCGGTGAGCGGCGGCTCGCATCTGGGCGAGCGTGGGCGCTCGGTCGTCCGGCGCGAGCTGCGCGGGCTGCGCGAGGTGATCGCCGGAGTCATCAGCGAGGGAATTGACGAGGGGGCCTTTGCCGCGGTCGATCCCGAGTTCGCGGCCCGGATCGTCCTGGGCGCCGTCCGGATGGCCTCCGACGCCGATGGCACCGAGGCCGCGGGGTCCGTCGCGGATCTGCTGCTCGACGGGCTCGGCCAGCAATGTCCTCCAGGGCACAGGCCATGATGCGCCAGGTCCGTCTCCTGATCGTGGCGCTGCTTCTGTGCGGCGTCGCGGGCTACGCCGCCTACGCAAGGCTGCGAGGCGAATCCGTGGACGGCGAGCGAGCCAGGCCGGTGAGGGTCGCGGTCGAGGCACCGGTCGTCACGGCGACCGCAGCCGTCCAGGACGTGCCGACGGTTCGTCGCTCGGTCGGCTGGGTCGAGCCGGTATCCACCGTCACCGTGCGGGCCCGCGTCGATGGCGAGGTCGTGGAGCAGCTGGTCGCCGAAGGCCAGGACGTGCATCAGGGCGATCTTCTGTTCCGAATCGACGATCGTGAGATCCGGGCGGCCCTCGCCAAGGACGAGGCGCTGCTCGCCCGCGATCAGGCGACGCTGGCACGCGCCCAGGCGGACGCCTCGCGCGCCCGCGACCTGCTTGCGCGCAAGGTGGCGGCACAGCAGCAGGTCGACCAGGCCGACGCCGACGCGAAGATCGCGGCGGCGAACGTGCAGGCCGATCAGGCCGCCATCGACATGGACCGCATCCGTCTGGACTACACCCAGGTGCGATCACCGATCGATGGCCGCCTGGGTGCGATCCGGGTCACCGAAGGCAACATCGTCCAGTCCGCGGACGGCGGCGACGGGCTGGTGACGATCACGCAGATGAAGCCGCTGCGCGTCAGCTTCACCCTGCCCGAGCGCGACCTGCCGGCCCTGCGCGCGGCGGCGGCGGGTGGGAAGGTGCCGGTCCGCGTCAGCGCGCATAGCGGCGACGGCTCGCTGGCCGACGGCGCGCTCAGCTTCATCGACAGCAGCGTCGACGCCGCCTCCGGCACGGTCACGGCCAAGGCGCTGCTGCCGAACGAGGACGACGCACTCTGGCCGGGACAGTACGTCGACGTCGAGGTCGAGCTCGGCCACACCGCGGATGCCGTGACGATCCCGCTCGTGGCGGTGCAGCCGGGCCAGGACGGGCCGTTCGTCTTCGTCGTCGGCGGCGACGGCAAGGCGTCCCTGCGCCAGATCACCCCGGGCGACACCATGGGCGATCAGGTGTTGGTCAGCCGCGGGCTTGCCGCGGGCGAGCGCGTGGTGGTCGAGGGCCAGCAGCGGCTGCAGGACGGGATGCGCGTGGCGGAGCGCACGCCGGGGCAGAAGCCGTCCGGAGCCGCCTCGTGAGTCTCTCGGCCCTGTTCATCCGCCGGCCGGTCGCGACGATCCTGCTCTCGGTCGCGATCATGCTCGCCGGCCTGTTCGCCTACCGGCAGCTGCCGGTGGCGGCATTGCCGCAGGTCGACTTTCCGACCGTCTCGGTGACGGCACAGCTTCCCGGCGCCTCGCCCGAGACCATGGCCAACGCCGTGGCGACGCCGCTGATCAAGCAGTTCTCGACCATTCCGGCGATCCAGCAGATCAGCACCACCAACGCGCAGGGCTCGACCTCGATCGTGATCGAGTTCGATCTCGACCGCGACATCGATCAGGCGGCGGCCGACGTGCAGGCGGCGATCGCGCGCACCCAGCGACAGCTCCCGGTCGACATGACGACCCCGCCCAGCTACCGCAAGCTGAACCCGGCCGATGCGCCGATCCTGCTCCTGGCGCTGACCAGCCCGACGACGCCGCTGCCGACCCTGGATGCGTTTGCGCAGCAGGTGATCTCGCCGGCCCTCTCGACCATCGAGGGGGTCGGTCAGGTCCAGATCTACGGCAGCCAGCACTATGCCGTGCGCATCCAGCTCGACCCGGATGCCCTGGCAGCACGGGGGCTCGGCGTCGACGAGATCCAGGACGCCGTGGCCGCGGCCAACGTCAATACCCCGGTCGGCACCGTCCAGGGTGAGGCGCAGAACCTGACGATCGAGGCCAGGACGCAGCTTGCCGACGCGGCCGCGTTCCGCGACCTGATCGTCGCCACCCGCAACGGACGTCCGATCCGCCTCGGCGACCTCGCGCGCGTGATCGATTCGGTCGAGAACACGCAGCAGGCGAGCCGCTTCGACGGTCAGCGCTCGCTGGTCCTGGCGGTGCAGCGCCAGCCCGGGGCCAACACTGTCGCGGTCGTCGACCGCGTCCAGGCGATGCTGCCGCAGTTCGACGCGGAGCTCGGCGCGTCGGGCGCCATCCACGTGCTCAACGACCGCTCGGCCTCGATCCGGACGGCGGTCCACGACGTGCAGGTCACGCTCCTGATCACCATGGGACTGGTGATCCTGGTGATCTACCTGTTCCTCGGTCGGTTGGGGGCCACGGCGATCCCCGGCGTGGCGGTGCCGATCTCGATCGTCTCGACCTTCGGCGCCATGTATCTGCTCGGCTACTCGATCGACAACATCTCGCTGCTCGCCCTCACCCTGTCCGTGGGGCTGGTGGTCGACGACGCGATCGTGATGCTCGAGAACATCGTGCGGCACGTCGAGGAGGGCATGACGCCGTTCGAGGCGGCGCTCAAGGGCAGCGGCGAGATCGGCTTCACCATCCTCTCGATCACGCTCTCCCTCGTCGCCGTGTTCATTCCCGTGCTGCTGATGGGCGGCGTCGTCGGGCGCGTCTTCCACGAGTTCGCGGTGACGGTCACGATCGCCATCGCCGCCTCGGCCTTCGTGTCGCTGACCCTGGCGCCGATGCTGACCGCACGGCTGCCCCAGGAGCGCGCCCGCGACGGCGAGCGGAAGCGCAACCTGTTCGAGCGCGCCTTCGACCGCGTCACCGCCGGCTATGCATGGCTGCTCGATCTCTGCCTGCGGGCCCGGCCCTTCATGTTTCTCCTGTTCCTCGTCACGGTCGCCGCCACGATCTGGATGTTCCGCGAGATCCCTAAGGGCTTCTTCCCGCAGGAGGACATCGGTCAGCTCTCGATCCAGACGCAGGCGCGGCAGGACATCTCCTTTCCTGCGATGGTCGAGCTGCAGGCCGAGGCCGAGGCGGTGATCCGGGGCTCTCCCTACGTCGCACACGTCGCCTCGATCGTCGGCGGCGGCGGCCCCACCAGCACGCTGAACAACGGCCGCTTCTTCGTCGAGCTGAAGCCCAAGGCGGAACGGCCGGACCTGGCGCGGGTCGTGAGCGAGCTGCGCCGGGAGCTGGGAAAGATCCCGGGCATCAACTCCTTCGTCGTGCCCGTGCAGAATCTCAGCTTCGGCGGTAGGCAGAGCAAGAGCCAGTACCAGTTCGTCGTCCAGGGGCTCGACCGCGACGAGCTCGACGGCTGGGCCACGCGCCTGGTCGACCGCATGCGGCAGGACCACACCTTCGTCGACGTCACCGACGATCTCGAGAACACGGCCCTCCAGGCGCGCATCGAGGTCGATCGGGACAAGGTGCGTGCGCTCGGCATCAGCGCCGACCAGCTCCGCTCGACACTCTACAGCGGCTTCGGCTCGCGGCAGATCTCGACCATCTACACCACCGGCGACGACTATCCGGTGATCGTGGAGTTCGATCCACGACTGGCCTGGACGGCCGAGCGGCTCGACCAGATCCGCATCCACGCCGCCTCGGGCAAGCTCGTGCCGCTCTCGGCGTTCGCCACGGTCGAACGGACCGCCGGTCCGCTCACGATCAACCAGCTCGGCCAGCTTCCGGCGGTGACGGTCTCCTTCGACCTGCCGGACGGCGTCTCGCTGGGCGACGCGGTGGACCAGCTCGAGGTGATCAAGGCCGAGCTCGGCGTCCCGTCCTCGGTCAACACGACCTTCTCGGGCACGGCCCGCGTGTTCGAGGATGCGCTCGGCAACCAGGGCCTGCTGCTGCTGGCGGCGGTGGTGACGATCTACATCGTGCTGGGCGTGCTCTATGAGAGCTTCGTCCATCCGCTGACCATCCTGACCGGGCTGCCCGCAGCCGCCGTCGGCGCGCTCGCGGCGCTCGAGCTGTTCGGCATGGATCTGAGCGTGATCGCGATCATCGGCCTGCTGATGCTGATCGGCATCGTCAAGAAGAACGCCATCATGATGATCGACGTGGCCCTCGTGCGGCAGCGTGCCGGGGCGGAGCCGCTGGTCGCCATCCGCGAGGCGTGCCTGCTGCGCTTCCGCCCGATCATGATGACGACGCTGGCCGCGATCATGGGCGTGCTGCCGATCGCCATCGGTCACGGCGCGAGCGCGGAGCTGCGTCAGCCGCTGGGCATTGCCGTGGTTGGCGGCCTGCTGGTCTCGCAGGTCCTGACGCTGTTCATCACGCCCGTCCTCTACACCTACATGGAGGACCTCTCGCGGCTGCTCGCCTCGCTGTTCCGGCGCCGGCAGACGGCGTTGGCCGCTGTCGAAGCTACCGCCGCGGAGTGAGCTGCGGCGGCGTCAATCGTCCCGGTAGGCGGGGATCTCACCAAGGCTGCGGGCCTCGTAAATGCCGCGCATGACGGCGCGCGCGACGACGTCCGCGGCGATCGCACCGAGTCGCACCAGCGCGTCGGGTTGGTCCGGCAGCGGTACGGCGTTCGTCGCCAGAGCGAACATCGTGTCGCCGTCATAGGGCGTATAGATCGGCCGGATCGCGTAGGCGTAGCCGCCCTGGGCCATCGCAGCCAATCGCTGCACTCCGCCATGGTCCAGCCTGGCATCGGTGGCGACGATGCCGATGGTCGTGTTCATGCCGATGCCGCGCTTGGTCTCGAATGCGTGGCCGGTAGCGTCGCGTGGCGCAACCTGTCCGCCCAGCTCCTTGTCTTGTTCCAGGTGCCAAGCCCACATCGTCCGGCTGCCCGGCATGGTGACCGAACCCACGGAATTTACGGCGACCAGCGCGCCAACCGTCGCTCCGGTCACCGGGTCGACCGCCGAGGCGGTACCGAGCCCGCCCTTCCGGGAACCGGCGACGGCACCGAAGCCGGCGCCGACATTGCCGAGCCGCGTGCCTGCCGCTGCGCTATCGGCCGCGCGCGCCGCCAGAGCGCGATAGGGCGCCCGACCGGCCCACGCCTTGTCGCCCCCGTTCAAGAGATCGAACAAGATCGCGCCGGTGACGATCGGCAGACACGGCCCCCACTCGGCGAAGCCCCGCCCCCGCTCCGCCAGCCAATCGATCAGGCCGGCCACAGCCTCCAGGCCGAACACCGATCCTCCCGACAGCACGACACCGTTCACCCGCGTGATCAGGCCACCAGGGCGCAACGCATCCGTATTGACCGTTCCGGGCGCGCCGCCGCGCACGTCAGCGGCGGCCAAGGCTGGTGGATCCGCGAGCACCACGGTCACGCCCGTCCGCGCCGCCTCGTCCTCGGCATTGCCTACGACCAGCCCCTTGACATCCCCGAGGCCGTTGAGCGGTCCGGGTCGGATCACGCCCGCGCGCCGGACAGCCGGATCGTCGTCAGCGCCACGATACCCTGGCGCTTGTCGTCGAGCCGCTCCAGGATCGCCGCCATCATGTCGGGCAGGCTAGAAGTCGCCGACAGCCCATGTCAACGAAGCGACCGGGAGGCCCAGCATGGACGAGGCGACGCTAGCGGAGGCGGCGGAGGTGGTGGTGAGCGCCCGCCTGGCCCGGCGGCGGCTCGGGAGGCTGGCGGGCGCCGCCACGCACGACGACGGCTATGCGATCCAGCGGCGCGCCAATCGGCAG
>JBFWWD010000175.1:0-12579 GCA_050246385.1 Geminicoccaceae bacterium
AACCTGCTCAGATTTGGCATCCACTCTCCCGAGTAACTCCTTCACTATAAATTCCGCAAGCGAATCTACATCATAAATGACACTATTATTATCACGCCATATAAATTTACCTGAATCGATATAATCAATCATGAGCTTTTGACTCAAGAGATTCTTTCCTTGATTGAGACCAAGACGATCATATTTTATGGTTGTTAATGTCAATGACGCATCTGTTACATCGTTTGCCGCGAAATATTGCCAATTTACATTAATACAGAATCCAAACGCACTGAGATCAAAGCACTGCGCCGGCCTGGAATTTGATATTCTCAATCTGAGTTCGCTGTGCTGGCTGTTGAATTCCTCCGCCATTCCATCAACTTTACGTTGCAGAAGAGCGAACATTCTGGAGCCTTCTTGGACCGCTCTCTCGGAAAAGAGGGTCGCCTCACGCAGCTTCTGGAATTTCAGCTTCTTTGCGAGACGGGCAGCGCGATGGGCGGCGGTTTCGGACTGGACGTTCCCGCCTCGTTCTCGAACGCGCCCCTCAATCGCCCCGACGGCAGCATCAGCACCGAATCGTGCGAGATCCAACCAGAATTGAGATTCTGGATACCAAGACGGCAAATTCGAGCTGTCTTGCTTTAGTATCAATACCGATCGAAATCCATCTTCAATCCCTCTAAGCTTAATGGCAAGAGACTCGATCCTAGTCCATCCGCTCTCTCCCCATCCGTCTCTATGAAATATAATAGCTGTTCTAGCCTCATTTTGATATATTGTCTTCAATAAATCGAGCCCGTCGGCCCCCGCCATTGAGCTCTGATGTTCAGTGTATGTAAAAACATTGATTCGACTCTCAATTCTATCTCTTATGGTTTCAACAATATTTTGATCTTGACTTAGATACGAAAATGCCGCATCGTATTTATAAGCTACCGCATTGCTCATGATCTTCTTCAACCTCCATATACTCTCTCAAGCAGTTGCTCGATGTGACCGCACAGAGCGTGTCTAGGCAGAGCCTACCTCAATAGCAGCAGACCGATTGTTCTCCGTCAGCGCGCACCGCGGCGTTGGGGCGCCGTAGCACCCGCCTTCAGGATCTGCCATTTGGTCGGCCAACCTTCACCCATCTTGACACGAGTCATCCCCACGTTGACCCTCCCGACCCACAAAGCACAAACGATTGAAGGACAGAAGAATGCGTAAGCTGTTCGGGCTGTGCCTGGGGGCCGCGCTCGTCGCGCTGGCCGCGGGCGCCGCACCGTCCCGGGCCGAGACGCCCAAGGACGGCTTGGTGCTCGCCGACGCCATCGACGACATGATCAGCCTCGACCCGGCCGAGGTGTTCGAGTTCTCGGCCGCGGAGATCCAGGCCCAGATCTACGACCGGCTGGTCACCTACCCCGCCGACGACGTCAGCAAGCTCGAGGGTCTGGTCGCCGAGAGCTGGAGCGTCTCGGACGACGGCAAGCAGGTGACCTTCAAGATCCGCCCGGACATCAAGTTCCACTCCGGCAATCCGCTCACCGCGGCGGACGTCGCCTACTCGCTGCAGCGGGTGGTGAAGCTCAACCTGTCGCCCGGCTTCATCCTCTCGCAGTTCGGGTTCACGCCCGAGAACATGGCCGAGACCATCAAGGCCACCGATGACGGCACGCTCGTGCTGACCATGGATCAGGCCTACGCGCCGACCTTTCTGCTCTACTGCCTGACCTCGGGCGTCGGCTCGGTCGTCGACAGCAAGCTGGTCCAGGAGCACGAGAAGGACGGCGACCTGGGCCACGAATGGCTCAAGACCAACTCCGCCGGCTCCGGCCCATTCAAGCTGCGCGCCTGGAAGCCGAACGAGAGCGTCACCCTCGACGGCAATCCCGACTACTGGCGTGGCGCTCCCAAGTTCAAGCGCGTGATCACCCGCCACATCCCCGAATCCGCGACCCAGCGCCTCCTGCTCGAGAAGGGCGACATCGACGTCGCGCGCAAGCTCTCGCCCGAGGACGTGGCCGCCGTCAAAGGGGTGGAAGGCATCGAGGTGGTCAGCGCGCCCAAGGGCAGCATCTGGTACCTGGGCCTGAACCAGAAGAGCGAGTTCCTGGGCAAGCCCGGCGTGCCCGAGGCGCTGAAATGGCTGGTCGACTACGATGCGCTGGTCGACACCATCCTGCAGGGCAAGGCGACCGTGCACCAGTCCTTCCTGCCCAAGGGCTTCCTGGGTGCCATCGAGGACACGCCCTACAAGTTCGACCTCGCCAAGGGCAAGGAGCTGCTGGCCAAGGCCGGCCTGCCCGACGGCTTCAAGGTCACGATGCACACCCGCAACAACTCGCCGACCAAGGATCTGGCGCAGGCGATCCAGGCGACCTGGGCGCAGGCCGGGGTCGAGGTGGAGATCATCCCCGGCGACGACAAGCAGAACCTCACCGTCTACCGCGCCCGCCAGCACGACATCTATATCGGCCGCTGGGGACCCGACTATCAGGACCCGCACACCAACGCCGAGACCTTCGCGATGAACGTCGACAACCAGGACGACGCGAAGAGCAAGACGCTGGCGTGGCGCAATGCCTGGGACATCCCCGAGATGACCAAGGTCACCCAGGGCGCCGTGCTCGAGCGTGACGCCGCCAAGCGGGCCGCCACCTACGAGGCGCTGCAGCGCGAGCACCAGCAGGTCTCGCCCTTCGTCATCTTCGCCCAGGAGACCGAGACGCCGGCCGTGCGCGCCGACGTCAAGGGCCTGATCTGGGGCCCAAGCTTCGACGACAACAAATATTGGCAGGGCTACAAGGAGTAGCGGCCCCGGGGCGCGCCCGGGCCGGTCCGGCGCGCCCCGCCGTCACAGCATCAGCTTCATGCCCTCGTGGCTCGCCTCGAAGCCGAGCCGCCGGTAGAAGCGGTGGGCGTCCGCCCGCCGCTTGTCGGTGGTGAGCTGGACCAGCGCGCACCCTCGCTGCCGTGCCTGCTCGATCGCCCAACGCATCATCAGAGCCCCGATCCCGGCACTGCGCCGCATCCTCGCCACCCGCACCGATTCGATCTGCGCCCGCCAGCTGCCGTGCCGCCCGAGTCCCGGCAGGAAGCTGAGCTGGAAGCAGCCGACCACGTGCCCATCCTCGATCGCGACCAGCTGACGGCTGTTCGGCTCGGCCTGGATCGCGCGCAGCGCCTCGACATAGGCCGGGTCGACCCCGCCGCTGTCGCGCGCCGCACCCAGCATGTCGTCGACCAGCATCGCCAGGATCTCCGGTAGATCCGCCTCGTCCGCATCGCGGATCTCGAGTGGCGGCGGTGCGGACATGATCGGACTCCGTGCATCGTTTCTGTTAGTCTAGTTGCCGAATCGGCCTGTTCGAAGCCGGTCACCGGGGACTCCTATGAAGCACGCGGAAGTTGACCGAAGAGTGTGGCCTTCTGTGCTGGCCGGACGCCTTCTCCTCGGCGCGGCCGTCATGGCGCCGGCGCAGGCGCTGCCGCAATGCGCGCCGGCGAGCCCGGAGCGGATCAGCGAGCAGGGCTTGATCGTCGACCAGGCGTGGCAGCGCTATCGCCTCAAGATCACGCCCGAGCATCGCTGCTGCGCCAGGCCGTGCGAGCCGATCGTGCGCTTCGCCGCCAAGGTGGAGGCGAACGCGCTGGCGCTCAACGACCTCGCCCGCAACCCGAAGGTCCAGGGCGCCGCGCACGTCCGGGCACTGGCGGGCTTCAATGCCATGAGCCGCGAGCGGAGGCTCCTCACGACCGACTTTCTCCAATGCCTCATCGAGACCACGCCCAAAACCGTCGGCGGGGTCCAGAAGTGCGGCGTCACCAGCCTCGACCTGCGCGCCGACTGGGCCAAATGGTGCGACGCCTATGCCGAGCGCTACCGCAAGTTCCGCCAGCTGCTCGTCGCCACGGTGGGTGACCGGGTCGGCACCTGGCAGGTCCAGTCCAACTGGTTCCGCATCACCTCCAACGGCGGCGTCGACGAGGGCTCGGCCTTCATCGCCGGCGCACCCGGAACGAAGCTGCCGCCCGGCAAGCCGACCAAGCCGTTCCTCGACTTCATCAACGACAGCGCCGTGGGCGGATTTCCGCCCGACGCCTCCCTGCAGAAGCGCATGTACATGCGCTACACCGCCACGGTCGTCCGCCCTCCCGGCCCCAAGGGCACCAAGGCGCTCGACGTCTCGCCCCTGTTCGACGGCCCCTGCCCGGGCTCGCGCGATCGTCCTGCGGGCTGAGGGCCAGCCCACGCTTGACGCTGCGCCGCACCGCGCCGACCCTGCCGGCGCCATGCACCAGCCTCGGCACCCATGTTGAAGCTCCTCGGCGGCGCCACGCGCCTCGCGCTCACCCTCGCCGTCACCTTCCTCGGCCTCCTGCTGATCACCTTCCTGATCGGCCGCGTCGTCCCGGTCGACCCGGTGCTGGCCGCGGTCGGCGACCGCGCCCCGCCCGACGTCTATGAGCGGGTGCGGATCGAGCTCGGCCTCAACCTGCCGCTGTGGCAGCAGTTCCTGCTCTACCTCAAGGCCGTGCTCCAGGGCGACTTCGGCCGGAGCGTGCTGACCTCGCGGCCGGTGATCGAGGATATCGCCCGCGTCTTTCCGGCCACGCTCGAGCTCGCCACCGCCGCCACCATCCTGGGCGTCCTCTTGGGTATCCCGATGGGGATCGCGGCCGCGGTCTGGCAGGGCCGCTGGCCCGACCATCTCGTCCGGGTGGTGGGGCTGGTCGGCTACTCGGTGCCGGTGTTCTGGCTCGGCCTGATGGGCCTGCTCCTGTTCTACGCCAAGCTCGGCTGGGTCGAGGGCCCCGGCCGGCTCGACGTGTTCTACGAGGATCTGGTCACCCCCGTCACCGGCGTGATCCTGCTCGATTCTGCGCTCGCCGGCGAATGGGACGTGTTCTGGAACGCGCTCTCGCACGTCATCCTGCCCGCCGCGATCCTGGGCTACTTCTCCCTCGCCTACATCGCGCGCATGACCCGCTCCTTGATGCTCGAGCAGCTGCGCCAGGAATACATCACCGCCGCCCGCGTGAAGGGCGTTCCGGAGTGGCGCATCGTCTGGTGCCACGCCCTGCGCAACGCCGCCGTGCCGCTGATCACCGTCGTCGCCCTCAGCTATGGCGGGCTGCTCGAGGGCTCGGTGATCACCGAGACCGTGTTCGCCTGGCCCGGCCTCGGCGCCTATCTCACCGGCTCACTGCTCAACGCCGACATGAACGCCGTGCTCGGCGCCACCATCGTCGTCGGCTGCGTGTTCATCGGCCTCAACCTCCTCTCCGATCTGCTCTACCGCGTCTTCGACCCGAGGGCGCGGACGTGAGCACGATCCTCGCCCCGACCGCCCCCGCCGGCTGGCGCGCCTGGCTGCTCACGGACACGCCGCGCTCGGCCACCCAGGCCCGGCTCGGTCAGGCCTACGGCTCGTGGCTCGCCTTCCGCGCCAACCCGATGGCGCTGCTCGGCCTCGCCATCGTCCTGCTCCTGGTCCTGGTCGCCGCCCTCGCCCCCTGGCTGGCGCCGCAGTCGCCGATCGCCCAGGAGCTCGCCCAGCGCCTCGAGCCGCCCTCGGCCGCGCACTGGCTCGGCACCGACGAGCTCGGCCGCGACATCTACTCCCGCATCGTCTGGGGGTCGCGCATCACGCTCGCCATCGTCGCCCTGGTCGCGGTCATCGTCGGCCCGGTCGGGCTGCTGGTCGGCACGGTGGCGGGCTATGCCGGCGGCTGGCTCGACACCGTGCTCATGCGCATCACCGACGTCTTCCTGGCCTTCCCGCGCCTGATCCTGGCGCTGGCCTTCGTCGCCGCCCTCGGCCCCGGCATCGAGAACGCGATCATCGCCATCGCGATCACCGCCTGGCCGCCCTATGCCCGCCTCGCCCGCGCCGAGACCCTCACCCACCGCCGCTCCGACTTCATCGCCGCCGCCCGCATGCAGGGCGCCTCGGCCCTGCGCATCGTCCTCTTCCACATCGCCCCTCTGTGCACCTCCTCCCTCATCGTCCGCCTCACGCTGGACATGTCCGGCATCATCCTCACCGCCGCCGGTCTCGGCTTCCTCGGCCTCGGCGCCCAGCCCCCCGCCCCGGAATGGGGAGCCATGATCTCCACCGGCCGCGCCTACGTGCTCGACTACTGGTGGGTCGCCACCATGCCGGGTCTCGCCATCGTCCTGGTCAGCCTCGGCTTCAACCTGCTCGGCGACGGGCTGCGCGACGTGCTCGACCCGAAGCAGCGCTGAGGCTGCTTGCCAGACCGTTCGTCGCCCACAACCGTTGCCGTACCAACGCGGCACGCCACAGGGAGCGACAGCCCAACCATGGTCCACGCCACATGAACAGCCGCCTCCGCGCGATAGCCCTCGCCCTGCCTCTCGCCCTGGCCCACCCGCACCTCGCCCGCGCCGCGGACGCCTCGGCGCAATGCTCGCTGGCCACTCTCAGCGGCACCTACCTCTTCGCCTTCTCGGGCATGACCGTCGCCGCCGGCGGCGCGACCCCGTTCGCCGTCGCCGGCTACGAGGTCTATGACGGTGCGGGCGGCATGCGCAGCGTCACCACCACCAACGCGGGCGGCAAGCTCGAGCGCAACCTCCGCCAACCCGGCAGCTACACCGTCGCCGCCGACTGCACCGGCACCGTCACCTACGCCGACGGCACCCTCTACGACCTGTTCATCGCCCCCGACGGCGGCAACTTCGTCTTCGTCGAGACCAATCCCGAGCGGGTCGCCGCCGGCTTCGAGCCCCGCGCCACGGCGCAGCGGGTGGCGGAGTGAGGGGAGCGAGCAGCCGCCCGACTCACTGCCGCCGAAGCCAGCCGTAGACGATGGTCGTGCAAGCCCGATCTTGAATCTGCGTACCGAATTTGATACTTTGCCTCTGTGGATCTGAAGCGGCTTCCGGCAAGGTTCTACGAGTCGGCCAGTGGCCGAGAGCCGGTACGTGATTGGCTGCGCGAGCTCGAGCCGCGTGCGCGTCGGGTCGTCGGTCTGGACATCAAGCGGGTGGAGTTCGGCTGGCCGATCGGCATGCCGTTGTGCCGTTCGTTGGGCCGGGGATTGTGGGAAGTACGCAGCGATCTTCCGGACGGGCGGGTCGCGCGGGTGATCTTCGCCGAGCGCGGCGGAGCCATGGTTCTGCTGCACGGCTTCATCAAGAAGACGCAGCAGACCCCGCCCGGCGAGATCGAGATCGCCATGAGACGATGGAGGGACACGACGCCATGAGCGAGGTCGAGAGAGGCCGGATCGGCTCGTCCTTCGACGATTTCCTCGACGAGGAAGGCATCCGCGAGGAGGTCGAGGTCCAGGCGCTGAAGGAGGTGCTCGCCTGGCAGATCGAGCAGGAGATGAAGGCCGTCGGCCTGACCAAGACCGCCATGGCGCGCCGCATGTCCACCAGCCGCGCCCAGCTCGACCGCCTGCTCGATCCCACGAACACCTCGGTGACGCTGCATACCTTGCAAAAGGCGGCGGTGGTGGTCGGGCGTCGTTTGAGGCTGGAGCTGGTCTGAGGGGCAGCGGATCGCGTCCGTTAACCTCTCGTTGGTGGCACCTGGTACCGAGAGACCCCCTGGTACCGAGAGACCCGCCGCTCACTCCGTCAGCCTGCGGAGTACTGGCAGCCACCCGCTCGCCCGGCTAATCTGACGGTGACCGAGGGCGGAGCACCGGATGTCCGGCAACGGCGACGAGCGGGTGCAAGCAGTCTGGGAACGCGTCGAGGCCAAGCTTGACCGCCTGCGTGAGGCGCAGGCCGAGCATGGCCGCGTGCTGGCGCAGATCGACCGGCGGCTCGGCCGGCTCGAGGGCGATCTGGACCTGGTCAAGCTGATGCTGGGGCTGTGCGGCACGAGATCGAGCGCAGGGCCGAGCGGCTGAGGGACGAGCTGCTCACGGCGCTGGGCCGGGAACCCGCGTCGAGCTGCCGGCCGCTCAGGGACTGAACGAGGACCGCCTGAACGCACTGGAGCTGCGCGTGCTGGCCCTCGAAGGAAGCGCATGACGCTTGCGGCAGCCCGAGCGCCAAGGGAGACGTCCGCCACCCTGCCGGCCGAATGATCCAGGACGACGTGATGAGCAACACAGAGAGAGGCCGAATCGGCTCGTCCTTCGACGACTTCCTCGACGAGGAAGGCATCCGCGAGGAGGTCGAGGCCCAGGCCCTGAAGGAGGTGCTCGCCTGGCAGATCGGGCAGGAGATGAACGAGGCCGCATCGCCGGACGCTGTTTGAACTGAAGGCAGCTTGATCGAGTGCCAACGCCGCTTTCGGCCATCCGGTAAGCGCGAGCCCATTAACTTCTCGTTGGTGGTTCACGGTACCGTGAACCCGCGTCCCGTTAACCTATCGTTGGCGGGACCTGGTACCGTGAACCAGGTATCGCAAGAACAGGAAATGCGATATTCAAACCGCCAAACTGATTGATCCACCGATGGCCGGCACGGCGGCACAAGTCAGCTTCGGAGACAATCTCGATGTGGTCGTCAGCAGTTCACGCGGTAATGGCTTCTGCTTTAATCATGGCCCTTGGCATCCCAGCCCTCGGTCAAACATCCGGCGCCTCCGGCCCAGGCGCCGCACCTGAAGGACTAACCCCAAATCCCGACCAGGATTCAGATATCTTCAATCCACGGAGACCATCGCGTGAGAAGGAAGTGATTCCCTATCCTTCTCCGCCGAGCATTCTAAGCGATCTACTTGTTAGATATCGAAATTCGAACCTCTGCCCAAACGATCCCAGCCTTGACCATGCGATCGAAAAATTTGCCCGCTCGATTTCACGGACCTCTATATACGACACATATATTGTTGAACCAGAAGACGAGATTCTCACCGTGCCATTCAAATCAGAAACCGTCTCCGGCGAGCTTAACTGCCATATGACATGCGGATTTTTCGCCGACTATTTGTTTGATAGAACCCTAAATCCATCTATCCGCGAGCACATCGGCCTTTCCAGAGCTGACCAAGTGCCCATTCGTGATTTGGTAATAAAACGGATTGAAAGTGGCAATTCGCGCGATGACGGTGCCCTGGCGGACGCGCTTCTTAAAAATGGCATGGCATTTGCTGCGCTTTGTATTGATAGTCTTGTTACGGAGCGCGCATCCGCAGCGTTGGGAACGTACAGAGAACCTCGGCCGCATCCGGCTCACAAAACCTCTGGAAGCCTTTATAAGGATGACATCCGGAATACTATCTCACATCTCTCTATGAGTGATTTTGATCGCCAGATATTTGTGGCACTCTATACGCCGGATTACCAATCTGAACTTGCAATTCATCTTAACACGGCCATCGCCGTAAGAATGTTTGCGAACTACCTCAATGCGGTAAGGCCGGAGATTACCGACGATATCATAGTTTCAGCACTGCAACACGACGTTGCCCAATTTGGCGTCTTGAGGGGTGTTATGGAGCCAATGCTCACAGCACTTCAGCAGGATTTCATCCTAAATGAGAGAGTAAGACCCGAGTCTCGCGGGCTCGTTGACGCGCTAGCGCGTTTTCAACCGGCCTTGAGGCAGGCGGAGCGATTCCTAGGACGAGACAACACTATAGAGGCAGGATTGCGTGAGGACGACATCAGTTTCTCCTTTCTATGGGATCCGGCTCAAGTAACTCATGCGATCGATGAGGCACGTTCTACGCGAGGATCGTCTCACCCCTATTCGCCAAGGGATGCGCCATTGGGCGAGCTACTAGTCCTACGCACCAATTTCGTCTTGAGCGCATTAGAAGGTCGAACAAGTCAAGGCACAGTAGATTCAACGCCTGGGCAATTTTGCCGATCCTGTGCCGAAGACAAACTGAAACTCAGGCAATCAAGTCTAAGCCAAGGGGGCGGCCAGACTGCAAGTAGAACTTCAGACAGGAAAATTGCACCGCCTAAGATTGCGGAGGGAAAAGAGGGCGATGCAGTCACATCAGAACAGGATCTCTCAGAGCACAGAGAAGAGAGCGACAGCACGTTGTCGTGCAGCTTACAATGCGTCGAAAAGGCAGTCATTGATGTTAGCGATAACTTCGTTGCAAATCGCGTTCTAGAGTGGACGGGAGTTGTGGCGGCTTGCTCCTTTGGGCCAGTTGCGTGCGAGGGAGCAGTGTTGGCGGCTGCAACCTCTGTTGTAATTGAGGTTCCGACGAAGGCAGTAGCTTGTACTTTAAGTGAATGTTCGTTCAAGGAGCTTGATGGGCCGTCGACACCTCGTAAAGATACAGAACCGAAGTCAAAACAAAAGCTTATACCTGCCGATGACGGGCCTGTTGAGCCATTTCCGTCAACGCCCGATAATGCATGTCCGCGCGGGTGCCCTAGACCCGGAGAATCAACTATGAACACCGGCGGGACGATGCCATAACTGGAATTAGCCGTACCGGATCAATCGAAGCGCGGATTCCGGGGACACCCTACGCAATTAACCATCACGCAACATAGATCACCGGCCGATAGCGCCGCTCCGGAGCGCGTTAACCCGTACCGGATACCACTGATGAACATACTGGCTACCCCTGACGGAACCGGTGACCAGACGGCGAGGCCCGATCAGCGGCGCAGGAGTTCGGCGGTAAGCGCGCCGTAGCCGGTGATCGTCGGATGGCCCGTCTCCAGCGCATGCCGGTGCGTCACCGTCACAACCGCTACCGCCGCACCCGCGGCCTCGGCGGCTGCAATGCCGGCCGGGGCGTCCTCGAACACGAGGCAGTCCTCGATCCGCTGGCCCAGGCGCTCGGCTGCGATCAGGAAGCAGTCGGGTGCCGGCTTGCCGCGCTCGACGTCCTCGGCGGTCACCAGCACGGCCGGTACGGGCAGCCCGGCGGCGGCGAGCCGGCGCAGCGCCAGCCTGCGCGGCGAGGAGGTGACGATGGCCCAGCGGTCGGCCGGCAGGGACGCCAGGAACGGGGCAGCACCGTCGATCGGCACCACGCCCGCCACATCCTCCATCTCGGCCAGCAGGATCGTGTCCGCCTCGACCGCTGGATCCACGCCGGGCAGCGCCAGGTTGGTGATGGTCTCGATGCCGCGCACGCCGTGGATGGTCGGCAGGAAGGCAGCGACGTCCAGCCCGTGCCGCTCGGCCCAGGCGGTCCAGGCCCGCTCGGCCGCGGCGATGGAGTTGATGATCGTGCCGTCCATGTCGAACAGGAGGGCGGCGAAGGTCCGGCCGGAGAAGCTGCTCTCGCTCATGCAGGGCCGCTAGCGCAAAGGCCAGGGGCGTTCAACCGCGAAGAGAGCAGCACACCCGTTCCGCCCCTTCGGTCGCCGCGCGATAGGGCCCGGGCCCCTACCCGGCCGGCCGCTCCGCGAGCCGCAGCGCCGTCCGGGTCAGCAGGCCCCCCGGCGTCCGCAGCCCGTCCAGGACGGTGAAATGGTTCGCGCGCGGGACCGGCACCAGCTCGCCCAGCAGGTGCGCCGCCGCCCGGCGGGCGTGGAAGTCGCGGCTGCTCGCCACCAGCGCCGGCAGCTCGGCCGTGCCGTAGGCGAGCGCCAGCGGCTTGTCCACCCCCGGCAGCCGCATCGGCGACAGGCCCGCCACCTCGGCGTCGCTCAGCCGGGCGGCATCGTTCACGTGCGGCACGTCGCGCAGGGGCCCGAGCTCGAACACGCCCGAGATCGCGAGCCCCGCCGTCACCTTGGGATGCTCCAGCAGCAGTGCCGTCAGCTGCCCGCCGGCCGACCAGCCGGTGACGATCACCGGCCCCGCGATCCCGTGGCCCGCCGCCTCGGCCGCCAGCCAGTCGAAGGCCGTGCGCAGCTCCGCCACGATCCGGGTCAGGCTCGCCTCCGGCGCCAGCGTGTAGCCCGGCAGTGCGGCCGACCAGCCCGCGGCGAGCGCCCCCGCGGCGAGGCAGGCGAAGCCCTCCCGGCTGCCGCGCTGCCAGTAGCCGCCATGGATGTGCACCAGGCAGGGTGCCGCCGGGTCGGCCGCGGGATAGAGGTCCCACCTGGTCCGCTCGGCTGGCCCGTAGGCCAGATCCAGATGCTCCGGCCGGCGCGCGCGCAGCGCCTGCGAGGCCGCCTCCCATTCCGCGCGCTTGGCCTGCGCCGCCTCCGCCCCGACATGGGCGAGATTGTTGAAGGCGCGGTCGCGCTCCGCGCGCGACATGACCGTCCAGTCCATCCTGCCTCCCCTGCCCGACCGCCGCGGCAGCATCCCCGCCCCGCCCCGCCGCCGCAACGGTCGAGGCGGGAGCGCCTCGTCACGGTCGAGGCAGGCGGAGGCGATCTTCTTCGGCCGCAAGGTGATGTCGGGCGCCTGGAGCTGCCGGCCGTCGGTCTCGATCCGGCGATGGGGCTGGCCGTGATGCCGGCCAGCAACGACCCGACGGTGCTGGCATCGCCGCTTGGACTGAAGGCCAGGGAAGGCACTCACGCCCTGCGGCGTGCCAGCAGCGTCCAGGATCGCAGATCGGCGATGGCCTTCGCTGCCGCCGCCAGAGCCAGCGCGCAGAGCGCTGCCTTCGACACCGTCCCCATGGCACCCTCGACCAGCAGCGCATGGACCACGCTGCCCACGACCACCACCGCCGCGAGCGTCGTGTGGCCCGGGCGCCAGATCCGCGGCCGCAGGCGCAGCCGGCGGCGGAGCACGGCGAG